>JBJXFX010000095.1:0-23310 GCA_046152925.1 Dehalococcoidia bacterium
CGCAAGGCGCACCACGGCGACAAGCTCATCGCTGCCGGGGCGGAGGTCGTCGTCCACGAAATCCCGGTCACGGGCGAGCCCAACGCCTTCTTCGAGGCCGGCGGCCTCGTGCTCGAGAGCTTCGAGGTCAACCACTTCCCGGTCGTCCCCGCACTGGGCTTCCGCGCGCGCTTTGGTGGGCGCTCGGTCGTCTTTTCGGGGGACACGACGGATTGCCCCGGCTTGCGGACCGCATCCCTGGGCGCCCAGATGCTCGTCTGCGAGGCGATCAACACGGCGCTGATCGAGGCGTGGGCGACCGGACTTCACGCGGGCGGGCGCACGAACCAGGCCGAGCTCCTGCGCGATGTGCCGAGCTACCACATCCCGACGCTGACGGTTGCGGAGGTAGCCCGCGATTGCGGCGTCGGCGAACTCGTCCTCACGCATCTGATCCCGCCCGTGCCGGCCGATTCGGCGCGCGAGGCGGTGTTCGTCGCCGGGATGCAGGCGATCTACCCGGGTCCGATCCGGGTGGCGCGCGATGGGATGCGGGTCGCGCTGACCGAGGCGCCCGCTACGGCGTGAGCGCTTGGAGCTTCGGGAGAAGCGCCTCGCCGAGATACCCGATCTGTCGAAGCTGGCCCTCGCGCGTCGCCTCTGCAGGCGGATAGGGCACGGTGAGCTGCACGTGTGAGGCGCCGAGCGTCCGCACCCAGTGTTCGAGCTGTCCAAGGCAATCGGCCGGCGAGCCGTAGATCACGCGGTCCTGCGCCAGCATCTCGAACGTCAGGTCCGCGGCGGAGCTGACCTTCGCTGCCCAGGGCTCATAGTCGAGGTTGAAGGCGTTGTTCGCGAAGTAGTATCGGTAGGTCCGCATGAGGCCGTCCGCGTAGCGGTCGATGGCTTCGGCGCGTGTCGGCGCACAGAGGATTTCGCGCATGATGACGACGTCCGCGGGCCGCTCCGCCCGGTCTGCGGCCGCGCGATAGGCCGCGTTGAAGGCGGTGATGGCCCGCAGGTTCTGGATCGGGTCCGTGACATAGGCGTCGCCGAGCTGCCCGGCCCGCGCTGCGCCGGGGATCGACCAGGCCGCGAGCCAGATCGGTGGATGCGGCCGTTGGATGGGCTTCGGGTAGACCGCAATGTCGTCGTAGCGGAAGCGCTTGCCGGCGAACGAAAGGCGCTCATCGGTGAAGGCTTTGCGGATGACCTGGACGCTCTCTTCGAAGCGTGACGTGCGCTGGGCGAAGGGGATGCCGAACTGGCGGAAGTCCTGTGGCTGGTAGCCGAGCCCGAGGCCGAGGATCAGCCGCCCGCCGGAAATGACGTCGACCATCGCGGCGGACTCAGCGACCTGCACGGGGTCGGCGAGGGCGCTGAGGAGGATGGAGGTGCCGAGCTTGATCCGTCGCGTCCGGCCGGCAAGCGCCGCGAGCAAGATGAGGAGCTGGGGCCGGTCGTTGCCGGGCGCGCCATGGTGCTCGCCAAACAGGCAGCCGTCGAAGCCTGCGGCCTCGGCAGCGTTGACCGCCTCGACGGTCTGTTCGAAGTCGCCGAACGGGTGGAAGAGTGAGACTGCGGTCATCGTGAGGGGCCTCGCCTGATGGGCGACGCGCGTGAACGCCGAGGTGTCCGCGAAGCACGCGTTCGACCGGATATCGTTGCCGGAGATTCTACCGTCGTCGGGACCTGGCTGGAGGATCGCCCTTGGCGAGCCCGCCCCGGCCACGGGCGCACCGGAAACTGGACGGCCAGCCGGTCATGCGCTTTCCTTGTTGCACTCTACTCTGCGCGCCGGCTGGGCTGGCGCACATCCGAGGTGACCCCATGGACTTCCGAGACTCCGCGAGCCAGGCCGTCTGGCGCGACGAGGTCCGCGCGTTCCTCAAGGACGAGCTCCCTGAGGCGCTGACGGGCCAGTTTTACGCACGCGCCCCGAAGGACACCAAGCCGATGTGGGATAAGTGGCGTGGTGCGCTCGCCGCTCGCGGCTGGGTGGCCCCGGCGTGGCCCCAGGAATACGGCGGCGCGGGCCTCAGCCCGATGGAGCAGTTCATCCTCAACGAGGAGTTCGCGGAGCACCGCGCGCCCAACGTGGGCGGTCTCGGCGTGATGATGCTCGGGCCGACGCTGATCACGCACGGCACCGAAGACCAGAAGCGCCAGCACATCCCGCGCATCCTTGATGGGTCGGTCCAGTGGTGCCAGGGCTATAGCGAACCGGGCTCCGGCTCCGACCTCGCGTCGCTCCAAACTCGCGCCGTCCGCGATGGCGACGACTGGATCATCAACGGCCAGAAGATTTGGACGAGCCTCGCGCACATCGCCGACTGGATGTTCTGCCTGGCGCGGACGGACCCGGACGCGCCGAAGCACCGTGGCATCACCTACTTCCTCTTCGATATGAAGACGCCGGGCATCACGGTGCGGCCGCTCGTGAATATGGCCGGCGGCCACGACTTCAACGAGGTCTTCTTCGAGGACGTCCGCGTCCCATCGAAGAACATCATCGGCGAGGTCAACCGCGGTTGGTACGTCGGCACGACGACGCTCGACTTCGAACGGTCGTCGATCGGCAACTCGATCGGGAGCCGCCAGGTTGTGGAGCGAAACCTCGCCTGGATGCGCGAGCATAAGGCGGAGATCGCCCCAAGCGACTACCGCGCTGTCCGGACGCAGTGGGTCGAACGCTGGGTCGAGGTCCAGACGGCGACGCTGCTCGCCCACCGGATCATCTCGATGCAGGCGGCCGGCCAAATCCCGAACTACGAGTCGTCCATCGCCAAGCTGTTCAACACGGAACTCATCCAGCGGACGGCGAAGACGGCTGCGAAGATGATGGGCCTCTGGGGCGACATCACCGACGAGCGCGCGCCGATGAAGGGGATGAACGCCTACCGCTACGTGGACCAGGTGCGCGAGACGCTCGCCGGCGGGACCAGCGAAATCCAGCGGAACATCATCGCGACGCGGGGGCTGGGCCTTCCGAGGGCCTAACGACCCTTTCGCGGCGCATCGCACGACCAAAGCGCGGCCTGAGCAATCAGGCCGCGCTTTCGCTTCTGAGCTCTTCGAAGATGGCGCTTCGGACTCCGCCGGCGGCCGTGACGGTGCCGAGCGAGCCCCTCCAGCCCGCTGCGCGCAGGCGGTTCTCGATGCGCCTCAGCACCTGGTCAACCGCTGCGGCGTCGACCGCGGCGGGGTCGACGCCGGGCCAGGCGGCGGCCACGACGGCCGGATGTCCCACGATTTGGCCGCTGGTCCGAAGGAGCAGCGCGAGCAGCTCGAGCTGCCCGGCAGGCAAGGCTGGCTTTACCTGGACCGCGCCAACCCAGACCTCGCCGCGGCGGAGATCCGCGACCACGCGGGACTGGGAGTTGGCCTCGATCAGGCGGGCGGTGATTTCGATGGTGTCGCCGAGCAGGATGATGTCGCCGTCTTCGAGGATTTGGCCGCCGATTCGGGCGGGCCGACCGTTGACCAGCGTCCCGTTGCGGCTGCCGAGGTCTTCGAGTAGGTAGACCCCATCGCGAAAGCGGATTCTTGCGTGTTCACGCGACACTTGGAGCGAGGGGATGGCGATCTCACAGGGCGCGGCCCGGCCGATGCGCGCACCATCGGGCCCGATCGTCCACGCGAGCGAACGCTGCCCATCAATCAGCTGGAGTTGCACCGCTCCCATGGATCAAAGAATCGACGCCGTGGGCCGTGGTGGACAGGCCGCGGGAGGGTCAGCGCCCGTCGCGGGCGTGGGCCTCGGACCGGCGCTTCAACTCGTCGATCGCCCGGATCGGCGTTGGGTCGATCCCGCGGAGCATGGCGAGGCGGACCGAGACGATGTCGCCGATCGCAACCGCGACGAGCAGCTCGGCCAAGCGGCTCGCTTCCGTGATGAGGTGACGGCGCACGGAGACGCCGGCTTCCGCGAAGAGCGAGGTGAACGCCTCGAAGCGCCCGGCCAGGGGCGTCGGGGCGAAGGAGCCGGACTCGAAGGTCACGAGTGTCACGTCCGCCCGTTCGGGTGCGGGGCCATCGAGGCCAACGACGAGGTTGTGGCCTGCCTCGGGGAGGCTTTCGGCGGCCGCGATCACCTTGGCGTTTTCCGCGAGCTGGTTCTTGAAGCGGACGGCCGCGGTCGTCAGGTGTCCTCCTCCGGCGACCCAGGGATGACGGCCGGTCAATTCCGCAGCGAGGCTGGCCGCTGGGAAGGCGCCGCCGGGCGAAAGCTCGCGGACGGCCCGCTCGTGGGCTGCAGCGGCCTCGGCAACGACGGTGTCATCGATGGAGCTGATGCCGGTTTGGGCGCCGAGCGCGAGCAGCGGGCCGAGGCCGTGGGCGAAGGCCGCGCGTGGCTGGCTGGAGTAGTCGATGTTGAAGATTGGGCGGCCCTGGGAGGCCGCGAGCGCACCGAGCTGGCCGCCAGCGGTGACCGCGACGATCGCGCAGCCGCGGGCCTTCGCGTCGGCGTACATCGCGAGCGCCTCTTCGGTGCTGCCGCTATAGGAGGAAACGGCGACCAGCGTGCGCGGGCCTGCCCAGCCGGGGAGGCGCCAGCCTCGCACGACCTGGACCGGGATGGTCGATTCGTCGGCGACCAGCGAGGCGAACGCGTCGGCCGCGGAAGCGGAGCCGCCCACTCCGGCGATGATCAGCCCAGCGAAGTCGCCTTGCCCCCAGGGCAGCGTCACGCTTCGTGAGCGCTGCCAACTGCGGACGAGCTCGGCCCCGAGCGCCTCGGCGTGGGCCAGCATCCCATCCGGGTCGGGTCGAGCCGGAGGCTCGCTCACCGCGCGCGACCAGCGAGCGCGATGCCCGCGTCGAGCACCGGGGTGACCAGCGAGGCGTCGGTGACCTCTGTGTAGACGCGAAGGAGGGGCTCTGTGCCGGAGAGGCGAAGCAAGAGCCAGCCTTCAGGGATGAGGAAGCGCCACCCGTCGACACGGTCGACGCCAACGACCGGGCGGCCAGCGATCTCGTCCGGCGCGCGGCTATCGAGCAAAGCCTTGACGGCCGCATTCGTGCCGGGCTCCAGGTCGAAGTCGATACGCTGGTAGAAGTGGGGGCCGGTGATGGCGAACACGGACGCAAGCATCTCGCTCGGGCGTTTCCCTGTGGTTGCCATAAAGTCGAGGAGCAGGAGGTCTGCGAGGATCCCGTCGCGCTCCGGGATATGCCCGCGGAAGCCGTAGCCGCCGCTCTCTTCGCCGCCGATCAGCGCGTCCTGCTCGATCATCAACGGCCCAATGTGTTTGAAGCCGACTGGCGTTTCGAAGAGCGGCACGCCGTAGTGCGCTGCCAATAGCGACGCCATCCTCGAGGTCGTGACGGACTTCACGACGCCGCCACGGAGCCCCCGTACGCCGAGCAGGTATTCGACGAGGATGGCGAAGGTGCGGAGCTGGTCGACGTAGGCCCCGTGTTCATCCACGAAGCCGACGCGGTCGGCGTCGCCGTCGTTCGCCAGGCCGCAATCGAAGCTGCCACCAGCGACGAGCGCCATCAAGGCCCCGAGGTTCGAGTCGATGGGTTCGGGGGCGCGGAGGCCAGGGAAGGAGGGATTCCGGTCGGCGTGGATTTCAGTCACTGAGGTCGGGCCGCCCGCGAGGATCTCGGAGAGGAGGCCGGCGCCGGCGCCGAACATCGGGTCGGCGGCGACGCGCAGGCCCGCCGCGCGGACCCGCGGCAAGTCGACCTGCTTCTGGAGCCCCGCGTAGTAGCGGCCGATGGGGTCGAAGCGCCGGATCGCGTCTGAATCGGCCGGCGCCCGCTTCACGGCGCCGAGGAAGAGGATGCCGGGCACGCGGCGCTCGATGTCGGCGACGATCTCCGGGCTGGCGCTGCCACCGTAATCGGGCTTCACCTTGATGCCGTTGTAAGTCGCTGGATTGTGGCTGCTCGTGACGATGATCCCCCCAGCCGCGCCGGAGCTGACGATCGCGTACGAGAGCGCCGGTGTCGGGGCCGGGCGGTCGGCGAGCTGGACGCGGAAGCCGTTCCCGGCGAGGACCCTCGCCACATCGATGGCGAACGCTTCCGAGTGAAAACGCGTATCGAAGCCGACGACCATATGGCGCGGCAGCGAGCGGCCGGCGGCGCGTTCGCGCTCGAGAAAGTGCTCAGCCGTGGCTTGGGCGCAGGCGCGCACGTTTTCGAAGGTGAACTCTTCCGCGATGATGGCGCGCCAGCCATCGGTGCCAAAGCGCACGGGGTTGATCGCCATTTCAGCTGGCTCCTGCGGTGCTGTGCGGTTCGATGAGGGTACCGGGCTTCACGTTCAGCCCGGTAGGGATGATCGCGCCAGCGCCGACGACCGCGCCGTCGAGCACGGCCCCGGCGCCGACCTGGACGCCATCGGCGAGGATGCTTCGGCTGATCCGCGCGCCGGCCCCGACCCGGATGTCCTCCCAGAGGACGGATTCGGTGACGATGGCGTCCGGCTCGATGGTCGTGCGGTCGCCAAGCGACGAGGCGGAGACCTGGGAGCGTGCGTCCACGACCGCGCCGGGCCCGAAGTACGCGAGTCCGTCGCGTGCGAGGAGGGTCTGCGTCAGCTCCAAATAGCGGGCGGGGGTGCCGATGTCGGCCCAGACGCCGGAGAAGGTGTACCCAAGGACGGGCCGCCCGCGCCCGACGAGCGACGGGAAGAGCGTCTCCTCGACGCGGACTGGGCCGGGCGGGATCTGGGCGACGAGGCCAGGTTCGAAAATCCAGACGCCGGCGTTGACGAGCTTGCTCGCCTCGGTCCCGGCGGGCGGCTTTTCGACGAAGCCGATCACCATATCGTCGTCATCGAGCACGGCCACGCCGTACTGCGACGGGTTTGGGACTTCGTAGAGGGCGAGCGTCAGGTCGGCGCCCCGGGCCTCGTGTTGGGCGAGGGCGGCGCGGAAGTCGAAATCCACGAACACATCGCCGTTGAGGACGGCGAAGCGACCCTGAACGTTCGCCGTTTCGACGGCGTAGCGGATCGCGCCGCCGGATTCGAGGCGCTCCTGCTCGCGGATGACTTCGACCGTGAGCTTGCCGGGGCGTCCGCCGGCGTAGGCGTCCGCGAGGTCATCGTTGAACCGGCCGACCGCGAGCACGGCGCGTTCGAAACCAGCCCGTTCGAGCCAGTCGAAGAGGTACTCGATCGCGGCCCTCCCGAGGACGGGCACCAGGCTCTTGTGGCGCGTGAGGGTGAGGGGGCGCAGGCGCGTCCCGAGGCCCCCGACAAGCACGATGGCGTCCATCCGGCCCCCTTTGCGCTTGGTTATCGTCCTGCCGCTGCCTTGAGGGCCGCCGCGCGGGAAGTGTCTTCCCAAGGAACGTTGAGGTCGGTGCGGCCGAAGTGCCCGTAGGCCGCAGTCTGACGATAGATCGGCCGGCGAAGGTCGAGGTCGCGGATGATCGCGCCGGGCCGGAGGTCGAAGACTTGGCGGACGGCCCTGAGGATATCCGCGTCGCGGATCGCCCCCGTATGGAACGTCTCCACCCAGAGCGAGGTGGGCTGGGCGACGCCGATCGCGTAGGAGACCAGCACTTCGCAGCGGCGGGCGAGCCCGGCCGCGACTATCGTCTTGGCGACCCAACGTGCCGCGTAGGCGCCCGAGCGGTCGACTTTCGTGGGGTCCTTGCCGCTGAAGGCGCCGCCACCGTGACGGGCGATGCCGCCGTAGCTATCGACGATGATCTTGCGGCCGGTGAGGCCCGCGTCGCCTTTCGGGCCGCCCACGACGAAGCGGCCCGACGGGTTGACGTAAATCCGCGTCTTGTCGTCGATCATCCGCTCGCCGACGACGGGCCGAATGATCTGCCCCGAGATGTCGCTGAGGATCGTCTCCTGGTCGACGTCGGGGTCGTGCTGGGTCGAGATGACGAGCGCTTCGGCCCGGATGGGGTGCCAATCGTCGTCGTACTCGATCGTGACCTGAGATTTGCCGTCGGGGCGCAGCCAGGGGAGCGCGCCGCTCTTGCGCTTCTCCGCGAGTGCGCGGGTCATTTTGTGGGCGAGCGAGATGGTGAGCGGCATGAGCTCGGGCGTTTCATCGCAGGCGAAGCCGATCATCATGCCCTGGTCGCCGGCGCCGCGGTCGAGCTCGTCGCTGCCGCCGCCGGTGCGGCGGACTTCGATGGCGGCGTCGACGGCGCCCTTGATGTCGGGCGATTGTTCGCTGATCGCGGTGATGACGCCGCAGGTTTCGCAATCGAAGCCGATCTCGGACGAGGTGTAGCCAATGTCACGGATCGTGGAACGCACGAGGCCGGGGATATCGACCCACGCGGACGTGGTGATCTCGCCGGTGACGAGGACGAGGCCGTTGGTGATGGCGGTCTCGCAGGCGACGCGGGCCATCGGGTCCTGAGCGTAGATCGCGTCGAGGACCGAGTCAGAAATCTGGTCGCAGATTTTGTCGGGGTGGCCTTCGGTGACCGACTCCGATGTGAGGAGCTTGCGTTCGTTCATGGGCGGATCATCCGGGTGTGTTTCTCCATATCGACCGTGGTCAGGTTGGAGGACAGTCGGAGCCCCGCCGGGGAGGGAGGCACGCTCACGCACTGCGGAGGAGGCCCCTCGACCGAGGGGCGGGCCATCTGCCCGCCTTTTGTTGCCCACTGCTGGGCCGCGTCGTTGCTGGCACCTTGGAGGCGAAACCAGGTTGCCGGGCGCCCGAAGGCGCGCGCTCTTGACGCCAATCGAGCGTAGCAGGGTCGCCGTGGAGAGGAAAACAACGAGGTGCGGCTCAGGGAACTGTTGGGCGAGCGGGAGCGTCCCGAGACTGTGTGGCCGGTATATGGCTGACACGAGGGTTCACCACTCTCGGAGTCCCACTTCGCCGTCGTAACTGGCGCGCACTCTACGCTTCGGGGGTGGGCGACTTCCTCCGGCAGCGGGTGGTGCGGGACTCGCTCGCCGTCGGCGTGGTGACGGGTGCGTATGGCGCGTCGTTCGGGGCGATCGCGACCGCGGCGGGGCTCGAGGTGTGGGAAGCGTGCTTCCTCTCGCTCGTGATGTTCACCGGGGCTTCGCAGTTCGCGTTCGCGGCGGAGGTTGGGAGCGGCGGGGCCGGCTTCTCCGCGGTGGTCTCAGCGCTGCTGATCGGGAGCCGGAACATGTTCTACGGGCTGCGAGTCGCGCCGCTCGTCGGGCCCGTGGGGTGGCGGAAACTCCTGACGGCGCAGATGACGCTCGACGAATCGGCAGCGATGAGCATCCAGCCCGAGCCGCGTGCCGCGCGCGTCGGGTTCTGGGTGACGGGTGTCACGGTGTTTCTCTTCTGGAACCTAGCGACGCTCGCCGGGGCGCTCAGCAGCCGCATTTTGTCCGACCCGCGCGACTTGGGCCTCGACGCTGCCGCGCCTGCCGCGTTTGTGGCGTTGCTTTGGCCGCGGATGCGCGGGCGGCTGCCGTGGACGGCGGCGGCGCTCGGCGGGGCCGTGGCGCTGGCGGCGGTGGGCCTGACAGCGAGCGGTGTGCCGCTGTTGCTCGCGGCGGCGGCCTTGCTTGCGCTGGGGGTCGCGACCGCGCCGCGACGAAGGGCGGCACCGTGACGCTGGCCATCATGATCGCGTCGCTTGGCTGCTTTGGGCTCAAGCTCCTGGGCTATGTGTTGCCGGTGCGCTGGCTCGAAGACCGGCGGGTGCAGCACGTGAGTGGCCTCGTGCCAGCGGGGTTGTTGAGCACGCTGATCCTGCTGGGGACGTTCGCGAGCGGGTCGAGCCTCACGCTGGACGCCCGCGCCGCGGGGTTGGCCGCGGCGGTGGCGGCGCAGTTGGCTCGGGCGCCGTTTCTGGCCGTGGTGGGAGCTGGAATTGCGGTAACGGCGCTGGTGCGGGCGGCGGGCTAGGGCGGAGTCAGTCGGCGGCGGTATCGAGCGTCCGCTCCCGGTGTTCGCGGAGGTTGCGCTCGCTGTCGGTCTCTTTGCGGGGGTTGGCGGCCTGCTTCGCGCGCTTTTGCGCGGCCTTCGTCTGCGGACGCTCCGCGACGGGCGCTGACTCGCGCGCAATGCGCGTGGCGAGCGTGTCGCCCGCGCGGCTCGCGGCGATGAGTGGCTCAGGTTCCGCGACTGGCGTGACCAGCGTTGCGAACGGGAGCTTCCCGGCGGCGGCGAGGATCGGCCGCAGGTATTGGCCAGTGAAACTGTTCGGCACGGCCGCGACCTCTTCCGGCGTGCCGGTCGCGATGATTTGGCCGCCGCGGTCGCCGCCATAGGGGCCGAGGTCGATGATGTGGTCGGCCGCTTTGATGACGTCGAGGTGATGTTCGATGACGAGCACGGTGTTACCCGCGTCGGCGAGGCGTTGGAGGACGTGGAGGAGGTGGGCGACATCCTGGAACGAGAGCCCGGTCGTCGGCTCGTCGAGGACGTAGAGTGTGCGGCCGGTGGAGCGGCGCGAGAGCTCGCTGGCGAGCTTGATCCGCTGGGCCTCGCCGCCGGAAAGCGTGGTCGCGGGCTGGCCGATTTTGATGTAGCCGAGGCCCGTCGCTTCGAGGGTGTCGAGGATGCGCTTCACGCGTGGGAAGCGCTCGAAGAACTCGCAGGCTTCGCTCACCGTCATGTCGAGCACTTCCGCGATGTTCTT
The DNA here is from genome assembly GCA_046152925.1 of Dehalococcoidia bacterium. Taxonomy (GTDB): domain Bacteria; phylum Chloroflexota; class Dehalococcoidia; order Tepidiformales; family Tepidiformaceae; genus CAMAUF01. The sequence continues at coordinate 10,546 of JBJXFX010000095.1, forward strand.
GCCGCGAAAGAGGATTTCGAGCGCCTCGCGGTTGTAGCGCTTGCCATGGCAGATCTCACAGGGGACGGTCACGTCGGGGAGGAACTGCATCTCGACGATTTTGTAGCCGTCGCCCGAGCATTCTTCGCAGCGGCCGCCTTTGACGTTGAAGCTAAAGCGGCCGGCCTTGTAGCCGCGTGCGCGGGCTTCGGGGACCGCCGCAAACATGTCGCGGATGATCCCGAAGGCGTTGGTGTAGGTAGCCGGGTTGGAGCGCGGCGTGCGGCCGATGGGCGATTGGTCGATGTCGATGATCTTGTCGAGGTGTTCGATGCCTTCGACCGCGTCGTGGAGGCCCGGCTTGGTGTGCGCGCCGTGGAGCACGTTCGAAGCCCGCGCGACAAGGATGTCCGTGACGAGTGACGACTTCCCAGAGCCCGAAACGCCGGTCACGGCGACGAACTTGCCGAGCGGGAACTCGACGTCGATGTCACGCAAGTTGTTTTCGCGGGCGCCGCGGATCCGGACGACTTTGCCATTGCCGGGGCGCCGCTGGGCGGGGAGCGGGATTTCGCGGCGGCCGCTGAGGTAGGCGCCCGTGATGCTGCGTTCGACGGCCATGATGTCGGCCATCCCGCCTTCAGCGACAAGCTCGCCGCCATGGATGCCCGCGCCAGGCCCCATGTCGATGATCCAGTCGGCGGCGCGCATCATCGCCTCGTCGTGTTCGACCACGAGGACGGTGTTGCCGAGGTCGCGCAGGCGCTCGAGCGTCTTGATCAGGCGGTCGCCGTCGATCGGGTGGAGGCCGATGGAGGGCTCGTCGCAGATGTAGAGGACGCCCATGAGGGCGGAGCCGATCTGGGTCGCCAGCCGGATGCGCTGCGATTCGCCGCCCGAAAGGGTGCCGGAGGTGCGGTCGAGGGTGAGGTATTCGAGGCCCACGTCGACGAGGAACTCGAGGCGGCCGCGGATCTCTTTGAGGATCTGGACGGCGATCGTCTGTTCGCGGGTGCTGAGGGGCGTCTCCGGGCCGCCGAGCCGGTCGAAGTACGTCTTGGCGGAAGTGATGCTCAAGCCCGTCACGGCAGCGATCGGCGTCCCATCGATCAGGACGCTCAAAGCCTCGGGGCGGAGCCGCCGGCCCTTGCAGACGGGGCACGGGATGGCCGACATGTACTTCTCAATCTCGGTGCGGACGTAATCGGAGTCGGTCTCTTTGTAGCGGCGGTCGAGATTGGTGACGACGCCTTCGAACTTGGAGTCGTAGACCTGCGTCCGGCCGTACTGGTTCGTGAACTTGAGTGGTAGGACCGTATCGCCGGTGCCGAAGAGCACGGCGTTGAGCTGCTCGGGCGTCAGGTCGCGCATCGGTGTTTCGGGCGTGAAGCCCATGTGTTCGGCCACGCCGTCGAGCATCCGCGTGTACCAACCGGCGACACTCGCGGTCTTGGACCAGGGCTCGACGGCGCCCTCGCGGATCGACTTCGTCCGGTCGGGGATGACGAGGGCCGGGTCGATCTGCATTTCCACGCCGAGGCCGGTGCACTTGGAACAGGCGCCGTGAGGACTGTTGAACGAGAAGGTGCGCGGCTCGATTTCGCCGATCGAGGTGCCGTCGTACGCGCAGGCGAAGTGCTCGCTGAAGATTCGCTCCTCGTCCGCGGATTGGCCGGGCCTGGGCGAAGTCGCTACGAGCATCGTGCCTTGGCCGACCTTCAACGCCGTCTCGACGCTATCGGCGATTCGGCTAGTGGCGGTCGGGTCGCTGCCCGGCGCGGGGACGACGAGGCGGTCGACGACGACATCGATGTCATGGCGCTTCTTCTTGTCGAGCGGGGGCGCTTCGTCGAGGTCATACACTTCGCCGTTGATCCGCACCCGGACAAAGCCGGCCTTTCGCGCTTCGTCAAAGATGCCGCTGTGCTCGCCCTTTTTAGCACGGGTGAGCGGCGCGAGGAGGAGGAGCCGCGACCCCTCGGGGTACGCGAGGACCGTATCTGTGATCTGCTGGACGGTTTGGCGTTCGATGGGGCGCCCGCATTGGGGACAGTGTGGGCGGCCGACCCGCGCCCAGAGGAGCCGCATGTAGTCGTAGATTTCCGTGACCGTGCCGACGGTGGACCGCGGGTTGTTCGAGGTCGATTTCTGGTCGATCGAGATCGCCGGGCTTAGGCCGTCGATGTGGTCGACGTCGGGCTTCTCCATGAGGCCGAGGAACTGGCGGGCGTAGGCGGAGAGGGACTCGACGTAACGTCGCTGGCCTTCCGCGTAGATCGTATCGAAAGCGAGCGACGACTTGCCCGACCCTGAGAGGCCCGTGATCACGACGAGCTTATCGCGCGGGATGCGGACATCGATGTTCTTGAGGTTATGCTCCCGCGCGCCGCGGACGGAGATGTGGTCGAGGGGCACGTGCGTCGCCACCGGAGAGATTGCGGCCGGCCGAATGGCCCGTCCCCGCCGAGCCAGTGTAGCACGTTAGAACGAGTGTTCTCTCCGCTTAACCAGCCGGGTCGAACCACTCTGGGGCGGGGCCCCAGGCAGCGCACACCGGAGCGGCGAGCTCGCGGTCGAGCGCTTCCACGATGACCGCGAGGTTGTCGACGATCTGCTGCCAGCCTTCCGGGCCTCCGATTGGGTATTGCACGGCGGGGGTGCCCATTCCTGGGCCAGCAGGGAGTCCGATTGTCACGCGGCCCCCGGGTGCGAGGAGCTTGTAGAAGCCGAGGTAGGACTGGCTCCAGGTCCCGACATCCATGTGGATCTCGACGATGTGATTCGTCGGCGTGCGGCGACGGAGGGTGTAGGTCCCGGAACGGGCTTTACAGTCGTAGCCGAGGGGCTTGAACGCCTCGACGAGCGCAGGCTTCATTGGGCCCGGTTTTTCGCCGAAACCACCAGAGAGTCGCGAAGCGAGCAGCTGCCGGACATCCGGGAGGACGTGGGGCAGCGCGAGCGCCGCGACCCACTCCTGGTAGCGCGCCCGGAAACTGTCCACCAGCTGGGCGACCTCAGGGTTCGCGGGTGGCCCCACCCGAGGGAAGCCCGGAACGACGGGCTCGGTGGCCGTCGCAGGGTCGGGGATGGGGAAGTTCTGCTTGCTGCGCGGCTTGCCAAGCGCTTTGACGACGGCCTCCAGGGCCGGCGGCAGGGGCGGGAGACCCTTCGCCTTGGGGTCGCCTTCGACGACGGCTGTCACGACCGCGCTCCGCTGCCTCCCGGAAACCCACCAGCTGTCCTGGAGGATGATCCCCGGGTTGAGGACGCGCATCGGTCCGGAAATGGGGGCAGGTTCGCCGAACTCCGGCGATTGGAGCGTCATTGTCACCATGTGGAAGGGGAAGGAGCGCGGGACGCCGTCGGCGATCGCGACGAGGGTCTCGATTGGCGCCGGACTCGCTGGCACGCCGCCAGCCGCCATGTTGCTCAACGCGGGGCGCGACCCTGGCAGGCCGGGGCCGTTCGGGAGGTCGACTTGGAACTGGGCCATTTCGGGGAAGCGCTTGGTGACGCGCGCGACGCAGGCCGTGCCCTGGCCTTCGACGGGCGTCTCGCGCATCAAGAACCCAACCGAAAGGCCGGGCGCGGCCGCCATGACCGTCCTGAGAAGCGTGCCGAGCGTTTCGCCCTTCTTCGGTGAGAACTCCAAGATCAGTCCGACTCGCATAGCCACTGCCCCGATTGGTCCTATCGAGACAGTCGGCGCGCGGGAGACGTTCGGCCAGGTCGGCCGGAAGACGGAGCCAGCGCTGGCCCGCGGGTGCTAGGCTCGCGGGCACGGACAAGGGGGCCACGGATGGACGAACTGGTCGCACGATTGAACGCAGCGCGGAAGGGCTTCTTCCCCGGGCTGCTGGGCATGGAGGTTGTCGAGGCGGCGAGCGACCGCGTGGTGGCGACGATTGCCGTGCGCGACGACCTCTGTACGGTGCCGGGGATCATGCACGGCGGCGCGATTATGGCGTTTGCCGACACGCTCGGGGCGATGGGCACGGCACTCAACCTCAAGCCCGGCCAAGGGACGACAACGATCGAGTCCAAAACGAACTTCTTCGCGCCGGGCGCGGCCGGGACGCTGGTCCGCGGCGAATGCAGCGCATTGCATCGGGGCGGCCGGACGTACGTTTGGCAGACGCGGGTGCTCGGCGAAGCGGGCAACTTGCTGGCGCTGATTACACAGACGCAGATCGTGCTCGAACCGCGCAAGACGCCGGCGCAGACGATGGCCACGCTCTTTGAGGGCCTCTCGCCATCGGCGACCAAGCAATCGCTGGCGCAGCTGGAACGCGGCGGCGCGGCCATCTACGACCAGCTTGCGGCGGCCGAAGCAGACCCCGATGCGCGGGCGGCGCTGCTCGAAGCGGCGGCGCGCGAGCGGGCGAACGCAGACGTGCTCGAAGGGCGCCGTTAGAAGGTGTAGGTCTCGAAGTCCTTCGCGACGCGCGTCAGCTTCATCCCGTTGGTGTCTACATCGGGGCTGATGTGCGTGAGGATCAGTTCAGCTTCGGGTTTCATCGCGGCCCGGACGATCGGCATGTCGTCGAGCAGGTTCATGTGGACGGGGACCTTGCCATCGCGCGAGGCACATTCGCTGATCAGGATGTCTGAGCTGCGGGCGAGGTCCATCACCGAGTCGCAGAGGATCGTGTCGCCCGTGTAGCCGAGGCGGTGACGGCCGACGCGGATGCCGTAGCCGAGGCACATCTCAAGGCCCTCATCGTGCGTCATCAGGTGCGGCTCGACTTCGAGGCCCTTGAGGAGGACTGGGCTGCCGGGCGCGGCATCCAACCACTCGAGGTCGTAGCTCGTGCCGCTGAGGACGCCGGGGAAGACCTTTTCGGCGATGTCTTTGCCGAGCGCTTCCGTCCCCCGCGGCCCAATGATCCGGACGGGCTTGGTCCGGCCCTTCCAGCGCCAGTGCAAGAGGAGGAACGGGAGGCCGAGAAAGTGGTCGCCGTGGTGGTGACTAATGACGACGGCGTCGATCTCGTTGGCGTCGATCCCGATGGTGTTCAGGGAGGAGAGCGACTGCGGTGGGGCGTCGAAGAGGAACTGCCGGTTGACCAAGAAGCCGTTGCAGCAGAGGCCGGCGGGGGAAAACGCATTCCCTGTGCCGATGAACGTAATATCCAGATTTCGCATGCTAGCTCTTTCGAAAAAGAAAGATCCCACCGTCGCCTGTCTCAGGGTAGCGGATTCTTGGTCTATGGATTGCATCGCCTGATACACCGACAATCCCTTGGGTGAACAAAAAGCGCATTGCCATGATCAACGTGACTGGCTACGCGGGCATGGAAGCCGCGCGGCTCTTGTGGAACCACCCAGAGGCGGAACTCGTCGCCGCGACGGGCCGTTCGCTCGCTGGCCAAGTCCTGGGTGAAGCGTTTCCCCACATCGCTCAATACGACCGTTTGGTGATCACCGACCAGGTCGAGACCGAAGTCGACCTCGTGATGTCGGCGCTTCCGACGGCGGCCAGCGCCGAGGCCTGCGAGCCGTTCATCGTGCAGGGCATACCGGTGATCGATATCGCAGCCGACTTCCGCTTGAAGTCACCCGAGGCCCATGTCGAGTGGTACGGGAAGCCGCACCCGTTCCCGGGGCGCCTCTCGCAGGCGGTCTATGGCCTCCCGGAGCTGAACCGGGCCGCGATCACCCGTGCGACGCTCGTGGCCAACCCCGGCTGCTATCCGGCCGCCTCGATCCTTGCGCTGGCGCCCGCGTTTGCGGAGGGCATCATCGAGCCGCAGATCATCGTGGACGCGAAGTCGGGGATTTCCGGCGCCGGCCGGGGCACGGGCGGGAGCTACGGCTACAGCGAAGTGAACGAGGACGTTTCCGCGTACAAGGTGGCGAACCACAACCACCAGCCCGAGATTGCCCAGGAGTTGGCCGCCGCGCGTGGCGAAGGGCCCGCCCCAAAGGTCACCTTCGTACCCCACCTGGTGCCGATGACCCGCGGGATCCACGCGACCTGCTACGCCCATCTGGCAAAGGACGTGACCAAGGCGCAGGTGACTGAGCTCTACAAGTCGTTCTATGCGACCGCGCCCTTCACGCGCGTCGTCGAAGCGCCGCCACATACGAAGCACACCCTCGGGAACAACATGTGCCTCGTCCACGTCTCGGTGGACGCCCGGAACGGCGTGTTGGTTGCGATCGGCGTGCTCGATAACCTCGTCAAGGGCGCAGCGGGCCAAGCGATCGAGAACATGAACCTCATGCTGGGCCTCGACCAGAAGACCGGCTTGGACCTGCCGGCGGTGTACCCATGATCGCCGTCGACCCGAACGGGAACGTGACCGATACGCCCGGCTGGCGAGCGGGGGCGACGTTCGCAGGGATCAAGACCTACGGCGCGGGCAAGCTGGACATCGGCATCCTCGCCTCGGACCACCCGTGCGTGGTCGCTGGCACGTTCACGAAGAACCGCTTCCGCTCGGCGGCGGTCGACGTCAACGTCGAGCACATGAGCGACGGGACGGCGCGGGCCGTCGTCGTGAATTCGGGCAACGCGAACTCCAGCACAGGCGCCCAGGGCATCGCCGACGCGAAGACGATGGCGGCGGTGGTCGCCGGCAAGCTCGGGCTCAAGCCGACTGACGTGCTCGTCGGGAGCACAGGCGTGATCGGCCAATTCCTGCCGATGGACAAGATCATGGCCGGGGTCGCCGCGATCAGCCTGAGGCCGGAGGGCGGCGCGGATTTCAGCCGGTCGATCACGACGACGGATACGCACCCGAAGCATGGATCGGTGCGCGTGGGGCCGTATGTCATCGCTGGCTGTTGCAAAGGTGCGGCGATGATCCACCCGAACATGGCGACGATGCTCGCCTACCTGACGACGGACGCCGCCGTCGACCACGGGTTTCTCCAGGCAGAGCTCCGGGCCGCGGTCGACCGCTCCTTCAACATGCTCGCGATCGATACGGACACCAGCCCGAGCGACACGGTGCTGGTGTTCGCCCGGCAGCCGGCGCCCGGGCTCGACGTCATCGATGGCGCCTCGCCGCTTGCTGGCGAGTTCCGCGAGGGGCTGCGCGCGATGTGCGCCCACCTCGCTCGCGAAATTGCACGCGATGGTGAGGGCTCGACGCGGATGATCGAGGCGGTCGTCCGGGGCGCGAAGACGGAAAGCGAAGCGCGTCATCTCGCGCGGCTGGTTACCACGTCGTACTTGCTGAAGTCTGCTGTGCACGGGGCCGACCCGAACTGGGGGCGGATCTCGGCGATAATCGGGCGGTCGGAGGTCACGTTCGACGAGGCAGACGTCACGATCGACCTCTGCGGTGTCCGGGTCTTCGAACATGAGCGCCCCACAGGGTTCGACGCGGCGGACGTTTCGCAGCGGATGAAGGCGGACGAGGTGCCGATCGTGATCGACCTCGGCGCGGGTGACGCGACCGCCACGGCCTGGGGTTGTGACCTGACGCCGGAGTACGTCCACCTGAACGCGGATTACACGACGTGAGCGGCCCGCTCGTGATCAAGATCGGTGGGAGCACGCTCGGGTCGGCGGACACGACGTTTCGCGACGTCGCGGCGTTGGCCAAAGCGGGCCAGGTGCCGGTCGTGGTCCATGGCGGCGGGGCGGAGGCGAGCCGCTGGCTGGAACGGATGAACATCCCGTCGCGGTTCGAGCGCGGCCTCCGGGTGACCGACGAGCAGGTGCTGCCCGTCGTCGTCGCGGTGTTTGCGGGGCTCGTGAACAAGCGCATCGTGGCCGCGATCAATGCCGCTGGCGCGACGGCCGTGGGGTTTTGCGGGGCCGATGGGCGCGTGCTGGAATGCCGCTTGGCCGACCCTGCGCTTGGCTTCGTCGGCGAGCCGCAGCGCGTCAACGCCGCACCGATACGGGCCCTGCGTGATGCGGGGATCATCCCGGTGATCGGCCCGATTGGCTGTGTCCCGGGGGAAGGGGCCGACCAGCTGGTCAACGTGAATGCCGACACCGTGGCGGGGAACATCGCCGCCGCCGTCGGCGGTGAGCGCCTCTTGTTCCTCACGGATGTCGATGGCGTCCGCGGGAGCGACGGGCTGGTCATCCCCGAGCTGTCAGGAGCACGGGCCGCGGCGCTCATCGCTGAAGGCGTGATTTCGGGCGGGATGATCCCGAAGGTCGAGGCCTGCCTCCACGCCTCGCGGCTTGGCGTCCCCGCGCAGATCGTCGATGGCCGAGTGGCCGGGGCGCTGACCGGCTGGCGCGGCGCCGGGACCACCGTCCTGCCGTAGTCGCCGCCTTCGCGAGCGATCGTTAACGTCGGTGTGCGAATCTAAGCACCAGGTCGGGCTGCCTACACTCGGCTATGCTTTGATCATCGCCCTGTGACCGAGGCCGCCGTGGACGCCGAGCACACTCCCGAGTTCGATCTCGATTCGCCGCTACTCTACGCCAACCGTGAGCTGAGCTGGCTCGACTTCAACGACCGTGTCCTCGCTGAGGCCAAGGATGCGCGGGTCCCGCTCCTCGAACGCGTGAAGTTCGTCGCGATTACGGCGAGCAACCTCGATGAATTCCTCGGGAAGCGGGTTGGCTGGCTGAAGCGCGCGCTGCGCTCCGATGCGCGGATGGCCACGGTGGACGGCCTCACGGTGGGCGAACAGCTCGATCTGGTCGTCGAGCGTTCCCATGCGCAACGCCGCGCCATGGAGGAGACGTGGGCGGCGCTGCGTCCGCTGCTCGCGGAACGTGGCATCCGCGTCGTCGCCTACGCCGAACTTGAACCGGTGGCGCAGGCGGGCCTGACGGCCTACTTCGAGCGAGCGATCTTCCCCGTCCTCACCCCCCTGGTCGTCGACCCTTCGCATCCGTTCCCGTTCATTTCCAGCGGCAGCTTGTCGCTCACGTTGAACGTGCGTCATCCGGCGACGGGCGTGGACCGCTTCGCCCGCGTGAAAGTGCCGCAGAATCGGCCGCGATTCCTCGATGCGGGCGACCACCGGTACGTCTTGATCGAAGACGTGATCGCCGCCCACCTTGGGATGCTCTTCCCGGGGATGGAAATCACCAATTGGCAAGTGCTCCAGGTGTTGCGCAGCGCCGAGATCGGGACCCCTGGCGAAGAAGCGAGCGACCTGCTCGAGGTGATCGAAAGTGGGCTTCGGCGCCGCCGCCTGAACGAGGCGGTGGGCATCGCGGTGGGTGGGACGCTTCCGCAGAGCCGGCTTGATTTGCTGCTCGAAGAGCTGGAGCTCGCGCCTTCGGATGTCTACGTGACTGAAGGCCCGCTGGGCTTGGCCGACCTGATGCAGATCGGCACGTTGCCGCTGCCAGAGCTTTCCGAGGCGCCCTTTACGCCGGCCATCCCGGCGACGTTCGTTGGCGTCGACGACCCAGCCGAGCTGTTCGCCGCCATCCGCGAGCGCGACATCCTCGTCCATCACCCGTATGAGTCGTTCGACGCGACGGTCGTCCGGTTCGTGGATGAGGCGGCGGCCGACCGGGCGGTGGTCGCAATCAAGCAGACGCTCTACCGGACGTCGGACGACTCACCGATCTTGGCGTCGCTGATCGAGGCGGCGGAACGCGGCAAGCAGGTCGCGGTGCTTGTGGAGCTGACGGCGCGATTCGACGAGGCGAACAACATCGTGTGGGCCCGGCGGCTGGAGAACGCTGGCGTCCACGTGGCCTACGGCCAACCGAACATGAAGGTGCACAGCAAGATTTGCCTGGTTGTCCGGGACGAACCGGGCGGCACCACCCTCTACGCGCACATCGGCACCGGGAACTACAACTCGAAGACGGCGCGGATCTACACCGACCTCGGCCTGTTCACCGCGGACCCGGTGATCGGTGCGGACCTTGTGCGCGTGTTCAACCATCTCACGGGGTATAGCGAGCACATCGCGACGCGAGAGTTGCTTGTCGCGCCGGAGAGCTTGCGCAGCGGCCTGGAGACACGGATCCGGCGAGAGATTGCGGCGGCCAAAGCCGGCAAGCTCGCCCGCGTCGTGCTCAAGGTCAACGCGATCGAAGACCGCGACCTCTGCCGCCTGCTGTATGAGGCTGGCCAGGCGGGCGTCAAAGTCGACCTCATCTGCCGGGGGATTTGCCGTCTGCGGCCGGGTATCCCGGGGCTGAGCGAGAATATCCGCGTCGTCAGCGTCATTGGCCGGTTCTTGGAGCATTCGCGCATCTACCGGTTCGAGAACGGCGGGTTCCCCGAGGTCTACATCGGGAGCGCCGACATCATGAAGCGGAACCTCGACGAGCGGATCGAGGTGCTCGCTCCCGTCCGGCGTCCGGAGCTCCGGGCCCAGCTCGACGCCTGGATCGAGATGTATCTCGCCGACCGCCGTCAGGGGTGGAGCCTGCGAGACCGCGAGTGGAGCCGCGACGAGCACTGTCTCGAGACGGGCAACCAGCGCGGCCTGCTCGATGCAGCGCCGTTCGGCTACGGGTAACGGTCGCCTTCGGGCTCACGGAGGTCGCGTTCGGGTGGGTCGCGGAGCGGCTTCTTCTTCGCGCGGAGTTGGCGGCCCTTGAGATAGACCCAGTCGGAGACGCCGCCGAGCTCCAAGAGCACGACGTAGGCGGCGGTCAGCAGGGTGGCCGTGAGCCAGAGCTCCGCTGCGACGAGCAACCCGATCCCCGCGACAAGCCAGACCGATGCCGCCGTGGTGACGCCGGCGACCGAGCTGCGACGACGAAGGATGAGGCCCGCGCCCAAGAATCCGATGCCCTGGACGACGCCGGCCGCCACGCGCCCCTCGGCGCCGTATTGCGTCGAAACGAGCCCGAAGATGGCCGCCGCGCCGGCCACCAGGCCGGAGGTGCGGATCCCGGCCTCATGACCTCGGAACTCGCGCTCCGCCCCGATCACGGAGCCCAGCGCGGTCGCGAGCAGGGTCCAAAGCACGATTTCGAGCTGGTCCCCGTTGCTCATTTCTTGTCGCGGTAGTGGGCGATGATCAGCGTCTCGAACTCTCGCGGCGCCGAGCAGACCGCGCAGGTGAGGTACCAAATCCAGATCGCGTCGGGCTTACGGCGATAGCGCTTGGTGGCGATGTCGACGGTCTCCCCGACCATCTTCTTCATCCGGCCCATGGGCGCCGGGACCAGCCGGCTGAAAGCGATGCCTCCCGGACGTGTCGCGGAGCCCGGGGCGTCTTCGACCTCGAGCAAGATGGGCCGCCGCATGCGGCCGGAGCCGATGATGACCATGGCGTCGTCCGGAGCTGGGCTTCCCGTTTTCTGGGCGCGGGAAAACAGTTTGCGGCGGGCGGCCCCATAGCCGATCGGTACGCCCATGAACGCCCACATGTGCCCACGAAGGAAGGCGGCGTCGCTCCAGTCGCTCTCGATTTCGTGCCAGTCCTCGGCTTCCAGGCGAGGACAGTTGCAGGACTCGGCCTCGCCGGGGAGGTCCGCGGCTTCCTGGCGGCTCATCGGGAGGTCATCTTCGCGGATTGGGGCCGGCTTACCGTCTTTGCCGAGCTTGACGCGACGTTGTTGTGCCATCGGCACACGATACCAGCCCTGCGCGGGGCGCTACAGCCCGATCCAGACGGCGACGAGGGCGGGGAGCGTGAATGCCCCATGGATCCGCACGCCGTCGAGCCGCCGGTCGGTGGCGATCAGGACTTCACCGCCGGAGACCGGCACCGGGAGAGGCCGCGGCGCGGTTGCGGTGTTGACCGCGATCAGCACCTCGCGGCCATCCGGGGCGCGGCGCAAGCTGACGAAAACATCAGGCCCTTGGCCGAGGACGAGCTCCTCTCCCGCGTGCAATGCGGGTTCGCGCTTTCTGATCCGGATGGCGCGGCGATACAAGCTGAGAAGCGAATCTGGGTCGCCGGATTGCGCCTCGGCATTGATTGTCGCCGGGCCGAAGGGGAGCCAGGGTGTCCCGCTCGTGAACCCCCGGCCGGGGCTGGCGTCCCATTGCATCGGCGTCCGCTCTGGGTCGCGCCCTTCCCAAAGGAAGCGCGCCGGGTCTTGTAACTGGTCCGCGGGAATGGCCACGTCGCTCATCCCGATCTCTTCGCCGTAGTACAAGAACGGCGTCCCGCGCAGGCCGAGCAAGAGCAGTGCCGCGCCACGGGCCCGCTCGAAGCCACGACCGTCGGCGTTGTGACGGCTGATGAAGCGGGAGCGGTCGTGGTTGCCGAAGGCGTAGCACGGCTGCGCTCCTGGCGGCAGCGCGACGTTGTAGGCCGCGAGGATTTCGCGGAAGCGTTCGGGCGTCCAAGCCGACGGCCGGCCATCCTCACCAATGAACTGGAAGTTGAAGGCGAGATGGAGCCCCGGCCGCCCATTGTTGTCGACGTAGCGGGCGAGCGTTTCGGGCCGGCCGACGACCTCGCCGACTGCCATCGTGCCGGGAAATTCGTCGAATACCTCGCTCATGTCACTGACGGCGTCGAAGAGGTCTGGCCAGTTCTGGCTGTACTTGCGGACGACCCGGTTGGCGTCCCGGTCGCCCTCGTCCCAGCGCTCGTTGACCGGGTTATCGGGGAGATCCGGGTGCTTGATCAGCATATGGAGTGCGTCGACGCGGAAGCCATCGATGCCGCGCTCGAACCAGAACCGCAACACGCCGTGCATCGCGGCGACGACCTCGGGGTTGCGCCAGTTGAGGTCGGGTTGTTCTTTGAGGAAGGTGTGGAGGTAGTACTGCCCGGTCGGTTCGTCCCATTCCCAGGCCGGCCCGCCGAAGATCGCGCGCCAGTTGTTCGGTGGCGACCCGTCGGGCTTGGGGTCGCGCCAGTAGTACCAATCGCGTTTCGACGAACTCCGTGAGGCGCGCGATTCGACGAACCAGGGGTGCTCTTCGGAGGAAT
>JBJXFX010000117.1:0-22554 GCA_046152925.1 Dehalococcoidia bacterium
CTTCCTTTTCGCGGACGATGATGAAGGACTCGGTGCCGAGCTCGGTCGTGAAGTAGTCGCCGACGTTCTGGACATCCTGCTCGCGGCCGGCCATGTTCCAGACCTTGGTCCACATGCGGTCCCATTCACGCTTGGCGAAGTCCCAGCCGGTGTAGCGCTCTTTCGCGAGCAGTTCAGAGCCCAGGTCGGGCTCGGGGTACTTCTGGGTCGGGGTCCGCAGCGTTGTGCGGGTAGCTTCCATCACCATGACTGCAATCTCCTCCGGGGTAGGTCGTGGCGAGCCGCTCCGTGAGTTGGACGGGTGGCCAGTTAAGCCGATCCTAATGAGAACGAAAGGGCCCGTCAATGAAGGCAGGCCCCGACAGCGGGCTAGCGGCTCCCTGGCGTCGGGACGATGGTCGTCTCCATCACGTCGGGTTCGAGGCCGAGCGTGATCAAGACCTTACTCAGGCCCATGAACAGCCCGACGCCGAGGGCGACTTCGACGATTTCGGGCTCGCCCATCTGCGCACGGATTTGCACGCGCTGAGCGGCCGTCAGGCTTCGCGGGTCGCCGATGATCGCGTCCGTCAGAGTGAGCGTCGCCTTGTCGCGCTCGGACAAGCTCGCCTGGTCGTACCCATCAGCGATCAGCTCGACCTGTTCCTCTTCGAGGCCTTCGCTTCGCGCCACGGCGAAGCGCACGTTCTTTCAGAAGCCGCAGTCGGTCACCCGGGCGTTGCGCATCCGGGCGACCTCCTTGGTCCGATGGTCGACGACGCCCTTGCTCCAGAAGGTCGCATAGAGTTCGCCGAAACGTCCGGCGAGTCGTGGCTCTTGGGCCATAACGGTGCCGAAGCTCGCTGGCTGGCCAGGGATGGCGGAAGACACGCGTGGGACAGTCGACATGGTTTGCTCCTTAGTGAAGAGGCCCGGCGGCCGAGGGCACGGACGTGGCGGCGGAGGGTTCGAGGTCGAACACGAGCCGCAGGCGGCAGTTCGCGTCCATCAGGGCGAGGGCGACGGTGAGCGCCACTGTTTGCGGCTCGCTCAGGTGGTTGCGCAGCTCGGCGTATTCCGCGTCCTCGATTTGGTGGTGAGCCCAGGGCATCTTTTCGGCGAGGCTGAGCGCCGCCTTCTCAGCCGGTGAGAACGCCGCGGAGCGTTCCCACCAGTCGAGTTGTTGCAGTTGCTCCTCGCTCAGGCCAGCCTCCGGGTCGCGGACGGCGAGTTCCGCTGCGCAATCATGGAGTTGGGCGATCCGGAGCCGGCAAAGCTCCACGATAGAGCGCGGCAGAAGCCCTTCGTCCCAAATCGCACCGTAGAAGCGCTTATAGAGGTCGCGGAGCTCCGGGCGATGCGAGAGCCACGCTTCGAACGGGGGCCGGGCGGGGTCTGCTGGGGCGAGCCATGCCATCTCCGGATTCTGCCTGGCACCGTGCCTGGCTGTCCAGCCAAGGGCGCAGGGCCCTGCTAGAATCCGGCAGCACATTCCGGCCGCACGCTGACTGGCGGCCGCCGACGAGGAGCATCCATGGAGATCAGGGGCAAAGTCGCAGTCGTGACGGGCGGAGGCTCGGGGATTGGCCGCTCAACGGCGAAGGCCCTCGCGGCCGAAGGCGCGCAGGTCGTGGTCGCCGATGTCGACGACGCCGGTGGCCAGGCGACGGTCGCCGCGATCCGTTCGGCTGGTGGCGCGGCGACGTACGTCCACGCTGACGTGTCGGACCCTGCAGGCATCGAGGGTCTCTTCTCCGCCGCGGAGGCGATCTACGGCGGCATCGACATCGTCCACAACAACGCGGGTATCATGACTGGCGGCAACCCGAACTGGCCCGATGTCTCCAACCAGAAGGTCGCGCTCGTGATCGGCGTGAACGTCGCCGGCGTGATCATGGGGACGCGCGAAGCCGTGAAGTACATGCGCAAGCGGGGCGGCGGCGCCGTGGTGAACACCGCCTCCGTGGCCGGCCTCGCCCCGATGCCGATGGACCCGATCTACGCTGCGACCAAGGCCGCTGTGATCCTCTTCACCAAGGGCTGCGCAATGTTGAAGGACACCGAGAACGTCCGCGTCAACGCCGTCCTGCCCGGCATGGTGGACACCGCGATCATCGCGAAGACGGGCGACGGCCAGACACCCGCGAAGTGGCTCGAACCCGCGATCGCGGTGACGACGATGCTTCAGCCAGAGGACATCGCAGCGCAAGTGCTCGCGTTTATCAAGGATGATTCGGCCGTCGGCCAGGACGTGGTCGTCACCAACCAGAGGTAGCTTCGCGTCAGTACTCAGAGCGTTCGGCCCGGAAAATCGCGGCCCCAATGAATGCGACCAGCCATCCAATCGTGGTCACGATCGCCTGCGGAAGCGATGCCTCGTCGTCGACGTCTCCGCCTGCGACGATGGTGATCGCGATGTTGGGCATCGCTTCGGCCAGGGTCTCGCTCAGTACGCTGATCAACGCCGCGAGCGGGAACCCGCCGAAGAAGAAGACCAGCGCGACGGCGATGCCCGCGCCGCTCGAGCGGAGCAGCGCGCCGACGGCGAACGCGACAATGGACCAGAACGTGACCTGGGCGAAGCACCACCAGACGAAGGAGGCTATATCCGAGCCCGACGCTGGCCCGGAGTTCGGACCGAATTCGTCTTGGGGGAAGATGAACGCTTGGGCGATGCCTGCCACGACGTAGGGCGCCGTCACCGTCAGACTCGCGAGCGTGACGCCTGCCCCGGCGAAGGCGACCAGCTGCCAGGGCCGGCGGCCCGTGACCACTAAGTAGCGAAAGGTGCCGTTCGCGAAGTCCCACGCGCCGCCGAGCGACGCGACCAGGACAAAGGCAACGAGCGGCACGAACAGGAGGCCCGTGTACAGGTCCACGGCTTCTTTGCCGCCCGTCGGGTCATCCTGGGTGGCGTCGACGATGATCGAGGCGACCACGATCGTGGCGATCAGGGCGAACGTGAGGCCGATCGCGGACCAGAACGAACCGCGCCGGCCAGCGACTTTGCGGAGCTCTTGACGCAGGATTTCAATCATCCGGCGCTCGTCTTTCCGCCGACAGGCTCGCCCTCGCCCGTGATCGTCATGTAACGCTCCTCAAGCGATTGCTGGCTGCGGTGGATTTGAGCGACCGGGATCCCGGCGGCGACCAGCGCCCGGTTGAGCGCGACCAATGTCTCCCGCGAGGGCGAGACGTCGACGAAGAACGAGCCATCGGCGCGGCGGTCGATCCCTCGGACCCCGGGGAACGCGCCCGCGACCGCCCGGAGGCCGGGTTCATCGTCGCTATCGACGAGGACGCCCTGTTCGCCAGCCGCGATGAGCGTCGCCATAGGCCCTTCGATGACGACCGTCCCTTGATTCACGATCGCGACGCTATCGACGATCCGCTCAAGTTCGTGGAGCTGATGCGAGGAGATGAAGACGGTCCGCCCTTCGCGCTCGACCATCTCGCGGACCATCAGGCGGAACTCCTGCATGCCCTGGACGTCGAGCCCGTTGGTCGGCTCATCGAGGATGAGGAGCTCGGGGTCGTTGAGCAGCGCGCGGGCGAGCCCGAGGCGCTGGCGCATCCCTTGCGAATAGCTCTTCACGGTGTCGGCGCCGCGCGAACCAAGGCCGACCCGCTCCAGGAGGCCTGGAATGCGGGCCGTTGCTTGCGCTCCCCACAGCGCGGCCCAGGCTTCGAGATTCGCCTGGCCGCTGAGGTAGGGGTAGAAGCGTGGCTCTTCGACGATCGCGCCGACGCGTGCGAGCGCTGCGGATCGTGCCTTGCTGACGTCGTGTCCGCGGACGATGGCCGAGCCGGAGCTCGGCCGCGCCAGGCCAAGGAGCATGCGCATCATCGTTGTCTTGCCGGCGCCGTTGGGGCCGAGGAAGCCGAAACAGGTGCCGCGGGGGACGGTGAGGTTGACGTTGTTGACCGCGACACGGCGCCCGAACGCCTTCGTTAGGTTGCGGGCTTCGATGATCGCGGGTTCGCTCAACGGTAGACGCCTGCGCGCCCAGCGACGTTGACGCCTCGCTTGAAGACGGTGACATCGCCGGTGACCTTGAGCTGACAGCCGAGGCGGACATCGCCTTCCGGTTTGGCGCCCTCCTGCCAGCGGTACATTTCGAGGGCTTCGCGTTCGAGGTCGCGCATGGGAGTGGCGTTCTCGGAGCCGGACTCGATGCGCACCCAGCACATGGTGCACATTGCGACGCCGCCACAGAGCGTCGGCCAGCGATAGCCGGCCCGTTCCGCGGCTTCCATGACGGACTCGTTGGGCTCGATTTGGACCTGCACGCCGAGGGGTTCAATGAGGACGTTGGCCATGTGGCGGAGATCGTAGCAGAAGCTTGGCCTAAGGACGGCCGGAATCGCGACCTTTCGGCCGGCATTGTCAAGCCCTTTCCTGGCAGCCGCCGGGCGCGGGCGGCCACGCCCGACCCTGTGCTAGAGTGCCGCGACCAAGCCGCAGGAGTGCGCACGTTGTCAGAGACGCTTCCCGTCGAGAAATTGTTCACGATCACCGCGAACACAGCCCAAGCTGGCATGCTTCAAGGCGCCCCACAGGGTGGCCGTCTCATCGTTAACGTCACCGGCGGCACGTTTGACGGGCCGAAGCTGAAGGGCGCGGTCGAAGCGGGCGGCGCCGACTGGCTCACGCTCCGGGCCGATGGCTCGTTTAAGCTCGATGTCCGGATCATGCTCAAGACCGAGGACGGCGCCCAGATCCTGATGACCTATAACGGCATCGGGGTCACGGAGGGCGGCGCCGCGAAGCTTCGCACCGCGCCCGTCTTCGAAACGGGCGACGAGCGCTACGCCTGGCTCAATCGCGTGCAAGCGGTCGCACACGGTGCGCCCGGCGCCAATAGCGTCACTTACGACGTCTACGCGCTTCTTTAAGGACGGACCGGATGCAGGCGCTCGACGACATCACCGTCCTTGACCTTACTCAGCACATCGCTGGGCCCTACGCGACCAAACTCATGGCCGACTACGGCGCCGATGTCATCAAGGTGGAGCGGCCCGGCGGAGACATTGCCCGCCGCTTGCCCCCGTTCCAGGGTGACACACCGGACCCGGAGAAGAGCGGGACCTTCTTCTTCCTGAACAGCAACAAGCGGAGCGTCGTCCTCGACCTGGCGACGGCCGCTGGCCGCGACGCTGTTGCCGCGCTCGTCCGAAAGGCCGACGTCGTCGTTGAGAGCTTCCGGCCGGGCGTCCTCGACCGCCTCGGCCTAGGTTGGGACTTCATCCAACGCGAGCGTCCCGGCATATCGCTCGTTTCGATCTCCAACTTCGGGCAGACGGGACCCTACCG
The DNA here is from genome assembly GCA_046152925.1 of Dehalococcoidia bacterium. GTDB lineage: Bacteria > Chloroflexota > Dehalococcoidia > Tepidiformales > Tepidiformaceae > CAMAUF01. The sequence goes on from JBJXFX010000117.1 coordinate 5,294, forward strand.
GGACTACCGATTGACCGACCTCACGCTTTACGGCTTCGCAGGCGAGATGTACTCGATGGGCATGACCGACCGCGAGCCGACGAAAATGGCGGGGACAGCCTCGCTCTTCGAATCGGGCGCGGCAATCGCGCCGGCCTTGCTCGCCACGGTGATGGCCGCGGAGTTGAACGGCGAAGGCCAGCATGTCGAAATCGCGCTCGCCGAGACGCACTTTGGCGGCGTCGACCGGCGTCATGCGACAGCGATCGCCTACCAGTTCTCGGGGCGAAAGACGCTGCGCGCGGCCGGCGCCGCCTCCGGCATGCCGCAGGGGATTTACCCCTGTGCCGACGGGTGGGTCGACTTTACGAACGCAGCGCTACGCCCCGACCGGATCGACGACATGCTTGGCTACGCCGACTGGCTCAAGGAGCCCGACTTCGTGAAGGCGCGGACGCGCGGCAACGTCCCCTCGCCCGATGTCGTCGAAGCGTGGAACGCCAACTTCCTCGTCTGGTGTCTGGAGCGGACCAAGCGCGAGGTCTGGGCGGAGGCCCGGCGCGCCAAGGTGATGTGCGGCCCGCTGTTTACGACGCAAGACCTTTTCGAAGACGAGCACTTCCGGGGCCGCGGCTTCTGGCATGAAGTGAGCCACGCCGCACTTGGCACGGTCGAAATGCCGGGGCGTCCCTTCATCCTCGCCGAGGGCGGTTGGGAGCTTCGGCGCCCGGCGCCGCTCCTCGGTGAGCACACCGTTGAGGTGCTCCGCGAGGCCGGATGCAGCGAGGCGACGATCGCGACTGTGCTCCAGGAGGGTGCACGATGACCCAGAAACGTCCCCTCGAAGGCGTCCGGATTGTCGACCTCACGGTGGTGTGGGCCGGCCCGTTCGCGACGATGCTCATGGCGGACCTCGGCGCGGAGGTCATCAAGGTCGAAAACGTCCACGTTTGGCAGCCGATGACGCGCGGAGCGATGGCCCGCCCGCCCGCCATGCTCCTCAAAATCGCGGCGGCCTGGGGTGGCGGCACGCCGAACGACGAACCCGGCGACCGCCCCTGGAATTACAACCCGACCTTCGTTTCGCTCTACCGGAACAAGAAGAGCATGACGACCGACATCCGGACAGAGGCTGGCAAGGCGGTCTTCCGCAAGCTCGTCGCCGTTTCCGACGTCGTGTACGAAAACAACGCGACCGGGACGCTGGAGAAGCTGGGGATCACCTACGACTGGCTGCGGGAGGCGAACCCAAACATCATCTTTGTGCGCGTCCCGGCCTATGGCAGCACTGGGCCGTATTACAACGCCCGCGCACTCGGGGTGCACCTTGAGGCCGTGATGGGCCACCAGTTGCTCAAAGGGTATGCCGACGCCGACCCTTCGCATGGGACGGCGATATTCTCTGGCGACTACATGGCCGGGGCGCAGGGCGCGTTCGCCGTGATGGCCGCGCTCCGCCAACGTCGCAAGACCGGCCGCGGCCAGCTGATCGAGATCGGCCAGGCAGAGAACGCCTCGCCGATGTTCACCCAAGCGATCATGGACTACGCCCTCAACCGGCGCGTGCAGACCACGATTGGCAACCGGGACCTGAACGGCTGCGCGCCGTCGGGCGTCTATCCGGCCAAGTCGCCGGGGACGGCGGTCGAGCAGCTGGACCGCTGGATTGCGATCAGCGTTGAAACCGACGCTGGCTGGCTGGCGCTCTGCGACGAGATGGGGAATCCCGGGTGGGCGGCGGACTCGCGTTTCGCGACGAATGACGGGCGCCTCGCAGCTCACGACGAGCTCGACCAGCAGATCGCGGCCTGGACGAGGGAGCACGACGACTACGAGCTCACGCACCGGCTCCAGGCGCGGGGCGTTGCCGCCATGCCCGTGTTGGAGGCGAGCCGGATGTTCGACGACCCGCAGTTGCGGAGCCGCGGATTCTTTCGCGCTCAGCGCATCGAAAACGGGCAGACGTATGAGTTCGTCGGCCCGGTCTGGCAGATGCCCGCCACCCCCGTCGAGTTCTACCAAGGCCCGGTCGCGCTCGGCGAGCACAACGGGTACGTCTACAAGACGCTCCTCGGGTACACCGACGCCGAGTACGACGCCCTCCTCGCCGCGGGCGAAATCGGTATGGACTACGACGCCAACATCCCGTGATAAGACATAATCTCCCCTCTCCCGCGAAGTCGGGAGGGGGCGAGGGGTGAGGGCCGCACCGTCGCATCGCACACCGATCCCAACTTCAGGCGCCGCTCACCACGCCCGAAGACCGTCGCCCAAATCTTGAGCCGCACCCCGCACGGCCGTGGGCGTTCGCGCACGGCCGTGTACCATCTGGCGATGCCAGCCAACCCGCCAATTTCCTGGGACGCACTCACCGACGAGGCGATCGATACCCTCTGCCGGTTCATTCGGGTGGACACGTCAAACCCGCCAGGCCGCGAACGCGCGGCTTGCGATTTCCTCGGGGCAATCCTCAAGAAGGAAGGCATCGACTACACGCTCTACGACGCGGGCGACGACCGCGTCTCGCTGCGCGCCGTGCTGAAGGGCAACGGCAGCAAGCGGCCGTTCATGCTGCTCAACCACACCGACGTCGTCCCCGTGCAGCGCGAGTATTGGGATCGCGAGCCGTTCGCTGGAGAGATCGTCGACGGGCACATCTGGGGCCGCGGGACGCTCGACATGAAGGGCCTTGGGGTCGCCCAACTGATGGCGTTCCTCACGCTGAAGCGGCTGAATGTCCCGCTCGCTCGCGATGTCGTCTTCTTCGCCCAGGCGGATGAGGAGGCGGGCAGCGAGTTTGGCATGCGATTCATAATCCGCGAGCACCCAGAAACGCTGGACGCGGAGTACGTGCTCAACGAGGGCGGCGGCGGCACGACCGAGCTGTTTGGTGTCGAACGGCCGGTCTACAACGTCGCCGTCTCCGAAAAGGGCCCCCTCTGGCTGCGGCTCGTCGCCGAAGGACGGCCCGGCCACGGCTCGATGCCGCACGACGACAACGCGCTCGACCGGCTCGTCCGCGCGCTCTACCGCGTCCAGACCTGGGAGCGGCCACTCGCCGTCTCGCCCGTGCTCAAGGAGTACTTCGGGCGCCTCAACCGGGCGGGTGTCTACCGCGGCGAGGCGACGGTCGAGGCGTTGACTGCGGCCGCGTCGAGCGACCTGCGGCTCCGGGCGATGTTGATGGACACGATCAGCGCGACCACGGCGGCCTCGGGCATCAAGCACAACGTCATCCCCGGCCGCGCCGAGGCGACGCTCGACTGCCGCCTCCTCCCGGGGGTCGACCCGGACGAGTTCCAGGGGCAAATGGAGCGCGTTATCGACGACGCCAAGGTCCGGATCGAACGCGTCCATGTCCGCTCCTCCGACGCGAACCCGTACGACAACGAATTCTTCCAGGTGATCGAAGACGTGGTCCACGACATGGTGGAAGACGCGATCGTCGTCCCGGGGATGACGGTGGGCTTCACGGACAGCGCCGAGCTCCGGAACCGTGGCCAGATCTCGTACGGCTTCAGCGGGGGCATGACCAAGCCCGAACTGATGGCCGGCGTCCATGGCCACAACGAGCGCGTGAGCATCGAGAGCTTCCGGCTGAACTGCCAGATGGTGTACGAGGTCACGCGGCGCATGGCTGCGCTATAATCGGCCCCATGGCCCGCGCACCCGCATAACCCGCCCGGCCCTGGCCACGAGGCCCGCCCAGTTGTCGCCCGGTGCAGACCTGCATTCGACCGCGCATGACATCTGGAGGTTTTTCCGTGCGCATGTATCGCGAACTCGCGTCTTGGTTCCACGTCCTGACGCCCCCCGAACACTACACCGAGGAGGCGGCGGACTACGCCGCCGCCCTCCGCGGTGCGCTTCCCGAGGCCCGCACGCTGCTTGAGCTTGGCTCCGGCGGCGGTAACAACGCGTCACACATGAAGGCCCACTTCACGATGACGCTCAGCGACCTCTCCCCCGAGATGCTGGCGGAGAGCCGCAAGCTCAACCCCGAGCTCGAACACATCGAAGGCGACATGCGGACGCTTCGGCTCGGCCGGACGTTCGACGCCGTCTTCGTCCACGACGCTATCGAGTACATGGACACGCCGGAGAAGCTGCGGGAGGCCGTGGCGACGGCGTTCGTCCACACACGCCCCGGTGGCGTCGCCCTCTTCGTGCCCGACGGGATCGCTGAGACGTTCCGGGACGGCGTCGACGACGGTGGCGAGGACGCGCCCGATGGGCGTTCGCTTCGCTACTTCGAATGGACGCTCCCGCCCAAGCCCGGCGAGAAGACCTACGAAGTCCACTTCGCCATCCTCACCAAGGACGGGGACACCGTCACCGTCCACCACGACATCCACCACCACGCGCTCTTCTCGCGGGCGGACTGGGAGGAGATCCTCAGCGGGGCCGGGTTCGAACTGCTCGAGGCCGACGAACTCGACCCGGAAATCCATGAAGAGCAAGTGCTCTTCCTCGTGCGGCGTCCGCTGACCTAGCGGCGCCTCCCAGCCGGCGCGTTGCGCGTCCGGCTCAACAGCCGGAAGAGCAACACTGACCCGGTTGGTGCGTGATCCCTGGAGCGCGGCCATCAATGCCGCGCTCCAGGATCTGTTGCGCAATCTCCCGTCTTTCGCCGACCGGATACTGCCGCCAAATCTCCCGCTTCATCGCTTCCGGCGAGCCGCCGCCATGCAGCGAAATGACCGAATACCAACTCGCCGCGGAGCTCGCGGTCAGGTCCTCTACCAGGCGCGCGACGTCGAGCCGATGTGCGGCGGTGACCCCAGCGCGTCCGCCAAGCACGGCCGCGAGCGATGCCGCCGTTTCCGGGTTGTGGTCCTCTTCCGGGCCGGGAAGGGCGACGATCAGGCCGCCCGACACCTCGTGGGCGAGCCGGTGCATGTCGTAGATTTTGGTCGCGAGGAGAAGCTTGCCGACGTTCGAGAACACCGCGTCTGGCATCGCGACGCCAGAAGCGTCGATGGCGGACGTGACCGAAGCGGCGACACCGCAGGCGTAGAACCCCTCCACGGTGCTGATCAATTCCACCATCGCGTCGCGGATGTGCCCGTGGCGTTCCGGGTCGAGCCCGTTCGCGTCGATCATCATCGCCGAAGCGCCGATTAGCAGGTCTCCGAAGCCCGCGCGCGCCGCGATGCACGACTGGCGGTGGTGGGTCGCGTAGGAGGTCGTGAGCAAGCTCGCCTCGTCGACCTCACCCGCCATGAAGACGCGTTCCCAGGGGACGAAGACATCGTCGAAGATCACAGCGCCCGTCGATTGGCCGTACCGGCCCGAAAAGATGGCGCCGGGCTCCCCGGGCCGGCCCGCCGGCCGGGCGACGATCGTCACGCCGGCCGCGTCCGCCGGCACTGCACAGCAGACCGCGAAGACGGCGTCTTCTGGTGTGATGGTGCGGCAAGGCATGACGAGGAACTCGTGGACGTACGGCGCCGCCGTGACGATCGCTTTCGTCCCGCGGATCACGATCCCGTCCTTCCGGCGTTCGGTGATGTGGACGTAGACGTCGGGGTTCGCCTGCGCGCCGGGCCGCTGCGAGCGGTCGCCCTTGGCGTCGGTCATCGCAATCCCGAGCGTCAGGTCTTCTTGTTGGACGCGGTCGAGGTAGGCGGCGAAACGCAGGTGATACTCGGTGCCGTGGGTGGCGTCGGCTTGGAAGGTCGCCTGCCAGATGCCGTTGGCGGCGTCTTTGGTCAGGTAGCGTTGCGCGCACCCGGTCTCGCGGCAGAGGACGCGCACAGCCTCGAGCTTGGTCAGGAGGTCGTCGCTTGTGCGGTCGAGCGAGGTCATTCGGTTGATCATCCTGCCGGATGCGTCTTCGACGGTCAGGAGACGACGGTGGCGCTCGTCGTGCGCGAAGTCGTAGGTGACGGCGATCGCGTTGAGGCCCGGCGCGAGCGCTGGCGAATCGGCGACTGAAGGGATGCGCGCTCCGTTGACGAAGACGCGCGGCTGATACCGCCGCAGCGAATCCCGGTAGCCGTCCCCACAGAGCAGCATCGCCGCCACCTCCGGCCACGTTTGACTGGCTGCACGCTAGGGCGCTGGGAAGGTGGGCGCAACCGCCTAGACCAGACGTGTGGGCACAGTGCAGTGCATATGTACACGCCTTATGCGCGAATGCGTGCATCTTTACCTTTCTGTGAAGCGGGCCACAGACGACACGACCACTTGAGGACTAGTTTGCGCCGCACGAGACGCAGCGACAGACGCGGGGTCGTTGGTGGTGATAGAGATGGGTATCGCACGCAGTGTCCACAGAGGGCGAGTCCTTTCGGGCTTCTCAGCGGCGCACATTATCCTCGGAGGAGTGGTCCTTATTGGTGCGTCGGTTGTGAACGGAGCGGGGTTGATGCTTACGGGGGGCGAGCTGGAAGGCCCCGCGACTCCAGCCCAGCCCGCTTCAAAGCAGCTACGGAGCGCGCCGAACTTCACAGAACTTCCCTTCCGCGCGCCGGCCACCGCCGTGGCGGAGTTCGTCGTCGCCGCGGATGAGGCGACGCTGGACCAGTTCCGGGGCGCCATCACGCCCCAAGACCCGCACGTCAACCGGTACTATCGCCCGATCGCCACTCCCAGCGATGCCGAAGCGCTCGACCTCGAGCTGGGACTGCTCGTCATGCATCAGGTCCCGCTACGGTTCATCGATCTTCGGAGGTGAGCCGCATCTGGCGGTCGTTCGAACGGCCGATTGGCCTTAACGGCCCCTACCACACTTACCGGGAAAACCTGTAGCGTACGCCCCGAATCCTGCCAGGAGGGGCGACATGCCGGTGGATTCGGCGACAAAGTTGATGCTCGAAGGGGCGGCGGCCGCGGGCGGCAAGCCACTTGCGGAGAGCACACCCACTGAGGCGCGGGCGTTGAGCAAAGCGTTCGCGAGCATGAACGGCCCAGGCCCGGCCATGGCCCGCGTCGAGGACCACGAGGTCCCCGTCGCTGGTGGGTCTATCACCGTCCGCGTGCTCGTCCCGCCCCAACGGCCCGGCGGCGCCCTGGTGTACTACCACGGCGGCGGCTGGGTCATCGGCAGCATCGACGACTATGAGGTGCTCGGCCGCAAGCTTGCGGAGCGGACTTCGTGCGCTGTCGTGCTCGTGGACTACCGCCTTGCGCCGGAGCATCGCTACCCGGCGGCCGCGGATGACGCCTACTCGGCCCTCAAGTGGACGGCGGCGAACCTCGGCTCCATCGCCGGCCGCGATGGGGTGCCGCTGATCGTCGCGGGCGACAGCGCGGGCGGGAACCTCGCTGCGGTAGTGGCGCAACAGGCCCGCGACCGGGGTGGCCCCAAGGTCGACCTCCAAGTGCTCATCTACCCCGTCACGGACTGCGACGTCGACACCGCGTCGTACACCGACCCGGAGAACCAGTTGCTCTTGACCAAGGAGTCGATGGTCTGGTTCTGGGACCACTACGCGCCCGACCCCGCTCGCCGGGCGGAGCCGGCAGCCTCGCCGCTTCGCGCGGCGGACTTGGCCGGCTTGCCGCCCGCCGTGGTCGCGACCGCGGAGTACGACGTCCTCCGCGATGAGGGCGAGGCCTATGCCGACCGGCTACGCGCGGCTGGCGTTCCCGTGGATTTCAAGCGGCACCTTGGACAGACGCACGGCTTTTTCCAGTTCTTGGCGCTGCCTGGGAGCGAGCTTGGCTTCCAGCAGGTGGTCAAAGCGGTGCGCGCGTGCGTCGCCAACGTCCCGAAGGGCAAGCCGGCGCTCCGCTGAGCTGACACCCTTCCCGTTCACACCCCAACCAGGAGAGTCTTGAAATGGCGAACGAACCCAGAGAAGTAGACGCGGTGGTGATCGGCGCCGGCTTTGCCGGGCTCTACATGAACCAGCGGCTGCGGGACATCCTCGGGATGTCGGTGCAGGTGTTTGAGGCCGGCGACAACGTCGGCGGCACCTGGTATTGGAACCGCTACCCTGGGGCGCGCTGCGACTCAGAGTCATACATCTACTGCTTCAGCTTCGACAAGCAACTGATGCAGGATTGGGAATGGAGCGGGAAGTATCCCGAGCAGCCGGAGATCCTTCGCTACCTCAACCACGTCGCTGACCGGTTCGACTCGCGGCGGAACATCGAGTTCAACACCCGTGTCACGAAGGCACACTACGACGACCGGTCGCAACGCTGGAGCGTCGAGACCGACAAGGGCGACCGCCTGTCCGCCCAGTTCCTGATCACGGGCATCGGCTGTCTTTCGACGGGCCAGATCCCAAACATCAAGGGGCGGGAGAGCTTCGCCGGGGCGTCGTATCACACCGGTTCCTGGCCGCATGAGGGCGTCGACTTCAGCGGCAAACGCGTGGGCATCATCGGGACGGGGTCGAGCGCCGTGCAGTCTATCCCCGTGATCGCGAAGACGGCGGAGCACCTGTACGTCTTCCAGCGGACGCCGCAGTACACGATCCCGGCGCGCCACGAAAACGTCGACAAGGCGTTCCTCGACCAGGTGAAGCAGAACTACGAGGAGATCTACGACAAGGCGCGCTGGTCTGCGGGCGGCTTCCCGGTCGAGCCGATCGAGCGCTCCGCGCTGGACGTGAGCGACGAGGAGCGGCGCGCGATCTACGAAAAGGGCTGGGAGCAGGGCGGCTTCCAGTTCTTCTATGGCTCCTTCCACGACATCGCGGTGGACCGTCGTGCGAACGACACCGCCTCGGAGTTCATCCGCTCGAAGATCCGCGAGATCGTGGACGACCCGGAGACGGCCGAGAAGCTTGTCCCCGTCGACCATCCGTTTTCATCGAAGCGTGCGCTGATCGACACGAACTACTTCGAGACGTACAACCGCGACAACGTGACGCTGGTCGACATCCGCCACGCGCCGATCGAGGAGATCAACGCACAGGGCATCCGCACCGAGGACGGCCAGTTTGACCTGGACATCATCGTCTTCGCCACGGGTTTCGACGCCATGACGGGTTCGTTTAACCGGATCGACATCCGTGGCCGAGGCGGCCTCCCGCTCAAAGAGAAGTGGGCGGAGGGGCCAAAGACGTACCTCGGTCTCCAGAGCGCCGGGTTCCCGAACCTCTTCATGATCACGGGGCCGCAGAGCCCGTCGGTGCTCAGCAACATGCCCGTCTCGATCGAGCAGCACGTCGAGTTTATCTCGGATGCGATCGAGTACTTGCACGAGCGCGGCGTGGACACGATGGAGGCAGACGCCCAGGCCGAAAGCGAGTGGGTCGCCCACACGAACGACGTGGCGTCGTCGACGCTCTACATGCTCGCGGACTCGTGGTACCTCGGCGCGAACATCCCCGGCAAGCCGCGCGTCTTCATGCCCTATGTCGGCGGGGTGGGAGTCTATCGTCAGAAGTGCATTGACATCAAGGCGGCTGGCTACGAGGGCTTCATCCTCGGGACTCCCGTCGCCGCCGGGGCGCACTGAACGGCGCTTTCTGGGAAGTCCGCCGCCTGACGCGCGTGGACGCCGATTGACTGGACAGGTGGCCAGTCTCCAGAATACAGCGCCGGGCGAGACGGGGTCCGCCCAGGGGAGGATTTGGATGTCTGCCGAACAGCTTGCTGACCGCCTTGCGGTCCAAGACGTGATGATCAAGTACGCAACGTCGTGCGACCGCCGGGACATGGCCGAGTACGGGTCGTGCTTCACTGAAGATGCGCTCATTACCGGGTTTGGCGGCACCGGCGGCGACATCAAGGGTCGTCAGGCGTGGTGTGACTACGTCGCCAAGGCGCTGACGCGCTTTTCGGGCACGCAGCACTTCATCGGCAACCAGCGCGTCTGGCTCAGCGGCGCGACGGCGAAGCTCACGAGTTCCGTCCAGGCCACGCACTTCCTCGCCGACCGCCCAGGGACGACGCTGACGCTGTTCGCGACCTACCACGACGACCTGATCAAGCGCGATGGCGTCTGGGAGATCACCAACCACCGGCTTGAGCCCATCTCCACGCAAATCGTGGTCGCCGATTCCTAGGCGCTGAGGAGCTACGCATGATCGAATACGAAGGCCTGTTCCACATCGGCATCATTGTGCCCGACATGAGCCGCGGCATGAGCGACATCGCGCGCCGCTTCGGCTGTGAGTTCCCGGACCCGCGCCAGGCGAACGTGACCGTGCGCTATCGCGGCACGGAGAGCCAGGTGGCGGTGAAGTTCGCCTACTCGATCCAGGGGCCGCCCTACATCGAGCTGATCGAATCGGTCCCGGGCACCGTCTGGGAGGCGCCGTCCGGCTCGCGGATCCACCACCTCGGTGTGTTTTGCGACAACATCGAGGACGAGATCGCCAAGCTGCAAAAGGACGGGTTCCAGTATGAGGCGGCGAGCCTCGGCCCGGATGGCAGCATGCAGGGCGCCCAGTACATCAACAGCGAGACGCTCGTCCGCCTCGAGCTCATTCGCGGGGAGACGCGCGAAGGCTTCCTCAAGATGCTTTCTACCCGCTAGCCCTGCCCATCCCACGGAGTTGAGCCATGGTCCGAGCTGAGATCCTGGAGCGCAGTAAGCAGCTCCAGAAGACTTCGCCTGTCCAACGCGTCCGCGAACTTCGCGAACCGTTCCTGAAGGCTGCCGATGAAGGGCAGCAGATCCGCCGCTTGCCCGACTGGGCCTCGACGATCATGGCCGATGCGGGGCTGTACCGATTTGCCCTGCCATTCGAGCTCGGCGGCGAAAACCTTGAGCCCGTCGAGCAGATCAAGGTCATCGAAGCCGCATCCGCGATCGATGGTTCGATCGGCTGGTGCGTCCAGATCAACTCCGAGATCAACAGCCTCGTCACGCGCTCGCTCGACCCGAAAGTGGCCGACGAGCTCTACGACGATTGGCCGATCGTGATTTGCTGCGCTGCCGCGCCAGGCCCGGGCTCGTTTTACAACCCGCGGAAGGTTGAAGGCGGCTGGGTGATTTCTCACCGCGCCTGCTTTGGGAGCGGGAGCCACAACGCCACTTGGACCTGGGTGACGCCGCCAAATGACCGCTCCAAGGAGATGGCCGCAGCCGGCTTCCAGCCGGGCCCCGGCGACGTGATGAACTTCCTCGTCCCCAAGGGCGAGTTCGAGATTCTCGACACCTGGGACACGGCGGGCATGCGCGGCACCGGCAGCCACGACATCCAGACCAACGATGTCTTCGTCCCGGACAGGCTCGCGAGCACCTACGCTGCAGCGCTTCCGCCCTACAACAACTCTACGTACCGCAACGCCACGCAGGTCGACTACAACAAGGCCGCCGTGGCGATCGGTGTCGCGCGTGGCGCCCTCGACGCCTTCTATGACCTGGCGACGAAGAAGGCCCCGTGGCAGTCGGGGGGCACGCTCCTGAAGGACATCCCCGAGATCCAATACAAGATCGGCGAGCTTGAGTCGGCGCTTCAATCGGCTCGAGCATGGATGTTCGAGACGCAGCTGGAGCTGGCGGCGGACCTTGGCCCGCTCCCGCCCCAAGGCAACGCCCTGCCGACGTGGGACGTGCTCAAGCGAGCCCGGCTCGCGACTGTGCACGCCGCGCAGACGGCCCGCCTGGTCACCGACCACGTCCACAACCTGGCGGGGACGACATCGAGCCGGATGGACAGCCCGCTGGAGCGCAAGCTCCGCGACGCGCACCAGGCGGCGGCCCACGGGCTCATCACCTACCGCCATTACCGCAACATCGGCATGACGTTCATGGGCGTGGAAGCGCCGATGAGCGCCCGCCGCGGCGCACGGCCCGAATAAGCCCAGGCTTGGGAAAGGGAACGATATGACCTCAGCAGCGCCGGGTCGCCCGGTGGAGGCCACCGACGAAGAGGTCGCGCACTGGGTGCAGCAGAAGCGCGAGCGCGTCGCACGGGGCGAGAAAGTCTTCACGGTCGAGGACCTCAAGAATTACCAACTTGATGAGGACGAGACCTGGGAGTTGATCACGCTCGGGAACGGCTGCTCCCTCACCTGGGTCGCCGAGGATGGCTCGCCGGGTGGCACCTATGTGAAGCACGCGGTGTTGGGCCGGGCAGCCTACCTGTTGCTCAACGACGGGGATGACGCGGTGCCCGCGCTGCAACGCGACCCGCGCGTCTCGGTGGTTTTCGACGGCGGCGACGGCGTCGGCGCGGTCACCGTCCGCGGGACGGTCTCGTTCTTGGATGACCAGCGGACGCTGATCAAGACCGTGCTGGCAGTGGCGCGGCGCGATGGACTTTCCGAGGACGCCGTGGCGGACCGTGTCCGGGCCGCTCAGCCGGGGTGGCCCCATCTCGCCAAGCTCAACCCTGAGCACTTCGTCACATTCACCCACAAGAAGATCATCCGTGGATAACGAGCAGCGCATCACGAGCGATGACCATCTGATCAATGACGCTGAAGTCGACCGGTGGCTTGCTGAGAAGCAGGCCGCTGCGTCCGCCCGGCCGGCGCCCGCGATGCGCGTGAGCCGCGACCCCGACGACGCCTGGGCGATCATCAACGAGCCCCATTCCATCGTCCACGCCTACGGTGGCGCCGTCTGTTGGCCCACGAAGGACGGAAACGTCGCTTCCGCGTACGTAGGCTTTGCCATCCTCAACGGCGAAATCTGGACGACGACAACGAAGGGCCGCGGTAAGACCTACGCGATGATTCGCGACCCGCGGGCCGCCTTCATCATCGTTTCGGCGGACCGCCAACGTTCGACGACCGTTTACGGCCGCGTCGAGCTGAGCAACGACGATGAGGACGTCACCCGCTTCGCGATCGGCTTCTCTCGCTACCGCAGCGGCGGCTGGGCGCCCGTCAACCCGGGCATTTCATCGTTCGATAGCCCTGGCCGGTACGCCGTCCGTTTCGTCGCGGAGCGCTTCGTCACGCGGATCCTGACGTAGCAGTCCGGTGCCTTCTGGCGCGCAACTGGGGCCCCCCGCGAATTGGGGGGCCGTTCTCTTGCCCGCGGCATGGTGGCCCATCCGGCCGTGGCCAGCCACCCGAGCTCCGCGTATCGTGACGGACAGCCCAAGAATGATGAGGAAACGTGGAATGACCGCCATCTCTGAGAAGCCAGCTGCTGTTGAGGCGACCTGCCCCACAAGCCTGGCCGAAGTCGAGCTCTTCGCCCCCGGCGCCCAGGAACACTGGTTCGAGGCCTACAGGTTTCTCCATGCCGAGGCGCCGGTGCACCGGATTCCTGGCGAAGGCGCCTTGCCCGGCACCGACGCGTTCATCCTCTCCAAGTACGACGACATCGCGGCTGTCGTGCGCGACCCGGAGCACTTCCCGGCGTTCAATGCGTGGCGGACGGTCGAAGAGGCGGCTTCGCTGGTTGCTGAGAAGGGCTTTGAGGCCCTCTACGACCGGTCCGACAGCCTCCGGCCCAATCTCGAAATGCACAAAAAGCAGCGCGTCGAGCTGACGGGCCCTTGGGTAGGCCCGGAAGGGGCGCGCCGGAACACGGCGATGATCACGGCGGCCGCGAACGACTTGATCGACGGGTGGATCGACAAGGGAGAGGTGGAGTTCGTCGCCAACTTCGCGGCGCCGTTGCCCCAGAGGGTCATCACCACGGTGATTGGGTTCCCGCTTGAAGACATGGAGATAACGCGGCACTGGGCCGACATGCAGGTCCAACGCTTCGTCTATGGCCACACCCACAAGAACCTGCTGAGCCGCGAGGAGGAGGCCGCCAACGCCAAGGAGCTCGCCAACTTCCGCGATTACACCCTCCGGCAGGTCGCGCACAAGCGCGCAGAACCGGGAGACGACCTCATCTCGTTCCTGACGCAGGTGTCCTACAACGGGAGAAAGCTGACCGACGACGAGGTCGCCGGGATTGCGTTCCAGATGCACATCGGCGGCCACGACACGACGCGCTATGTCCTCGTGGCGGAAGCGATGCTCCTTGCCCAGCATCCGGAGCTCGTCGAGGAACTCCGGGCCGACCGCTCGAAAGTCCGCTTCTTCGTCGAGGAGGCGCTCAGGCTCTATGCCCCGACGCAGGGGCTCTCGACCCGGCTTGTGAAAGAGGACACGGTCATCCGTGGGGTCGCCATCCCCCGCGGGTCGATCCTCCATTTGCGTTATGGGGCCGCGAACCGCGACCCCGACCTCTGCCCCAACCCTGCGGCGGTCGACCTCGGGCGCCGGAATCCGGGCAAGCACCTGACGTTCTCGATGGGCCCGCGGGTGTGCCCCGGTGCGGGCCTCTCGCGTCTGGAGCAGAACATCGCGGTCAACGTGCTCCTCGACCGGCTTGACGACCTCCGGCTCGCGCCTGGCAAGAACGACTTCAAGCACCAACCTGGCATCATGCTCGGCCAGAACGAGCTCCACCTCACCTTCAAGCAGCGCGCGTAAGGCTGGGGCCTATCGGCGCAACGTGGGGGGGGGCCGAACGGCCCCCTGCGCCGGAACGACCGTTCCTTTGCCCTAGGCGGGGCCGATGACACCGTGACCCCACACTCTGCCGCGTTACCGCGCGGCGCACTGGGAGGTCACGATGGCAGCCACCGCGACTCAGACCAGACCGGCCGCTGGGCCGGCCCGGCCAGCTGAGCACGTCGATGTGCTCATTGTCGGCGCCGGGATCTCGGGCGTGGGCGGCGCCTACCATCTCACCAAACAGCGGCCGGGAACGTCGTTCGTCGTCCTAGAGGCATACCCGACGTTCGGCGGCACCTGGTGGATGCACAAGTACCCGGGGATCCGCTCGGATAGCGACCTCTATACGTTTGGCTATCGCTTCAAGCCGTGGGTGGGGCCGCCGATCGCGACGGCCGACGAGATCCGGAAGTACATGGGCGACGTCATCGAGGAGAACGGCCTCGCGAGGTACATTCGCTACAACCACAAGGTCCTTTCGGCGAAGTGGTCCAGCAACGAGAGCCTCTGGACGATCGATGCCACTGACACGTCGACCGGCGAGCAGCACCGGTTCACGGCCAATTTCCTCTGGATGTGCCAGGGTTACTACCGCCATTCGCAAGGCTACACACCTGAGTGGCCGGGCATGGAGACGTTCAAGGGCCTGATCGTCCACCCCCAGACGTGGCCGGAGGACCTCGACTACAAGGACAAGAACGTCGTCGTCATCGGTTCGGGGGCGACGGCGGCGACGGTCGTCCCGGCCATGGCCGCGGACACCAAGCACATCACCGTGCTCCAGCGCTCGCCGACCTATTTCATTCCCGGCCGGAACCAAAACGACCTCGCCGACCAGCTTCGCGAAATCGGGGTCCGCGACGATTGGATCCACGAGATCGTCCGGCTGCGGCTCCTCTACGACCAGGACCTCTTCACCAAGCGTTGCTACGAGCACCCGGAAGAGGTAAAGCGCGAGCTCCTGGCGGGCGTCCGCGCCTATCTCGGGCCCGATTACGACGTGGAGACCCACTTCACGCCGAGCTATCGTCCGTGGCGGCAGCGGATAGCCTTCGTCCCAGACGGCGACATTTTCAAGGGCATCGCTTCGGGCAAGGCCTCGATGGTTACGGACGAGATCGACCGGTTCACGGCCGAGGGCATCCTTACGAAGTCCGGCGAGCTGCTCAAGGCCGACATCATCGTGACGGCCACGGGCTTCAACATGTCGGTGCTCGGCGACATGGCCTTCGAAATCGACGGGGAGCCACTGGACTTCCACGACACGATCACTTACCGCGGGATGATGTTCACGGGCATCCCGAACTTGCTCTGGGTTTTCGGGTACTTCCGCGCGAGTTGGACCCTCCGGGCCGACATGCTCGCTGACTTCGTCTGCCGGTTGCTGGCGCATATGGACGCCAACGGCGCGAAGCAGGTCCGGGTGCAGCTCCGGCCCGAAGACGCAGATATGCCACTGCTCGATTGGATCGACCCGGACAACTTCAACCCGGGTTACCTGATGCGGTCGATGCACCTCCTGCCGCGGCGGGGCGACAAGCGGGAGTGGCAACACACCCAAGACTACTGGCGCGAGAAAGAGGAGATCCCGGCGATCGACCTCGACGGGCCGGAGTTCACCTACGCTTGATGCGATAAGGCGCTGGCCGCGCGCGCTTCGCCTGCGGCCAGCGCTTTGTAGTAGTACCAGGTGTCGCAAGGGGTGCCGTCGGGGTTGAGCGCGTAGTCGGGTATCCGGCCCACGAGTTGCCAGCCAACGCGTTCGTACAACCGCCGAGCCGTGTCCGAAGCGGTGTCGAGTACGAGCAGCCGCTTGCCGGCGGCGCGTGCGGCATCTTCGGCCGCGCGCATCAGGACCTCACCGGCGCCCGTCCGGCGTGCGCGCCGGTGGACGAGCAGCTTGGCGACGTCGGCGCGATGCGGCTGGTTTTCTGGCTGGGCGAGGATGACCTGGACCGTGCCGGCGAGCGCGCCGTCCTCGCTCCGAGCAACGAGGAGCAAACGTTCGCCGCGTCCGACGCCGTCCGCGACGCCCTCCCAGAAGGCCATCGCCGTTTCGACGGCGAGCGGCGCCATGAAGGAGACCGAGGCCCCTCCCTCGACGCAATCGATAAGCACGGCGGACAGTTCGGGGGCGGCGCGCCTTGCCTCGGCCAGACCGAGCTGAGCGACGCGCCAGCGAGCTTCAGCGCTCGGCTCAGTGGTCATCAGCGTCTTCGCCCTTGGCGGCCGCTGCTGCCCGGCGGCCAACGTGTTCGCGAAGCACCAGTTGGAACGCCAGCACCACGGTGGTGACGATGGCCACGCCGACCGCGAAACGCATCAGCTCCGACGCGGGGACGCCGCTCGTAAACCGTTCGAGGAAGGTCGTCGCGAGGACCACCACGATCACGTTCAAGATCTTGATTTCGAGGTCGGCCAACGACTGCACATGGAGCCCGCGCATGCGAAATTGCGGCGCGATGAAGAGGCTATAGAGCCCCAACCCCACCAAGAGGAACACGACCGACGTGAGTGTGAGGCTTACGAGCCCGACGAAGTCCGTCTTCACGGCCGTCGTCGTGAGCTTCCCGTCGAACAGCTTTTCCGTGGCGTCCCAACTCTTCTTCGCCGAGAGTCCGAGGGTGAGCAGGGCCACGGCCGCGGCCGAGAGGATCGCCGGGACCACGGCAATGACCAGGATCAATCGTGAAGTCCAGCTCGCGAGCGCGTTCATCGCCGACAGTGTGCCGGACTTTGGCGCTCAGTCCACGATCTGCCTTGTTGGCGGGTTCCCCTCGGGCGCTCCTGCCAGTAGAGTCCCCTACCGGAGGTGGGACGATGATCCGGACGTATATACTGGAACGAAGCAAGGCGCTTCAAACGACGCCAATTCTGACGCGTCTGGCTGGCATGCGGGAGATGCTGCTCAAAGCTGGCAATGAAGCTCAAGAGGTCCGCCACCTCCCGGCCTGGGCCGC
>JBJXFX010000118.1:0-32795 GCA_046152925.1 Dehalococcoidia bacterium
CGCAACTCCTGGACGCGGGTCTGGTCGGCCTCGATCAATACATACGCGCGGACAGCCATCTCTGAACCTCTCTCTGCGAGCTCAGCACCTCCGACGGAGGTGTGGCGATCATCCTCACCGGAACGGCCGCGGCAACTCGCCCCGTTCGAGCACGAGGCGATACTGCGCCTGGACGAGCCCAAGTGCATCTGCGAACGGGAACACGCGCCGCGACACCAAAAAGTCGTCTTCGCAGGCCAGTGGATGCCAAAAGACACCCTCTTGCGAGACCGTGACTTCGGGGACGAGGTCCGCGGCCCGCAGCTCCACGCCCGCTTGCGAAAAGCCGCGCCGCGCGAGCGGGCGGACAAAGTGCGCCTCCGCTGGGATCCCGAGCGCGATCACGAAGGCGCGGGTTTCGTCCAGGTAGGGCGCGTTGTGCACGGTCTCCGTCGTGCTGATGTGCACGTCGAATCCGAGCGCCTGCAGCTGGCCGACCCCCTCCACCGCCTTCGCCCAGCTCCCCCGCCCGCGGATTGCGTCATGTGCTTCCGCGCACGGGCCGTCGAGGCTCACCTGAAACCGCACCGGGAGCCCGGCCAAGGACTCAAGCGCGGTCCGCCGCGAACCCTGGAAGAGCATCGCGTTCGTCAGGACGGTCGTTTCCATCCGCTCGCTCGCTGCGCGCACGCGCTCCGCGATGTCGGGCAAGAGAAACGGCTCGCCACCGGTGAGGAAGACCTCGCCAACGCCCGCCTCCGCCGCTTCGAGGATCAACCGCTTGTGTTGGACCAACGGGAGCGCGCGCCGTTCGGCGCGAGGGCTTGATGAGGCGCAGCAGTAGCTGCACTGCAGGTTGCAGTCGAAGTTCGTGTAAATCCACAGCCGTGCTATGGCTTCAAGGTGACACTCGTCACTGACCATCGCAACAGCCTACGGTATCGTCCCCAACGCCGATTACCGGCGGATTACGGTCCGTCTGATTCCCCGTCCGCGCTCGCCCAGCCGCGACCGGCGCCCCGATGACGGGCCTTGGGCGCATGACGGCGCCCGCCCTCATGCTGCACGATGGTTCCATGAACACCGAACCTATCCAGAAAAAGACCGGCTTCGGCGCGTGGGCGAAGCGTGTTTGGGCTGAAGGCAACCGCCGGCACGTCACTGTCGCCAAGGACGGCCGCAACCTGGTCGACCTGCCGCTGACCGCGGTAGTCCTCGGCGGCCTGCTCGCGCCCTGGGCCCTCGGGGGCGGCGCCGTCGTGGCGGTGGTCGCCGGCTGCCAAATCGGCGTGAACACCCCAGTCGGGGAGCCCTCGCAGTCTCCGCCGGAGGAGGAGCTTCCGGCGGACGCGCAGGCGTTGCCGGAAGCTCGCGAACTTCAGGACTAAGCGACGCCCGCCGTCTTCAATGCGGCCTCAACGTGGCTCTTCTCATGGCCGATGAGGACGAACTCGAGCATGTCCCCGAGGGCCATTTCGTTCCCCTGGAAGTTGATCTTCTTCGCGAGATCGCCGGCGGTCAGCTTCTGCATCGCCATCCAGACGATGCCGTGCGCGGTGTTGAGCTCGATCGGGAGCATCCGCGCCTTCAGCGTCTTGAAGCTCTCGATGCCCTCGGCGTTCACGCCGTCCAGCGTCTCAAGGAAGTTCCCGAGCGAGCCAGTCTTGACGAGGCCCTCCATCATCTCGGGCGTCCGGTGGGCCGAGTCGATGATGTGGCGGAACGTGTCGGATGCCGACCAGCCGCCGCCCGCGGGCGCGCCATCGAAGTTGCCCTTAGCGGCCTGCGCAATCGCGGCCTCGCTCTTCATCCACTGGTCCTTGGCTGCGGCAATAAGGTCAGCCTTCGTGAGCGTCATGGTGGTCTCCTCAATCGATCCTGGTTAGGTGGCCAACATTCTGACGGATCCGTTCGGCCTACGCGAATCACTGGCGAGCAGGACTCGCGCGCGTAGACTGCGGCCCATGCCGGCCGAGGTTGCCACCAACATCCCGCCAGCGGCGCGTTTTCTCCCGAAGCGCCTCTTCTACGGCTGGTACGTCGCCATGGCCTGCGGCGTCTTGATGTTCGTCGGCGTTGGCGTTGGGTACTACGGCCTGCCGATCTTCCTCAAGCCCCTGCGTGTCGACCACGGCTGGTCGACGACCGAGGTCAGCTGGGCGCCAGCGATTTACTTCTGTGTCGCTGGCCTCACCGCCGCCCTCACCGGCCCAATCATCGACCGCGCCGGGCCGATCCGGTTCATGGCCATCGGCACAGTGATCAACGCGATCAGCGGCGCGCTGATCGGCTTCGTCGACGAGCTGTGGCAGCTTTACCTCGTTTACTTCGTCTTCGCGGTGGCCTATGGGCTGTCGAGCGGAGTGGCCGTCCAGGCGATCATGACCCGCTGGTTCATCCGCAAGCGCGCCCTCGCGATGAGCATTTCGAGCACCGGCGTCTCGCTCGGCGGCGTCGTGATCGCGCCGGTCGCCGGCCTCCTGATTCATCAAGGCGGGCTCGAGCTCGCGACGCCGATCCTCGGCGGCCTCGTCCTCGTGGCGGGCTTGCCGGTCATCCTTCTCGTCCTGGCCTGGACGCCCCAAGCGATGGGTCTCGAACCGGATGGCCAAGCGCCATCAACCGCCGACGCCGCCTCCCGCCGGCTCATGTCGACCCAGCAGCGCGCTTGGACGCGCCAGCAGGCGCTGCGCACCGTCTCCTTCTGGGCGATCCTCGCCGCCTTCCTCCTCGTGCTCATCGCCCAAACGGGCTACATCATTCACCAGGTCAGCTTCCTCGAAGAGAAGCTCGACTCGCGCACCGCCGCCGTCTCGACGATCTCGCTCACCGCGTTTGGGAGCATCGTCGCCCGGCTGGTGGTCGGCATCTTCGCCGACGGCATCGACCGGCGCTGGCTCTCGGCCATCCTCTTCGCCATCCAGGGCAGTTGTGTGCTAGCGATCATCCACATCGACAACCACCTCGCCATTTGGGCCCTGACGCTGCTCTTCGGCTTCACGATCGGCAACGTCTATATGATGCAGTCGCTGCTCGTCGGCGAAATCTTCGGGATGGTCTCGTTCGGCACGGTCTTCGGGCTCATCAGCTTCGCCGGCCAGACAGGGAGCGGCATCGGCCCAATCGGCATCGGCTGGCTCCACGACGTCAACGGGAACTACGAGCTTCCCTTCACCGTCACCGCGGCGATGACCTTCGCGGCGGCCGTGATCGTGCTCTTCGCCCGCCCCGCGGGCGAGCCCTCCCCTGCCGCCTCGACGGCGCGTGTCGACGGCCCGCGCGAAGCGGAAGGCGCGGCGGGCGGCCCGTGATCGCAACGTGAGGGAGCGGGCCAGCACTAGGCCAGGATGTACGTATCGGCCCCGCTGTCAGGCAGAAGTTCGAACCGCTCCGCGTCCACGTCAATGGCCACGCCCAGCGCCTGCATCTCGACGACTCCAAAGAGCGGGCGGGCGTCGTCGGGCAGTTCCAGGCAGTTCACGATTCGCGAACGCCCACCGATGGTCACGCGAAGCAGACCGAAGACCCGGGCTTCTCCGATTCCTCGCGCCGTACGGATGGCCACCGTGTCTTGCACTGGAAGCCGGAGCTTGGCAATCACGGAGGCAGGCAGGCAGATCGACGACGCTCCGGTGTCGAACAGGATGTCCAGGTCCATCTGGCGCTCGCGGGCCGGGCCCCATCCTGATGGCGCGACGCCGAGCACATCCAATGCGTTTTCCAGCCGTACCTCTCCAGTGACGAACCCCACGTCTTCACCGCGGCGCGGGATTCGGAGCGTCTTGGATCTATCCGCCACCATGAGCGCCACGCTTCTATCCTACGCCATCGCGGCAGTGGCTTGTGATGCTCCTCTCAGTCCATCCGACGCAACACTGGCTGCACGACGAACGTCCCCAACGCAAGCAAGAACGTCAGCGAGCCCGCAATCGCGACCGTCGCCGGCGCGCCTATCACGTCCGCCGACGGCCCGGCCACGAGCGCGCCCATCGGCCCAAGCCCCATGAATCCGAGCGTGTGGATGCCCATCACCCGCCCCATCAACTCTGGCGGCGTGTGCGACTGGATCAGCGCCTGGTTGAGGTTCATGTACAACGCCCCCGTGACTCCGAAGCACGCCATAAGTGCCGCCGTCAACCAATACGCCGGCGAAAGCCCGATCCCGATGAAGACGAGCCCGCCCCCCATCAGCCCGAAGAGGAACAACCGCCCGCGCCGCTGCATGTTCGAGCGGGCGGCGAGCAACATCGAGGTTGCGAGCGATGCCACGCCCTGACCGGCGAACAAGAGGCTCGCACCGAGCGCTCCCGTGCGGAGCTCTTCCTTGGCGATCTTCGGCACGAGCGCAGTCACCGGCCCGATCACGATGAGCGAGCTGGCGACCACGAGCACGATCAAGACGCGGACGCCGGGCTCCCGCCGGATGAACCCGAAGCCTTCGCGCAGCTCGCGGGCGACGTTGCGCGCTTGGTTCGACGCCGTCGCCGGCAGCCGGAGAGGGATGAGCGCGACTAACCCCACAGCGTAAATCGCCGACTGGACCGCGAACGCCGCGCCGATCCCGAAAATCGCGATCGCCGCCCCGCCGAGCGCCGGACCGATGATCTGGGCGGTGTTTTGGCCCATGCTCATCAGGATGATGCCGTTCATCAGCCGCGAACGGTCGACCACCGTGGGCAAGACCGCGGTCCGCACCGGCTGACCGAGCGCAACCGTCGCGCCCACCCCGGCCGCCAACGCCATCACGGCCCAGAGCGAGGCCGCATCCGTCCAGAGCAGCACGGCCACTGCCAGCGTCACCACCGAGGCGATCGCCTGACTCGCGAACAGCAACGCCCGCCGGTCGAAGCGGTCCGCCAGGATGCCGCATGGGATCGAAAGGAAGAAGACCGGGATGCCCAAAGCGAAGGCCACCGCCCCTGCCGCCCCCGAATCCGTGCTCAGCCTCAGCGCCAGCCAAACGAAGGCGAAGCGCTGCATGCCCTGATTGAGGTTGTAGCTAAAGGTGCTCAGCCAAAGGTAGCGGAACGGCCGCGACTGGAACGCGGAGAACGTCTCACGCCCAAATGCGGGAGAAGGTCGCTCTCCCGCGACCGCTGTTGCTTCAAGGGGCCGTCCTGTCGCCACCGCGGGAGCCTACGTCGCCCCGCCTCCGCACACAACTCGCCTGGCACGGCGCCCCCCTTGGCACACCAGGCAATCCCAAGGGAGATCGCTGACGCGAGCCTGCGCGGCGTCAGGCCCGGTCGTCGGCCCGCCAAAGATAGATCACCCAGTAGACGCCCCAAATGAGGACCGTCCCGCCGAGGATGTTCCCGACCGTCACCGGCATGAGGTTGGCCGCGAAGTCGAGCCAGCTCAGTTCCGCGACGGTCGCCGCCGGCAGACCGCTCGCCTCAACGGCCGACGGCTCTCCGCGGAGCATAATGCCCATCGGGATGAAGTACATGTTGGCGATCGAGTTTTCAAAGCCGGCCGTGATGAACGCCGTCACGGGGAAGATGATCGCGAGCAGCTTGCCTTCGAACGACCGGGCGCTGAGGCTCAGCCAGATCGCCAGCGCCACCAGCGCGTTGCAAAGGACCCCGAGCAGGAGTGCTTCGGTCCAGGACAAGTCCGCCTTCAAGACGGCCACCCGGATGGCGTTGCCACCGACCGCCGCCTGGCCCTGTTCCCAGTGGCCCGAGAGGCGGACCAGGACAGCCGTCGCAATCGCGCCGGTGAAGTTCCCCGCGTAGACGATCGCCCACGTTCGTAGCATGTTCCCGACGGACAGCCGCCGCGCCGCGACGGCCATGACCATCATCGTGTTCCCGGTGAAGAGCTCCGCTCCAGCCAGCACGACGAGGATGAGTCCGAGGCTGAACGCGAGCCCTCCAAGCATGCGCGTGGGGCCGAAGCCTCCAACCGAGCCTGTCGTGACCACCGTGAAGAACATGGCGCCGAGGGCAATGAACGCGCCCGCCAGGACAGCAAGCATGTAGAGCTTCGGCGCCGGTAGGCTCGCCTTGCGCAGGCCAGCGGCCTCGCAGGCGCGCGCCACGTCCTGCGGGACGAGGAGGTCGACGGACGATCCCGGATCCTGGCGGCTCGGCACAACGAGATACAGTAGGCTGCGGCTGCGGTCCTGGCGTTAACGACGCTAGCTCGCCTCAACCGTGTAGCATGATCGGCGTGGAAAGCGGCCCCGTCGCGCAAGTGCACCAGGCGATCGCCGCCTTCCGCGACGGCCGTTGGACCGCCGGGGACGACACGGTGTCGGTCGAGGCGCCGCTCGAAATCCGCCTCGAAACGGACGCCGGCGAACAGCCGATCACCGTCACGATGCGCACGCCGGGCCAGGATGCCGAGCTTGCCGTTGGCTTCCTCTTCGCCGAGGGCATCATCCAGGACCGGGCGGACATCACCGCCATCGCCTGTGGCGAACCGGACGCGCCTGAGGCGAACGTGATCCGCGTTCGCCTGCGGCCAGGCCTCAACCCCGCCCTCGAACGGCAAGCGCGCCTCTTTGTGACGAGCTCGTCCTGCGGCGTCTGTGGCAAGACCACACTGGACGCCGCGGCGCTCCCAGCCGCGGAACCCGCCGGCGAAGGGCCACTGCTCGACGCCACGGTCATCTGCTCCTTCCCCGCTCGCCTCCGCCAAGCGCAAGCACAGTTCGGGATGACCGGCGGGATCCACGCGACGGGCCTCTTCGAGCCGGACGGCACGCTGGTCGCCCTCCGCGAAGATGTCGGCCGCCACAACGCCTTCGACAAACTCGTGGGCTCGCAGCTCTTGGCCGGCGCCCTCGAAGCAGCCAGCCAGCGCATCGCCGTCCTCAGCGGCCGCGCGAGTTACGAGCTCCTGCAGAAGGCGCTCCAGGCGCGGATCCCCGTCGTCTGTGCGATTGGCGCCCCGTCGAGCCTCGCCGTCGCCGTCGCCGAACGGTTCCACATCACGCTGACCGGCTTCACCAAGGCGACCGGCTTCAATGTCTACACTGGCCGGGAGCGCGTCCGTGGCTGAGGGCCTCGCCTTCCAACCCTGGGACCCAACGGCCGCACGCGCGCTCGTCGATGGGCTGAAGCAGCTCCCTGGGGCGACGTTGCCGATCCTTCACGCGCTCCAAGAGACCTTCGGGTACGTCCACGACGATGCCATCTCGCTCATCGCTGAAGCGTTGAATCTCTCGCGGGCCGAGGTCGTTGGCGTCGTCCACTTCTACCACGACTTCCGTCACGAGCCGCCGGCGAGGCACGTCCTCAAGGTCTGCCGCGCCGAAGCCTGCCAAGCAATGGGCTGCGAGGCCCTGACCCGACACCTCGAGGCCGCGCTCGAAACGGCCATCGGGGGAACCTCGCCCGACGGCGCGGTCACCCTGGAAGCGGTCTATTGCCTCGGCAACTGCGCCCTATCGCCGGCGGTGATGCTCGACGGCCGCCTCATCGGTCGGGTCACTCCCGAGCGCGCAAAACCAATCGTCGCCACGGTGCGCCAGTGACCGCCACCGTTTGGATGCCGCTCGACGCCGCTGCCACCTCGGTCGGCGCGGACGACGTCGCTGCCGCCGTCGTCGCCGAGGCCGCCCGGCGCGGCGAACCCGTGACCATCCGGCGCAACGGCACGCGTGGCCTACTCTGGCTCGAACCGCTGGTTGAGGTCGAAACGTCTGCCGGTCGCATCGCCTATGGGCCCGTCACCCTCGAGGACGTCCCGTCGCTCTTCGCGGCTGGCTTCCTTTCCGGTGGCCCGCACCCGCTCCGCCTCGGCCCCGTGGAAGACATCCCCGCCTTCGCACGCCAGACGCGGGTCACTTTCGAGCGCTGTGGCCGCATCGAACCGCTCGACCTCGATGGCTATCGCGCCCTCGGCGGCTTTGCGGGGCTGACGCGCGCGCTCGGCCTGACGCCCGCCGCTATCGTCGACGAGGTCGTCGCGTCGGGGCTACGGGGTCGCGGCGGCGCGGGCTTCCCCACCGGGATCAAATGGAAGACGGTCCTCAACGAGCCGGCGGAGCAGAAGTACATCGTTTGCAACGCCGATGAAGGCGATAGCGGCACCTTCGCCGACCGCATCCTCATGGAAGGCGACCCTTTCTCACTGATCGAAGGGATGACCATCGCCGGGCTCGCTACCGGCGCGACGATGGGCTATGTCTACGTCCGCTCTGAGTACCCCGACGCCTTCTCCGCGCTGCGCCGCGCCGTCGAGATCGCAGGCGCCGCGGGCTACCTCGGCCGGGATGTCGCCGGGAGTGGCCGCGCCTTCGATATTGATGTCCGGCTCGGCGCCGGGGCCTACATCTGCGGCGAAGAGACGGCGCTGCTCGAATCGCTCGAAGGGAAGCGTGGCATCATCCGTCCACGCCCGCCCCTCCCCGCCATCCGCGGCCTCTTCGGCAAGCCGACGGTGGTCAACAACGTCCTCTCGCTCGCAAGCGTCCCGATGATCCTCGCCGAAGGCGCAGAGGCCTACGCCGCGCACGGCATGGGCCGCTCGCGCGGCACCCTCCCGGTCCAACTCGGAGGCAACATCGCGCGCGGCGGCCTCTTCGAGATCCCGTTCGGTGCGTCCCTCCGGGAGATGATCGAGGAGATCGGCGGCGGGACCGCGACGGGACGGCCTGTGCGTGCCGTGCAGGTCGGCGGCCCGCTCGGTGCATACCTCCCCGCCAACGAGCTCGACATCCCGCTCGACTACGAAGCGTTCACGGCGGCCAAAGCCATGCTCGGCCACGGCGGCATTGTCGTCTTCGACGACACCGTGGATATGGCCCGCCAGGCACGCTTCGCCATGGAGTTCTGCGCCATTGAAAGCTGCGGCAAGTGCACGCCATGCCGCATCGGCTCCACCCGCGGCGTCGAGGTCATCGACCGGATCATCGCCGGCGACGAACGGACCAAGAACTTCTTGCTTCTCGATGACCTCCTTGAGGTCCTTCAAGATGGGTCGCTTTGCCTGCTCGGCGGCCTGACGCCGTATCCTGTATCCAGCGCCTTGCGCCATTTCCCCGAGGATTTCGACCGCCCACCCGCCCCGCCGCAGGAGGCCCGGCTATGACTCTGGTGAAGGAGACTGACTACGGCACGCCGAGGAGCGCCAGCGCCGCGACCGTCACGCTCGATGTCGACGGCAAGCGCGTGACCGTCCCGGCTGGCACCTCCGTCATGCGCGCGGCCATGGAGAGCGGCGTCCGCATCCCCCGCCTCTGCGCCACCGACAGCCTCGAACCGTTCGGCTCCTGCCGGCTGTGTCTCGTCGAAATCGAAGGCCGCAGGGGCACGCCCGCTTCCTGCACGACGCCCGCCGAAGGCGGGATGAAGGTGACAACGCAGTCGCCCAAGCTCGCCAAGTTGCGCCGCGGCGTGATGGAACTCTACATCTCCGACCACCCGCTCGACTGTCTCACCTGTCCGGCGAACGGCGATTGCGAGCTGCAGGACATGGCCGGCGCCGTCGGGCTGCGCGAAGTGCGCTACGGCTACGAAGGCGCGAACCATCTCCTGGAGGCGAAGGACGAGTCGAACCCCTACTTCACCTTCGACCCCGCCAAGTGCATCGTCTGCTCCCGCTGCGTCCGCGCCTGCGACGAAGTCCAAGGCACGTTCGCGCTGACCGTCAAAGGACGCGGCTTCGCCTCGAAAATCTCGCCCGGCGACATGCTCTTCCTCGATTCCGAGTGCGTCTCCTGCGGCGCCTGCGTCCAAGCCTGCCCAACCGCGACCCTCACCGAAAAAAGCGTCATCGCGATGGGCCAGCCGGAGCACTCGGTGATCACGACCTGCGCCTACTGCGGCGTCGGCTGCTCGTTCAAAGCGGAGCTCCAGGGCAACGAAGTCGTCCGCATGGTCCCGTTTAAGGACGGCAAGGCGAACCACGGCCACAGTTGTGTGAAGGGCCGCTTCGCCTGGGGCTACACCACCCACCGCGACCGCGTCCTCTCGCCCATGATCCGGGCAAAGATCACTGACCCCTGGCGCGAAGTCACCTGGGACGAGGCGATCACCTACGCAGCGAGCGAATTCAAGCGCATCCAGGCGGCCTACGGCGCCGACTCCATCGGCGGGATCACCTCGTCGCGCTGCACCAACGAAGAGACCTTCCTCGTCCAGAAGCTCGTCCGCGCTGGCTTCGGCAACAACAACGTCGATACCTGCGCCCGCGTCTGCCATTCCCCGACCGGCTACGGCCTGAAAACGGCCTTCGGCACCTCGGCCGGGACGCAAGACTTCGACTCTGTCGACGATGCGGATGTCGTCGTCGTCATCGGCGCCAACCCAACCGACGCCCACCCCGTGTTCGCTTCGCGGATGAAGCGGCGGCTGCGCGAAGGTGCGGGCCTGATCGTCGTCGACCCCCGCAAGATTGACCTCGTCGAGATGCCGCACGTCAAAGCCAACCACCACCTTGCCCTGCGCCCCGGCACCAACGTCGCCGTAATCAACGCGATCGCCCATGTCGTCGTCACCGAGGGATTGGTCGACGAGGCGTTCGTCGCCGAGCGCTGCGACACCGGGACGTTCAACCGCTGGCGCGAGTTCATCGCCCAAGAACGGCACTCGCCGGAGGCCGTCGAAGCGACGACCGGCGTCCCCGCGGCGGCCGTGCGAGAGGCGGCTCGCCTCTATGGCAAGGCGCGGAACGCCGCGATCTACTACGGCCTGGGCGTCACCGAACACAGCCAAGGCTCGACGATGGTCATGGGCATGGCGAACCTCGCGATGGCGACCGGCAACCTGGGCCGCCGCGGCGTTGGCGTCAACCCACTTCGCGGACAAAACAACGTCCAGGGCGCCTGCGACATGGGCTCGTTCCCGCACGAGCTCTCCGGCTACCGCCACGTCTCCGATGTCACGGTCCGCTCCATCTTCGAAGAAGCCTGGTCGGTCAGCCTCGGCGGCGACCCCGGCCTCCGCATCCCGAACATGCTCGACGCTGCCGTCGACGGCACCTTCAAGGGGCTCTACGTCCAGGGCGAAGACATCGCCCAGTCCGACCCGAACACCAAGCACGTGATCGCCGGCCTCCAGGCGATGGAGTGCGTCGTCGTCCAGGACCTCTTCCTCAACGAGACAGCGAGCTACGCACACGTCTTCTTGCCGGGATCCTCGTTCCTCGAAAAGGACGGCACCTTCACGAACGCCGAGCGCCGGATCAGCCGCGTCCGCAAGGCCATCCCGCCCAAAGCCGGCCTCGCGGACTGGGAGGTGACGATGGCCCTCGCGAAGGCCCTCGGCTACGCGATGCACTACGACCACCCGAGCCAAATCATGGCCGAAATCGCGCGCCTCACGCCAACCTTCTCGGGCGTCAGTTATGAAAAGCTCGACCGCCTCGGCAGCATCCAGTGGCCTTGCAACGAAAAGGCCCCCGAAGGCACGCCGGTCATGCACGTCGATGGCTTCGTCCGCGGCAAGGGCCAGTTCATGATCACCGAATTCGTCGCGACCGATGAAAAGACCACCGACCGCTTCCCGCTCCTCCTCACCACTGGCCGCATCCTCAGCCAGTACAACGTCGGCGCCCAAACCCGGCGCACCGCGAACGTCACCTGGTTCGATGAGGACGTCCTCGAAATCCACCCCTGGGACGCCGAAAACCGCGGCGTCAACGACGGCGACCTCGTGGAGCTCGCCAGCCGCGCCGGCGCGACCACCCTGCACGCCCGCATCTCCGAACGCATGCAGCCCGGCGTCGTCTATACCACCTTCCACTTCCCCGGCACCGGCGTGAACGTCGTCACCACCGAGTTCGCTGACTGGGCGACGGAATGCCCCGAGTACAAGGTCACCGCTGTCCAGGTGCGGAAGACGAGCCATCCTTCGACCTGGCAAGCGAGCTACGACGAGACGCGGCGGGAGACCACACGACGGCGCGCGCCGGTTACCGCTGGTTAAGAAGGAAGGTCGCTCCGGGCCATGGAAACCGAGAAAATGGTGCATCGAGCGAACGAAATCGCGCGGTTTTGGGCGGCCTACCCCCACGATGAGGCCGTCCGTGGCGTCGCCGAGCACATCAAGAGCTTCTGGGAGCCCCGCTTTCGCCGTCAGTTGGTAGAGTACGCCAACACCGGCGGCGCCGGCCTCCACGACCTTGTCAAGGAGGCGCTCGGCGGCGCCGCCAACGCACACTGAACCAGCGAAGGAAGCAACGACTCCATGCCGACTGCCGTCCGGAACATCATCGAAGCCGCGCGCGCCGCGGGCCGCACCCACCTCTCTGCCCTCGACGCCCGCGCCCTCTGCGAAGCCTATGGCATCCCCATGCCCGGCGACGGTCTCGCCGCCTCCGCCGATGAAGCCGCGGCGCTCGCCAGCCAGTTCGGCTACCCCGTCGTCCTCAAAGTCGCCTCCGCGGACATCGTCCACAAGACTGATGCCGGCGGCGTTATCGTCGGCCTCGCCGATGACTCCGCCGTCCGCGCCGCCTACGCCCAGATCCTCACCAGCGCAAAGGCCTACAAGGCCGACGCCCGGATCGACGGCGTCCAAGTCCAGAAGATGGTCCCGAGCGGCCTCGAAGTGATCGTCGGGGCCGTCACCGACAAGAGCTTCGGCAAGCTCGTCGCCTTCGGCATCGGCGGCGTGTTGGTCGAAGTCCTCAACGACATCACCTTCCGCCTCGCCCCGGCCTCGCAGGCCGAAGCCGCCTCGATGCTCGACTCGATCAAGGCCGCCAAGCTGCTCGACGGCGTCCGCGGCGCCCCGCCGGTCAACCGCGATGCCCTCGCTGGTATCATCGCGTCCGTCAGCCGGCTCGTCGCCGAAAACCCCGAGATCCAAGAACTCGACCTCAACCCCGTGATCGCCACCCCGGGCGGCGCGATCGCCGTCGATGCCCGGATTGCGCTCGACTTCACGCCGGTCGTCCCCCATCGCCGCCCGCCACACGACGAGATCGTCCGGGCGATGAACCGGATCATGAAGCCCGACGCCGTAGCCGTGATCGGGGCGAGCGCCGAGGCCGGCAAGATCGGCAACTCGGTCATGAAGAACCTGATCAACGGAGGCTACGAGGGCCGGATCTACCCAATCCACCCCAAGGCCAAGGAGATCGAGGGCGTCAAGGTCTACAAATCGGTCAAGGACTGCCCGACGGACATCGATGTCGCCGTGTTCGCCATCCCGGCGGCGCTCGTCCCGGCCGCCCTCATCGAATGCGGCGAAAAGGGCATCCCCGGCGCCGTCCTCATCCCCTCCGGCTTCGCCGAAACCGGCAACCACGAAGCCCAGGAAGAGATCAAGCGGATCGGCGAGCAGTACAACGTTCGCCTGATGGGCCCGAACATCTACGGCTTCTACTACACGCACAAGAACCTCTGTGCGACGTTTTGCACGGCCTACGACGTGCGAGGCCAGGTCGCGCTCTCCTCGCAGTCGGGCGGCATCGGCATGGCGATCGTCGGCTTTAGCCGCAGCGCCGGGATGGGCGTCTCCGCCATCGTCGGCCTCGGCAACAAGTCCGATATCGACGAAGACGACCTCCTGACGTTCTTCGAACAAGACGACAACACCCAGGTCATCGCCCAGCATTTCGAAGACCTCAAAGACGGCCGCGCCTTCGCCGAAGTCGCCCAGCGCGTATCGAAGAAGAAGCCCGTGATCGCGCTCAAGGCCGGACGCACGAGCGCGGGCGCGAAGGCCGCCAGCTCACACACTGGCGCCCTCGCCGGCAACGACCGCGTCTACGACGACATCCTCCGCAGCGCCGGCGTGATCCGCGCCTATGCCCTCAAGGACCTGCTCGAATACGCCCGCGCGATCCCCGCCCTGCCCACCCCGAAGGGCGAGAACGTCGTCATCATCACGGGCGCGGGCGGCAGCGGCGTCCTCCTTTCCGATGCCTGCGTCGATAACGGCCTCAACCTCATGAAGATGCCCGACGACCTCGACGCCGCCTTCCGTAAGTTCATCCCGCCGTTCGGCGCGGCCGGCAACCCGGTTGATATCACGGGTGGCGAGCCGCCCACGACTTACCGCAACACGATCGCCCTCGCCCTCGAAGACGAGCGCATCCACTCGGTCATCCTCGGGTATTGGCACACGATCATCACGCCGCCGATGGTCTTCGCGAACCTCGTGGTCGATGTCGTCGCGGAGATGAAGGCGAAGGGCATCCACAAGCCGGTTGTCGCCTCGCTCGCCGGAGACGTCGAGGTCGAACAAGCCGCCGCGTTCCTCTACGCCCACGGCATCCCCGCCTATGCCTACACGACGGAGACGCCGGTCCAGGTGTTGGGCGCGAAATACCGCTGGGCGCGCTCGGCAGGGCTCCTGGGGTAGCGCCGCCCTCCAACCGCAGACGATACTAGCGATGCGGGCGCAGCATCTGGCTGCGCCTACTCGGAGGGATCTGTGCTCTTCCGCCGTCTCAAGGTCAGCGGGCTGCTCTCATTCGGGCCGACGGGCATCGACCTGGAGATGAAGCCGCTGAACGTGCTAATCGGGCCCAACGGCTCCGGCAAGTCGAACCTGCTGGACATCCTGGCGGTCCTGAAGTCGGCACCCTCGGAGTTCTTTGATCCCATCCTCCTGGGCGGGGGCACGCAAGCCTGGCGCTGGAAGCCAGATCGCCCCCTCCTAGACAATCCCTTTCCGGCCTACGACGCCCTCGTTCAGGTCGACATATTCGACCGTCATCCAGACGTACATGTAGTACATGAGATTCATTTGAACATGCTCGGGCTAAAGCCGGAAATTCAACTTGAGCACATCCGAACCGAGGTAGGCGGCGGCGCCCCTCAAGTGCACTACGTGAATCAGTTTGGCTCCGGTGAGTTCCGCCCCAGAAAGAACGTAGTTCGCCCCGTCCGTGCAGAGTCTCACCGGTCTGTCCTCGCTCAATTCAAGGATCCGCTGAAATTGCGCGAGTTTGGCGCGCTCCAACGTGCCTACTCCGGAATCAACCTGCACCGGAACTGGACGTTCGGCCCACGCGCGCCGCTACGAACAGCCCCGCGGGCTGACGAGCGCTTTGACGTCCTCCAGGACGGCGGCGGCAACCTCGCCCTCGTCATCTCCAACTTCCCTCCGCCGGTCAAACGCAGGCTGGTCGAGTCCCTGCGCGAGTTGATCGACGGCGTGCAGGGCATTGATACGCCGGCGCGGGCTGGGATCGTCGACCTCTTCCTCGACGAGGGCGACGACAGACAGATCCCGGCCTCACGCCTTTCGGATGGCACCCTGCGGTACCTCAGCCTCCTTGCCATCCTCCTCAACCCAGAGCCGCCGCCGCTGGTCGCCATCGAGGAGCCCGAGCTCGGGCTCCATCCTGACGTCATCCCGCACATCGCCAAGCTTCTCGTCGAGGCGAGTAGCCGGATGCAGCTCGTGGTGACCACGCACTCGCGGATGCTCGTCGATTGCCTCAACGAGACCCCGGAGAGCGTCGTGGTCTGCGAGCGGGTCGACGGCGAGTCGCAGTTCCGGCGTCTGGACCCCGAGGTGATGAAGCATTGGCTCGACAAGTACTCCCTCGGTGAGCTCTGGAGCGACGGTGTTATCGGCGGGAACCGATGGTGAGCGTCGCGATCGTCGTTGAGGGCGGTGGGCGAGGCGAACTCCATGCCGCCGCGTTTAAGCGGGGCTGGGGCGCCTTCTTCCGGCGTGCCGGCGTCTCGAGCATCAGTGTCGTCCGGGGCGGCGCCCGCGAGCGGGCCTTCGACCTGTTCAAACGGCTCGTCGCAACCCGCGACGGCCTCGTCGTGCTCCTCGTAGATTCAGAAAGTGCTGTTGAGCCAGGCCAAACCCCCTGGGGGCATTTGAAGGCGCGAGACGGCTGGGACCGTCCCGCCGCGGCGGACCAAGACTCGGCCTACCTCATGGTCCAAACGACCGAGACTTGGCTGATCGCCGATCGGGAGGCGTTGGCACGCCACTTTGGCAGGGGATTCCGCGACTCCGCTTTGCCGACCCGAGCCAACCTTGAGGACGTCCCCAAGGCGGAGGCCGAAGCGAAGCTCAAGGCCGCGACCCGCGACTGTCCGGCCCCCTTTGAGAAGCGCCACGCCTGGGAGATCCTCGCCATGCTGGACGCCAGCAGAGTCGAGGCCGCCTGCCCTCACGCAAAGCACCTCCTCGAACGTCTCCGCACCGGGTGAGAGCGGCCCTACTTCAGCGCCGCCATCACGGCCTGAGCCAACAGGTCATAGCCGATCGCCCGCGGGTGGATGTCCGCGGGGTTGTCGAGCATGTGCGTGACCGCGCCTGCCCGGCCCTTGATCACTCCCTGACCGTCTGCGAACAGCGCTCCCTCGGACTCGACGACCTCTTTCGCAATCGCGTTCACCTCGTCCACGATCTCGTCGGTCTGGCCCTCCAGCTTCACCCCGGAGCCGAATCCGATGCTGAACGGGTTATACGTGCCCAGAAACACGATGGTCGCCCGTGGCGCCGCCTTCTTCAGCCGGGAGATGATGGTCTTGAGGTTCGCGCGATAGGCCACCTTCGTGCTCTCCAGCCGCGCGACGCACGCGGGCGTCTCCAGCGTCTCGCTGCAATCCGCGGAGTAGAGGTGGCCCAGCAGGTCGTTTGCCCCGATGTCTACCGTCACGAAGGCAACCGAGCGGGAGCCCATGAACTTCACCGCCTCGTCGAGCTGATTCCGGATGAGCCCATTCGACGTTTCACCAGAGCGACCGAAGTTTCTCAGTCCGTAGGTGGCACCTTCTTTGGCTTCGAGCGCCTTGTGCACGCGGGAGACGTAGCCCTCTTTCGCGGTTGAAACGCCGACGTTCGCCGCCAGCGAATCGCCGAGCGCGACGTAGACCGGGTCGCCGGCCTGCTCCGTCCCGTTTACCCGGCCGGGCCCAAGGACCTCCGCCGGTGGCTTCGCCGCGGCGCCCAGGCCGGCGATGTTCTCCCGCACGCTGTCGAGGACGGACCCCAACGTCACCAGGTCGCCGTCGCCCTGGACGCCCGCAATGACGGCGACCCCGTCGCGAATCTCGAGAAGCTGGACATCGGCGTTCTGCTCCTCAAGCCGTGAGTTGAGGTCCGTGATCGTCTCGACCAGGTCGTTGAGCGCGCCGCGGGCTAAGCCCGGCATCTTGAAGCTGCCAAGGTCGGCCTGCTTCAAGGAGAACTCGACCCGGCCATCCTCCGCTTTGGCCTCAACCCGGCCCTTTGCGGTGGTCGAGCCGCGCTTGAACGTCCCGCGGAAGTCGATGTGCCCCGGCCCGCCGTCCTCGCCGCCGACGAGCGTCAGCGTCACGTTTCTCAGCGGGTTGTCGTCGTTGCCTGCGAGCGCGTCCTGCAGGACCGCCGCAAGCTCTTCCTCGGAGAGCTCCACCCGGAAACCCGCCGCCCCTCGGGCCGAGTCGATCTTCTCGTTCGCCGCGGCGAGCTTAGTGGGGTCTGCCGGGTCGACCTCTCCCCCCGTCCCAGTCAGCGACCGTGCAACCTGGAAGGCGCTCCACCCTCCATATCCGAGCGAAGCGACCGCCACCACGGCCATCAACAACACGAGCTTGCCGGCAAGGTGCTTCAGCTTGAGCAGGACGTAGAAGACGGCGACGACGAGAAGGGCCGCGACCGCGGCCGCCGGCACCTCGCCCACCGTGAAGAGCGTCACACCTGTGGCCGCCAGAATGGCGAGCAAGCCAACCACCGCAGCCAGGATCACCATCGCGTACCTCCGGCGACCGAGTTGGCTGGATTCTAGTCCGCCATGTCAAGTACTCCGGCCCAATGGCTGCCGCAGCGACGCAGTGTCGGAGACGGCGTGCCTCCCCTTCCCCGGAGGGGCCGTGGGGGGGGAGGCACGAGGTGAGGGGCGTGTCCACCAAGTCCCCAGCGTTCCATCCTCCTGAACCGCGCACTCGTCGGCGCTCGCTTATCTGTGAGGTCGAGCCACACCCGCCCGACCTCACAGACAAGCGAGAGGCCGCCGTCGCCGGAACAAGTCCAGCGGCAGGCGGCCTTCGCGTTGACGCCATCGTGGGAGAGTGCACGCTGGCGGCGCGTGCGACAACTATCGGCCTACGCGGCCATCCGGTGCTCTTCGTTGGTGATGAAGTCCATGTCGGAGAGCCAGTTCTTGAACATCTTCTCCGCCCCGCAAACCTTGCACGTGCCACGGCTCTGGGGGCCGTTCGGCTCGTCGATCCTCCAGCGGTGGTAATGGTCCGCCGGGGCGAGGCTGATCTTCGGGGTCGTGGAGATGGGCTCCTTCTTCAGGGTGGTCGTGCGCATTGCGGGACTCCTTTCTTCGCTGTTGACTCGCTCAGCGCCCCTCAGCTAGGCTAGCTAGAGGTGAGTGCTGGTGATATCGATTCGCTAGTGCCGATGTCCGTAGTCTACCAAACCGTACTATCAAGTCAATAGTTCAGGGGCTATCGAATGGGTAAAGCTGCGCTGGCAGGTAAAGATACGGTCGTGTCCGTCGATCTCCAACCCTCCAGAGGCACAGAGCTCGCAAGGAAGTACCGCCACCCCTGCCTGATCGCGCAAACCCTCGATGTCCTCGGCGACCGCTGGACCCTTCTCATCCTCCGCGACCTCATGTCCGGGCTGCACCGCTATAGCGACATCCTCGATAACTGCGCCGGGATGTCCCCAAACGTGCTCTCCGACCGGCTCAAGCGGCTCGAGGCCGAAGGCATTGTCCAGCGCACCTACCACCGCGAGCTCCCACCACGCGTGGACTACACACTGACCGAGAAGGGCTGGGCCGTCCGCCCTATCCTCCTTTCGTTGATCGATTGGGGCCGCTCCTACGCACAGCCCTTTGATCTGGATACGGTCGGCAGCGAGATTTCCACAGACTTCGCGGTCCGCATGTTGCCAACGTTCTCGTTCAACGCCGACCGCGCCGAAGGGTTGACCGCCACCATGGTCCTCGAAGTGGCCGACTGTGCGGACTGCAACACCTGGTCGTTCGAGATCCGTGACGGTCATATCCTCCCCCGCCGCCGAGCCATCGAAAGCCCCGACGTCAGACTCGTAACGACGACCCGGGGCTTTATCGCGTTTATCCGCGGCGAGCTGCCGCCCGCCGTCTGCGGCAACGTGGAGGGCTCGCTCGAAATCGCCGCCCGCATCCAGAGCTGCTTCACGATCGGCTAGACGCCGTGCTCACCCCAGAAGTTCCAACAGCTCCGGCAAACTCCGTCCAGGACCGCGATACCCAGACCACGGCCGCACCGGCGACTGGATGCGCGGC
Source organism: Dehalococcoidia bacterium (assembly GCA_046152925.1). Lineage (GTDB taxonomy): Bacteria > Chloroflexota > Dehalococcoidia > Tepidiformales > Tepidiformaceae > CAMAUF01. The sequence continues at coordinate 19,123 of JBJXFX010000118.1, forward strand.
CAACAAACTCGCGTATGATGCACGGCCACGCTGTCTCAACTTTGGAGGGATTTCATGGCCAAGCCAACCAACGACGATTACATCGCAATCCGCCAGGTCGCCGAGCGTTATGTCGACGCGGTCAACCGCTTCGACGCGCAGGCCTGGGGCCAAACCTGGGCGCCCGACGGCGAGTGGCACGTCGGCCAGGTCCATAAGGGCCGCGACAACATGGTCACCGTCTGGACGCAGATCATGGGGAGCATCCCCAACGTCTACATGCACGTCTATTCCGGCGTGATCGACGACGTGACCGGCGACAAGGCGACCGGTCGCTGGTACATGGGCGAGTTCCTCAACCTCCCGAACGGCACGCGGAGCATGAACTCGATCTGCTACTACGACACGTACACGCGGATCGACGGCCAGTGGTACATCCAGACCCGCAAGTTCGAGGCGCTCTACCGCGGCCCCGCGGACCTCTCGGGCGACTTCGCAAAGCTCCCGAAGTAACGGGGCACTCCATGCGATAGGATGGTTGCCGTGGCTACTTCCGCTCCGCCTCGGCCTGCGCCGCCCCCGAAACGGACCAGACGCTCCTACACGCCTGAGGAGTTCCTTCGGCTTGAAGATCCGATCCGGTGGGAGATGCTCGACGACGGGACGCTTCAGGAGCGGAACATGGGCATGCGATCCGATGAGGTCTCCGGGGCGGCCATCGAGTTGCTTCGCGGCTTTGTCTACCCGCGAAAACTTGGCGTCGTCTTCGGCGGCGGGACCGGGCTGCAGATCTTTGCCGGGCGGCCCCTCCGGGTGCCGCGCGCCGATGCGGGCTTCATATCCGCAAACCGATTGCCTGGGGGAGGGGCGTTCGAAGGCCACCTACAGGCCGTCCCCGACCTCCTGGTCGAGGTCGTCTCGCCGCGAGACACGGTGCAAGACGTCGAGAACAAGGTGAAGGAGTACCTCAGCGCGGGCGTACGGCTGGTGTGGGTCCTAAAGCCCCACGCCGAGACGCTCGACGTGTACCGCTCCGATGGGACGTTCGCCCGCCTCACGGCTCAAGACACGCTTTCAGGCGGCGATGTGTTGCCGGGCTTCGAGGTGACGGTCGCTCGGTTGTTCGCCCGCTGACGTGCGTCTAGGGAGGGTGGGGCGATAGGATGAGCCTTCCCCACTCGCCCGCGGAGAGGTGCTGGAGTGGTTGAACAGGCACGACTGGAAATCGTGTAGGGGTGCAAGCCCCTCGTGGGTTCAAATCCCACCCTCTCCGCCAGATCAGCCCCTTTGGGCCTCGCCCGCGACCGTCCCGGTTCCCCGCCACCAAGGCCGGCCCCGCGCACAATCCGTGCCGGCGTGGACCTCGCGACCGGTGGGGCGTCGCCCCAAACGCCGCTGCCCCCGGCTTTCCCCGCCGCAGGCTACACTGATCCCACACCTCCATGCGTAACTTCCGGATCGGCACCCTCCTCGGCATCCCCATCATGGTCAACCCCAGCTGGTTCATCCTGCTGGTCGTCCTCGTCTTCACCCTCTCGCAAAACGTCTTCCCCGAGTCCTACGAAGGCACGCCCGTCACGTACACCCTGATGGCGCTGTTCACCGCCCTCGTCTTCTGCGCCTCGATCATCCTCCACGAACTCGCCCACAGCGTCGTCGCCCGCGCCTATAAGCTCCCCGTGAAAGACATCACGCTCTTCGTCTTCGGCGGCGTCGCCCAGATCACCAAAGAAGCGACCCGCCCGATCGCCGAGCTCCTCATGGCCATCGCTGGCCCGTTGATGAGCCTCGCCCTCGGCTTCGCCTTCATCGGCCTCTGGATCCTGATGGGCTCAAGCGAAGACCGCGCCATCGACCAGATCGTCTTCTTCCTCGGCGCGACGAACTTCGTCGTCGCCGTCTTCAACATGCTCCCGGCCTTCCCGATGGATGGCGGCCGCGTCCTCCGTTCGCTCATCTGGCTGGTCGGCCGGAACTACAGCTTCGCGACCCAGGCAGCCGCCTGGATCGGCCGCGTCTTCGCCTGGGCCGGCATCGCCATCGGGATGCTCGCCATGCTCGGCGTCGAGACCATCGTCGCCCAGTCCGCCTTCAGCGGCGTCTGGCTCATCCTCATGGGCTTCTTCCTCGAAGGCGCCGCCCGCCAAAGCCTCGTCCAAAACCGCGTCCGCGATGCGCTCGGCCGCTATACCGTCCGCGACCTGATGCAAACCGACCCCCCGGCCATCGACCCGAGCATCAGCCTCGGCGTGCTCGCGCGCGGGGCGTTCGAGATCAACCCGCGGGCCTGTTACTTCATCGAACAAGACGGCAAGCTCGCCGGCATCATCAGCGCCCACCAGGTGGCCGAAGTGCCCCGCACCGCCTGGGACCGCACCACTGCCGCCGAAGCGATGGTCCCGCGCGACAAGCTCGTCGGAACCTCGGTCGAACGGTCGCTGGTCGATGTCCTCATGGAGATGGAGCAGGGCGACATGACGCACATGCCCGTGGTCACCGATGGCCGCGTCGTTGGCGTCATCGGCCGCGACCGCATCGTCGCGCGCCTGCGCGACGCGGGCCTGATCAAGGCGAGCGCCGCCTAACCCGCGACCGCGTCCTTCAGTCGCTCGAACAGCCCCTTGCCCTTTTTCGGCAAGACCGGCGTCCCCATCGTCTCCGCCAAGCGTTCGAACAGCGTCCGCTGCTCGTCAGTGAGGCTCTCCGGGAGGACCACCGTAAGCTTGACGACCATGTCGCCGCGGCCGAACGAGTCGAGACGAGGCACGCCCTTGCCGCGGAGCACGAACTCGGTCTCGCTTTGCGTCCCCGGGGGCACTTCGATCTCGGTCTCGCCGTCGAGCGTCGGGATCATGAGGCGGGCGCCGAGCGTCGCCTGAGCGACGTTGATCGGCAGTTCGAAGAGGATGTGGTCGTCGACCCGTTCGAACTGCGGGTGCTGCGCCACCTGGAACGTGACGTGGAGGTTGCCGTTTTCGCCGCCCCGGGGCCCGGCCTCGCCCTCGCCCGTGAGGCGGATCTGGATGCCTTCGTGCACCCCTGGCGGCACCTTGACCACGATCTTGCGGTTCTTCCGCTCGCGCCCCGAGCCCTTGCAGTGCGAACACGGGTTCGTCAGGATTCGCCCTTCGCCTTGGCAGCGGCCACACGGCGTGACGTTCACGAACTGGCCGAAAATGCTCTGCTGCGCCCGCCGGATCTCGCCCTGCCCGTTACACTCGGTGCAGACCGTGAGGTCGGTCCCCGGCTGCGCGCCCTTGCCGCCACAGGTGTCGCAGCGTTCGGCGCGCGGATACTCGATCTCCCGCTCAACGCCGAACACAGCCTCTTCGAAGGTGAGCCGCATCGTGTAGCGAAGGTCGGCGCCCTTGGCCGGCCCGCGCCGCCGCCGCCCGCCCCGCGCCGAACCGCCAAAGAAGGCGTCGAAGATGTCCCCAAAGCCCTCAAAGCCCTGGAAATTGTCGAACCCGGCGCCGGCCCCCTGCCCTTCGACGCCGGCATGGCCAAAGCGGTCGTACCGGGCACGTTTGTCGGCATCCGAAAGGACTTCGTAGGCGTGGTTGATCTCTTTGAACTGCTCGGCCGCGTCTTCGGACTTGTTGCGGTCCGGGTGAAATTGCATCGCCATGCGGCGATAGGCCTTTTTCAACTCGTCGGCGGTCGCCGATTGAGCGACGCCCAGCACCTCATACAAATCCCGTTGTGCGGCGGCCATGGTTTAGCAGCGTAGCATGGCGAGTGCTAACCGCGCGCCGAACGCCACGGCACAGTAGGCTTGCGCCCGTGGTCCCGCCCGAACTCCAAGAACTCTTTCGTGCCTTTACGGCCGGGCCCCGCGCCCTCCGGGAACAGATCGCTGGCATCGACGCCGGGGGCATGAACCAACGCCCGCCGGGCAGCGACTGGAGCATCCGCGACGTGCTCCATCACCTGACGGACCACGAGCTCGTCCGCGGCGTTCAGGTCCGCATGATCCTTGGCGCCGAAGAGCCGCCGCCCATCCCCGGCTACGACGAAGCCCGCTGGCAGCGCCGCCTTCAATACCTCTGGCGCAGCCCCGAGGCCGCCCTCTCGCTCTTCGAACAAGCGCGCTATGTCACGGCCGAGCTCCTTTCGCACTGCGACCGCACAGCCTGGCAACGGACGGGCATCCACCCCGAACGCGGCCCCCAGACCGTGCACGACCTCGTCGAAGGCCTGGTGACCCACACCGCGACCCACGTCGAGCAGGCGCGGGCCGCCCGCGAAGCTCTGACGAAGCGCCGTTAGCCGCTGCCTTCCCCCGAAATCCGTTCATCGTGCGCTAACGATTCTCCCCTGCGAGAATCCGACCGTGCCCCAAACCCATCCCCATGGACGCGCCTGATGGCCGCCGCAGCGACGCCGAGCGTCCAAGAAACCCTGATGGAGGCGCCGTGGCGGCGGAACCTTGCGTTCGTCTGGATCGGGGTCTTCGTCGGGCTCATGGGCGCGAACTTCGTCTTCCCGTTCATGCCCTTCTACATCAAAGAGCTCGGCGTCGAGGATAAAGGCGACATCGCGCTCTGGACCGGCTGGGCGACCAGCGCGACCGGCGCCTCGCTCTTCCTCACCGCGCCGCTCTGGGGCGCGCTTTCCGACCGCGTCGGGCGCAAGCCGATGTTCGTCCGCGCGCTGATCGGCGCCGGCGTCGTGATCACCCTGATCGGGCTCGTCCAGTCGCCCTGGCAGCTTGTCGGGCTGCGCTTCCTCATGGGCCTGTTTTCCGGGACCGTCGGGGCCGCCTCGGCGCTGATCGCGGCCACAACCCCGAAGGCGCGCGTCGGCGGCGCACTCGGCATCCTCCAGACGGGTCAGTTCTCGGCGAACATGCTCGGCCCGATCATCGGCGGCACAGTCGCCGAATCGCTCGGCATCCGGGAGTCATTCTACTTCTGCGGCGCGCTCTTTATCCTCGCCGCCGTCCTCGTCTACATCTTCGTGCGCGAAGATCGGCAGGCCGTGCTGCTGGCGGCGCCCGGCCGCCACGGAAACTCCGGCAACTTCTTCTCGAACCTCAAGGCCGTCGTCTCCGAGCGCCAGATCTTGATCATGCTCGGGTTGCTCTACGCCCTCTGGCTCTCGACCTCATTCGTCCGCCCGCTCATGCCGATCAGCATCGACGAATTCTCCGAGGCTTCGGCCGACCAGGAACACGTCACCCTCCACCTCAGCTTCACCACCGTCGAGCTCGGCGAAAAGCGTGCATCGAGCTTCGTCACGGCGTCGCTCGGGCTCACCGCCACTATCGCCGCGCTCACCCTCGGGCCGCTCGCCCGCCGCGTCGGCTACAAACGGACCGTGACGGTGGCGGCCATGTGCACCAGCCTCTTCTTCATCCCGGTGGCCCTCGCCGATAGCTACGGCTGGTTCCTCATCTTCGTCGCGATGGTGGGCCTCACCCAAGGCGCGATGGTGCCCTCGATGAACGCGCTCATCGCCTCCGCCACGCCCGACGGCAAGCATGGCAGTGCCTTCGGGCTCGCCTCGAGCATGCAATCGCTCGCCCTGATGACGGGCCCGCTCGTGGCCAGCGCTATCGTCAGCCGTTGGGGCATTCGCTGGGACTACGCCACCATCTCCGGCGTGCTGATGATCGCCTCCTTGGTCGCAATCGCCTACCTCAAAGAGCCGAAGGAGGCGATCGAAGCGCGCGCCGCGAACCGCGCACGCCGTGCCGCCGGGCGTGGGGCTTAACGAGTCGCCGCCTATACTCCGATCCAGTGGCCCGCACACACCCCTTCGAAACCACGACCACGAGCGAGGAGCAGACCCGCGATTGCGGGGCGAAGCTCGGCGCCGCCCTCCAAACAGGCGACATTCTCCTCCTCAGCGGCGAGCTCGGTACCGGCAAGACCTGCTTCACCCAGGGCGTCGGCCGCGGGCTCGCCTGCCCAGGCCCAATCAACAGCCCCTCCTTCGTCCTGATGAACGAATACGAAGGCCGTGAGCGCCTCTTTCACGCCGACCTCTACCGCCTCGAAGCCGTCGAAGAGCTCGACGACCTCGGCCTCTGGGACTATGCCGAGCGCGGCGTCCTCGTCATCGAATGGCCCGAGCGCGGGGCGGACCTCCTGCCCGGCGACGGCCTCCTCGTTGAGCTGCGCTACGGGGACACCAACCACCAGCGCCGCTTGCGCTTCATCCCGCGAGGGCCACGCGGTGAGTTGCTCGTGAAGGCGTTGGCCGCCGCGTGAGCACCGTCCTCGCCCTGGACACCGCCTCCCAGCGGTTCGCGCTGGCGCTCGCCCTCAACACAGAGGTCGTCGACGCGTTGGTCTGCGACGAGCCACAGAGTCACACGAGGCTCCTCGTCCCGTCGATCGACCGGATCCTGGGCGACCGGAAGCGGGACCTCACCGCCATCGTCGTCGTCCAAGGCCCGGGGAGCTACGCCGGCCTCCGGGTCGGGCTCGCCACCGCGGCCGCGCTCACGATGGCGACCGGCGCGCTCCAAACGGGAGTCACCGTCTTTGAGGCCCTGGCGGCGGCGGGAGCGCCGAGCGGCCCTTGGACCGCAATCCACCCGCTCGGCCGGGAGCAGTTCGCCGCCCAACCGTTCGAAGGCTCGACGCCCGTGGGCGAGCCTCGGTCCAGCCAGGCCACCGCACTCGCCGGCCTCCTTCGCGGTGAAGGGGCGGGCGCGCTCGGCGGGGTCGAAGTCGGCCCCGAAGCCCGCGTCCTCGGGGCGCTCCATGCGGGGCTCGCAGGGCTTCAAGCCAATCGCACGACGGCGCCCGGCGCTTTCTACCTTTCGGAGCCGCGTATCACTCAGGCGAAGCGGACACCGCTCGTCGCCATCACTGGAGGGAGCTAACCATGGAACAAACACTAGTCCTTTTGAAGCCCGATGCGGTCCAACGCGGCCTCGCTGGCGAACTGATCACGCGGTTCGAACGCCGCGGCCTCAAAATCGTCGGCCTCAAGCTCATGCAGGTGCCCGACGCCCTCGCCCGCCAACACTACGGCGAACACGACGGCAAACCGTTCTTTGCCGGCCTCGTGGAGTACATCTGCTCCTCGCCCCTGGTGGCGATGGTGATCGAAGGGCCCCAGGCGGTGAAGGCCGTCCGCCAGACCGTCGGCGGCACCGACCCTACCGCCGGCCCAGAGGACAACCCGGCCAAGTTCGCGCTCCCCGGCACGATCCGCGGCGACTACGCCCTCCAGAAGGGCCGGAACCTCGTCCACGCCAGCGATTCGCCGGAAAACGGCCTCAAAGAAGTCGCTCTCTGGTTCAAGCCAGCGGAAATCTCCCCCTGGCCGCGCGATACCGACCGCTGGATCGTCGAATAGCTTGGTAAATCCCGCCCTTCTCGCCCCAGCGCCCGTGCGATAATCCGCGGCCACTGAGGCAGGAGGAGTTCGACGATGGCAGGACGGCTCGAAGGCAAGGTCGCGGTGGTCACGGGCGGCGCAAGCGGCATTGGCAAAGCCTGCGCCCTGCGCTTCGCCCAGGAAGGCGCCGATATCGTCGTCGCCGACCTCAACCCGGACCGCAGCGCCGAAACGGTCGCCGAAGTCCGCGCCCTCGGACGGCGGGCCATCGCCATCGCGACCGACACGAGCAGCAACGCCGCCAACGAGGCGCTGGCCGAGGGCGCCCTCGCGGAGTTCGGCCGGATCGACGTCCTCGTCGCGGCCGCGGGCATCTCCCACGCCCTCTACGTCAGCGGCTCCTCGCCCACCGAGGTGCGTGGTGAGCGCGACGCCGCCCTCCTCGTCAACAAGCCCGTCGAGTACTGGGAGAAAGTGATCAACGTCAACCTCACCGGCGTGATGTTGACCAACCGCGCCGTCGCACGGGCCATGCTCGCCAAAGGCACGAAGGGCTCGATCGTGAACATCGCCTCGGGCGCCGCCAAGATCCCGATCGTCGGCGCCGCCGACTACTGCGTTTCGAAGGCCGGCGTCTGGATGCTCACGAAAATGCTCGCCGCCGAGCTCGCCTCCCAGGGCATCCGGGTCAACGCGATCGGCCCCGGCTTCATCGAGACGCCGATGACGGCCAGCGTCCGCGCGAACGAAGAGCGCCGCCGCGCCATCGAAAGCTCGACGCCGCTCGGCCGCCTCGGCCAGCCCGAGGACATCGCCAACACCGCGCTCTTCCTCGCCAGCGACGAAGCCAGCTTCTTCACCGGCGAAATTCTCTTCCCCGATGGCGGCCTCTTTACCGGCTGAGGCGTTACGCATGGGTTAGATCTGCCTCTCCAACGGCGGCGTAGACTGACGAGCTAATGGACACGCCCCGCATCCTCGTGGTCGATGACGAGCCGGTCGTGGTCGAGGTCGTCGAACGCTACCTTCAGCGCGAAGGGTATGCCGTCGTCACCGCGCTCGATGGCCGCCAGGCGATGGAGCAGTTCGACGAGACGCGGCCCCATCTCGTCGTCCTCGACCTCATGCTCCCCCGGCTGAGCGGGATGGAAGTCTGCCAGCGCATCCGGACCGGACACCGCACCCCGATCATCATGCTCACCGCCCGAGGCGACGAGATGGACCGGATCGCCGGGTTCGAGCTCGGCGCCGACGACTACCTCTCGAAGCCCTTCAGCCCGCGAGAGCTGGTCGCCCGCGTCAAGGCCGTGCTCCGCCGTAGTTACGAAGGCGGCGACCTCAGCACCGGCGACCGGCTTTCCAGCGGCGGCATCACCCTCGACCCGAAGGCCCGCCGCGTGGAAGTGCGTGGGTCCGTGGCCGAACTCACGACGCGTGAGTTCGACCTCCTCCACTTCCTGATGCGCCGTCCCGGCGAAGTTTTCACCCGTGAGCAGCTCCTCGAACACGTCTGGAACTTCGAATGGTTCGGAGATGCGAGCACCGTCACCGTGCACGTCCGCCGGCTCCGGACGAAGGTCGAAGCCGACCCAGATAACCCGAAACACATCTGCACCGTCTGGGGCGCGGGATACAAATGGGAAGCCTAGGCCGGCTGCTGCGGTCGAACGCGCCCTGGCTCGCGCTCATCGCGGTCTCAGTGACCGCGGTCTACCTCTGGTTCGCCCCAGCGCAGACCTCGCCGGAGGAACGGACACTGCAAGCCGGGGCGCTCTTCGCGACCGGGCTTCTCGGCCTGCTGGTCGCCGAGATCGCCCAGCGGTTCTCTGAGCGGCTGCGCCTCCGTTGGCAGCTCACCGTCGCCGGCCTCACCGGCATCACGGTGCTGGTCGCGAACATCGCGGTCTCCGTCGCGCTCATGTTCCTCTCGGCCCACGACCTCAGCCATTTGCTCATCTTGAGCGCCTACGCGCTCCCGACCACCGTCGGGCCAGCGATCATCCTCAGCCGCGGACTCGCCCGCCGTATCGAAGCGATCGAAGCGGCCGCGGGCGCCATTGCCCGCGGCGAACTGACCGTGCGCGTCCCAACCGGCGGGCGCGACGAAATCGCCGCCCTCGCCCAGCAATTCAACCGCATGGCCGCCGCGCTCGAAGACGCAAACGAACGGCGCGACCGGCTTGAGCGCTCACGCCGCGACCTTTTTGCGGCCATCTCCCACGACCTCCGCACCCCGCTCGCCAGCATCCGCGTGATGGTCGAAGCCATGAGCGACGGCGTCGTCAGCGACGATGCGACCCGCGAGCGCTACTACGTCGCCGTCTCCGCCGAAATCCAGCGGCTGTCGCTGCTGATTGACGACCTGTTCGAGCTCACAACGATCGATAGCGGCGAGCTTCGCCTCCGCTTGGAGTCACTCCACATCGAAGAAGTCGTTGCAGAGGCCCTGGATGTCTTCCGCCCGCAAGTCGAACGCGCCGGCATCCGGCTCGCCTACGAAGCCGCCGCCGCCACCCAGCCCGTCCTCGCCGACCCGCACCGGCTCAGCCGCGTGCTCTTCAACCTGCTTCAAAACGCCGTCCGCCACACGCCCCACGATGGGACCATCGCCGTACGGACCGAGCCAACCGGGGATGGCGTCCGCGTCGTGGTCTCAGACACCGGCGACGGCATCGCCCCGGACGACGTGCCCTACGTCTTCGACCGCTTCTTCCGCGGTGACAAGGCGCGCGGGCGCGAGGCGGCGGGCGCCGGGCTCGGCCTCAGCATCGCCCGCGGGATCGTCGAGGCGCACGGCGGGACAATCTCCGTCGAAAGCACGCCGCGTAAAGGCACGCGTTTCACGGTCACCCTCCCCGCCCGCGCTTCATCCTGACGGCTGCGAGACCGGCGAGCGGCGGGAGACCCAGCCGAGCGCGATCCCCTGGGCCAGCGCCACACCGAGGATGATGCAGACCAACCCCGCCGCCATCGGCCACTCCAGCGGCTCGTCGAGCAAGAGCCAGCCCAGCCCTATCGCGATGGGCGGCATCAGATAGGTCGCCACGCTGGCCCGCACGGCTCCAACCTGCGGCGAGAAAGTCGCTCCGAACTCAGACGGGCGACGCCAAGTCCTCCGTCCAACTCCCTTCCGGCGGGTCCAGAAGCCCGAACTGGAGCTGAGCGGTCTCGCGGAAGAGGTCCAGCCAGGCTGCATCACCCAGGGCCGCCCCCCCGAAGCCAGGGCAATCGAGATGGCGCAGGAGCACGGGCACGAGGTCCGCGTCTTGGTCCTCAAGAAACGCCCGCGCCGCCGCGTCCATCGCGGGAAGGTTGCCGTGCATCGGACGGCCGGACTCGCGACTGACAAAGAGGACAAAGTGGGGGTACAGGCGGCAGGCGTTCGGCCGCCCCGCATACTGCCCGCACTTCATGTCGGGCCGCAGCAGCGCACACTGCCCCTCTTCGCGCTTGAGGACGTATGGCTGCGCGAGTGGCAGCGCAATCGGCTCGCCCTCTTCGCACTCGAGGAACTCGATCGGCGAAAGACCGCTCTCGCGCTCCATCCGTGTCCGTTCCCATTCCCCAAGGCTCACGTTGTAAATCCGGCAACAGTGGCGCGGGCAGCGCTCAATCAGGCACTCGAACGACGAATCCCCCGGCCCGAGGAGGGCGTACGCCGGGAAGCGCTCAGCTATTGGCGTCCAGGCTTTCCACATTCGTTCGAATCGATTGGACACCACCGCATGCTACCGTGACTATGGGCGCGTGTCGCACGGATGCGGTTGCTTGCACTAAAGCGCCCGCCTACTATTCCTGACCCTCAGAGCGACTCGGAATTCCTGTGAGCAACGAAACAACAATCCAAGCACTCCCCCCCGATGAACGCGCCCGGCTGCGCAAGCAGCTGAGCGAGCAGGCGGTCAAGCACGCGGTCAGCAGCCGCTGGGACGACGCCGTCGCCACCAACCGTGAGATCCTGCGCCTCTTCCCAGACGACGCCGACAGCCTCAATCGCCTCGGCAAGGCACTCTCGGAAGTTGGCCAAGTCTCCGAAGCGCGCAAGGCCTATGGCCGCGCCATCGCGATCGACCCCACCAACACGATCGCCCGCCGCAACCTCGACCGATTGGCCTCCGTCAAGGACGCCGTCGTCGCCGCCCAACCGCCAAGCCAGCTCGACACACGGCTCTTCGTGGAGGAGTCCGGCAAAGCATCCGCCGCCACCCTCCAGGCCGTGGACCCAGCCCGAGCCAAGCTCCTCGATGCCGGCGACCTCCTCCAGCTCCAAGTCCAGGGCAACGCGGTCAACGTCCTCAACATGAAGGGCGAATACGTCGGCTTGGTCGACCCGCGCGTCGGCCTCCGCATGGCGCGGATGATCGCCGCAGGCAATCAGTACACCGCCGCTCTGATAACCAACTCCGGCGACATCAAGGTCATGCTCCGCGAGACCTTCCAAAGCCCTGCAATGGCCGGCCGCGTCAGCTTCCCCCAGTCCTCACGGACCAACGACGTCCGCGGCTACACGCGCCGCGGCCTTCTCCGTGGCGAAGAGATGGAGTTCAGCGACGACGACGACCCCTACGAAGAGGAAGAAGAGGATCGCGGCTGGACCGAGACCAGCGAGGACGACGCCGAGTCGCCCACTGTCGAGGTCGACATCAACACCGGGGACGACGACGACTCGTTCGACTAAGCCCGCCGGATGGTGAGCCCGCCATCGACGGCCAGCGCCACGCCCGTACAAAACGAGGCGGCCGGCAGGCAAAGGCTCAGCGTCATCTGGGCCACCTCTTCCGGGTCGCCGTAACGCCCAAGCACCGTGCGGCGCCGGGCGTACTGGGTTTTGCTCTCTTCCGGGATGCCCGCCGTCATCCCCGTCTTGATCGGGCCGGGGCAGATCGCGTTGACCGTGATCCCCTCGCGGCCGAGCTCCGCAGCGAGCGACCGCGTCAACCCGATGACGCCGTGCTTGGCTGCGGTATACGGGCTAATACCCGGCGTCGCCCCAAGCCCTTCGGTCGAAGCGATGTTCACGATCCGCGGCGACGCCGACTTCCGCAGGTAGGGCAGCGCTGCCCGGATGAGGTACGTCTGGGCCGTCAGGTTCACCCGAAGCGTTTCCGCCCACATCCACTCGAAATTCTCGCTGTCGATCGGGCCGCCGACGGAGATGCCCGCGTTGTTCACCAGGATGTCGATCCCGCCGTACGCCGCAGCGACCTCGCCGACCACACGGTTCACCGCGTCCCGGTCTCCGACATCGAGATGCCACGCCTTCGCCGAATACCCGGCGCCCACCGCCTCCGCGACGACGGCGTCGACCCGATCATCGCGGTCGAGTGCGGCGACGTTCGCACCCTCATCGGCAAACAGCAGGGCGGTCGCGCGGCCCATGCCGCTCGCGCACCCAGTGATGAGGGCGACTTTGCCCTCGACAGAACGGCTAAGCTTGGTGTTTCGTGGCATGGCATGGTTATACGTCAGGCGGGCGGATGCGTCTCGCCCAGCAACCGGGTGCGTTCGCCACGTGCGACCTGCCCGGACACACGCCTCAAGGAGCCACCTGTGACCCGCACCTTGCCCAGACTCCGCGCCCTGGCTGCTGTTACAACCGCTTCAGCGCTCGTGCTGGGCGCCTGCGGTGGCGGCTCCGAGCCCGCCTTCGACCCCGTTGGCGCCGACTCCATCGCGCACAACGCCATGCTCATCGTCGAAGACCTCCCCGGCGAAGGCTGGGCCGTGACCGAAGTCGACCAATTCGACGACGACCAGGAGCTCCCAGCCGACACCGAAGCGTGCCGGGCACTGGACCGGGCTCGCACAGCCGTCCGGGACGCCGTCCAGACGAGCCGCGCCGGCCGGGCGAAGACCGAGTTCTCGCGCGAGCACGACTCGGGCTTCGAGACGACCGTCGAGGCCACCGTGAACGTCTTCAACGACGAAGCAGCCCCCAAAAGGGCGTTCGCCGCGGCCGAGAAAGAGTACTCCGCCAAGAACGTCACGGACTGCTTCCGGGCGGCGCTGAGCGAAGGGCTCGGGCCTGAGTTCAAGCTCACGGCGACCACGGCCACGCCCCAGGCGGCCGCGCCCGAGGGAGGCATCGCGCGGGCAGTGGCCGTCACCCTCGAAGCCGGCGGCGAAAAGCTCGACCTTCGCTTCGAGGTCTACCTTTGGCGGTTTTCGAACGCTGGCATCACGGTCAGCCTCAACGGCACGACGGAGGACCTGCCAAAAGACGTCTCGGTCGCGGCGGTCGGCAAAGTGCAAGCGAAGCTGGTGGAGATCGCCGAGGAGTAGGTGGCCTTACCCTGTCCGGAGCTGAGCAACGGCGTGCCCATGGGGCGCTGTGTCCAGGGCTAGCGCCACGGAGGCGGCTCAGGGAGCTCGTCACCTGTGCGACGAGCGGTGTCCGC
>JBJXFX010000144.1:0-15048 GCA_046152925.1 Dehalococcoidia bacterium
GCTCGTCGTCAACCCGAAGCACCCCTTCAAGCGCGGCGGACCACTCAAGTAGCCCGCCGACCCCGACATCCCCGCGTAACACGATCTTCATCGCCACGCCCTGCCCCCGTAACCGTGAAGCGTTTCACAATGGCTTTCGATGCTTCGGCATGGCTCGCCCGCCATGCCCACAGGAGATTCCCATGACCCCTGAAGAGATCAAGGCGTTTTCGGCCACCAACGGGCTACGCTTCGTCGACGTGAAGTTCGTCGACCTGTTCGGCCTCTGGCAGCACATCACCCGGCCGATCCACGAGATTAACGACTGGTCGACGCTTGAGCGTTCGCCGTGGCGCGCTGGCTACGGCTTCGATGGCAGCTCGATCCGCGGCTTCCAGAAGATCGAGGAGTCCGACATGCTCCTCGTCCCCGACCCGGCCACCGCGATCATCGACCCGTTCATCCAAGCGCCCACGCTCTCGGTCATCGCCAACGTGGAAGACCCGGTGACCCGCGAACGCTACAGCCGCGACCCGCGCTACGTCGCCCAGAAGGCCGAGGCCTACGTCAAGTCCACCGGCACCGGTGACACCGTGTACATCGGCCCCGAGCTCGAGTTCTTCATCTTCGACGAGGTCCGCTTCGGCGGCGACCAGCACAGCGCCTTCTACAACGTCGATTCCGACGAAGGCATCTGGAACAGCGGCGCGGAAACCACGCTCCGCGGCGACCTGAACCAGGGCTACCGCCCGCGCTACAAGGAAGGCTACTTCCCGGTTAGCCCGCACGATACCCAGACCGACATTCGCAACGAGATGGTCGAGATCATGGAAGCCTGCGGCATCCAGATCGAACTCCACCACCACGAAGTGGCGACCGCCGGCCAGGGCGAAATCGACATGCGCTTCGACACGCTCACCAAAATGGGCGACAAGTCGATGCTCTACAAATACATCGTCAAGAACGTCGCCAAGAGGCACGGCAAGGTCGCGACCTTCATGCCCAAGCCGCTCTTCCAAGACAACGGCTCCGGCATGCACACCCACCTCTCGATCTGGCGGGATGGCGCGAACCTCTTCGCAGGCGACGAGTACGCCGGCATCTCGAAGATGTGCAAGGCTTACATCGCCGGCCTGATCAAGCACGGCAAGGCCCTCATGGCCATCTGCGCGCCGACGACGAACAGCTACAAGCGCCTCGTCCCCGGCTACGAAGCGCCGGTGAACCTCGTGTACAGCGCTCGCAACCGCTCCGCCGCCTGCCGCATCCCGCTCGTCAGCCCGGACCCGCGCCAGAAGCGCGTTGAGTTCCGCCCACCAGACCCGGCCGGCAACCCATACCTCACCTTCGCCGCCATCCTGATGGCCGGCATGGACGGGATCATGAACGGCTGGGACCCGGGCGAGCCGCTCGACCGCACGAACCTCTTCGAACTGAGCCCCGAAGAGCTCGCGAACATCCCGACGGTCGCCACCAGCCTCGAAGGCTCCCTCAAGGCGCTCGAAGAGGACCATGACTTCCTCCTCAAGGGCGGCGTCTTCACGCCGGACCTGCTGGAGACCTGGATCTCGTGGAAGTACGAGAACGACCACGACGCGGTCCGGCTTCGCCCGCACCCGCACGAATTCCAGCTCTACTTCGACGCCTAACCGCGCCGCCGCCCCGCACCTCACAAGAAGCCGGCCCCTCTAGTGGCCGGCTTCTCTTTTTGGAGCCCGAACACACTTTCAGAGCCCGACCGTGAGGGAGCGTGCGCTGGTGCTCGCAGTTCGCAGCAGGTCGGGCACGTTCGACCTTGACATGCGACTCTTACATCGTGTATCGTAGTTCGTACTTCAGGGGGAGTAGCCTGCCGCCACCCGGTGGCAAGCGACAGCCGTCAGGACGCGCGCAAGCGCCGGCTTCGCGAGCGGAGATAACCTCCGCCGGTAAGACCCTGGTCCAGCAAGCCGCGGGCGGCCTTCGCCCGGCGACCGGAGGTTCCAGGTGTTAGACGATCTCTTCGATATGTTCGACCGGGACGGGCGGCGCAACCGCGCCGCCGGCGAACGGCGCGGTTTGCGCGGCCTCTTCGCCCGCTTGTTTGGCGGCGGTGAGGACGACGACGACCACGATTCGCGCAGGACGCGCTACCAAGACGACGACGATACCCAACGGCGGTCGCAACACCGCGACGACGACGATGACGACCTCGCCGAAGGTCGCGCGGGGGGGCGGCGTCGCGGGAGGGATAACGACGGCTTCGACTTCGATTAGCCCTTGAGGGTGGGAGGCTCCGGCTGAGCGTCCCGCCCTTCGATCGGCTGTACGCGTCAGCGATGCCGCAGATCACTTTGAGCTTCTGCCACGTTGGTCCTAGTCGTTCAAGGGGAGTAACCAGCTGCTCCACGAGCAGCGGTCGCGCCGTCAATCCGCGCTCCGAGCGCCGGCGCCCCAGCAGAGTCCGCCTCTGCCGGTGAGACCTTGGGCTGGAGGCCTGGGCTTGCCCGCACTATGAGGAGGATTCTTGACGATGTCCACGCCACCTGAGCAATTCGAAGACTGGCATCAGTTACCCGTTAGCGAGGCGCTCACACGGCTCGGCTCCCGCGATGGCGGGCTCACAGCGGCGGAAGCAGAACGCCGCCTCCGCGAACATGGCCCGAATGAACTCGTAGACCGGGGCGGCAAGTCGCCGTTCGCCATCCTGTGGGAACAGCTCACGGCGGTCATGGTATTGATCCTCGTCGGGGCGGCGGGGCTCTCCCTCGCGCTCGGCAAGGTGCTCGAAGCCGGGGCGATCCTGGCCATCGTCGTCCTGTTCGCGCTCCTTGGGTTCTTCCAGGAGTACCGCGCGGAAAAGGCGATCGCCGCCCTCCGGCGCCTCGCCGTCCCCGTTGTCCGCGTCCGCCGTGATGGAGCGGTCAAGGAGGTGAGCGCACCGGAGCTCGTGACGGGCGATGTCGTCTTGCTCGAAGCGGGGACTATCGTCCCCGCCGACCTCCGGCTCATCGAGCAGGCGAACCTCCGGATTGAGGAGGCCGCACTCACCGGCGAGTCGGAGCCGGTGGAGAAGCGGACCGACGTCATCTCCCGCCCGGACACGGCGCTCGGCGACCGCACGAACCTGGCCTACATGGGCACGCAAGTTTCCTACGGCCGCGGCGTCGGCGTCGTCACGGCTACCGGCATGGCGACGCAGCTCGGCCGGATCGCCACCCTGCTCCAGTCGGTCAAGCACCAAGCGACGCCGCTGCAGAAGCGGCTCGATTCGGTTGGGAAGCAGCTTGCCGTGGCCGGCGTGGTGGTGGCGGCCATCCTTGTCGGCATCGGTCTCCTCGCGGGCGAGAGCATGTCGAGCGCCTTGCTCACGGCCGTCAGCGTGGCGGTCGCGGTCATCCCCGAAGGCCTCCCGGCCGTCGTCACGTTCACCCTCGCGCTTGGGGCGCAACGCATGCTTCGGCGGCATGCGCTGATCCGGAAGCTTCCAGCCGTCGAGACCCTCGGTTCGGTGACGGTGATCTGCTCCGACAAGACGGGCACCCTGACGCAGAACCGGATGACGGTGACTGCCATTGAAGTGGCCGGACAGCGGCTCGGCATCGCGCCCGACGGCGCCAAGCTCAGGGCCGACGAGCCGACCGGACTGGTGCTCCTCGCCGGAGTGCTCTGTAACGATGCCGAAGTGCACCACGGGCCAGCCGGCGACTCCATCATCGGCGACCCCACCGAGGGGGCGCTGCTCACCGCAGCGAAGCGTTTCGAGGTCGCGTATGCCCGCGCGCGCGAGCACTTCCCCCGCGTCGCGGAGCTCCCCTTCGATTCGACACGCAAGCGGATGGCCACGGTGCACCATGTAGCCGAAGCCACGCCAGACCTCCCCACCGTGCCGGCCGCGCTGCTCAACGGCGCTTCCCGGTTCGCGGTCGTCAAGGGCGCGGTGGACGGCCTGCTCGATGTCTCGACGACCGTTTGGCGGGACGGCAGCGTCCAACCGCTCGGAAGCGCCGAGCGCGCGGCCGTCGACCAAGCGAACAACCGGCTGGCCGGAGACGGCATCCGCGTCCTCGGTATCGCCATCCGGCCAGTCAAGGACCACGCACATCTCGAAGACCTTGAGTCCGAGCTCACGTTCGTAGGCCTGGTCGGGATGATCGACCCGCCGCGGCCGGAGGTGAAGGCAGCCGTCTCCGTCTGCGCGGAAGCCGGGATTCGGCCCGTGATGATCACCGGCGACCATCCGCTGACCGCGGCGGCGATTGCGCGAGAGCTCGGTATCTCGAAGGGGGCCACGGTCGTCACCGGGGTCGAAATCAGCAAGCTGGACGACGCGGCCCTCTCGGCGACGGTGCGGACGACATCGGTGTTTGCCCGCGTCTCACCCGAGCACAAGCTCCGCATCGTCGCCGCACTCCAAGGCGAAGGCGAAGTGGTCGCCATGACTGGCGACGGCGTGAACGACGCCCCGGCCCTGAAGAAGGCCCAAATCGGCGTGGCGATGGGCATCACCGGGACGGACGTGACCAAGGAAGCGTCCGACATGGTGCTCAGAGACGACAACTTCGCCACCATCGTGGCCGCCGTCGAAGAAGGACGGGTGATCTACGACAACCTGCGGCGGTTCGTCATATTTGCCGTCGCCGGCAACATCGGCAAGGTGATGGTGATGCTGCTCTGGCCGGCGCTCTTCCTGGCCGCCGGCATGGAGGTGGGGACCGACGCCGCCACGGCGCTCCTCCCGCTCCAGCTCCTCTGGCTCAACCTGATGACCGACGGGTTGCTCGGGTTAAGCATGGGCGCCGAATCGGCCGAGAAAAACGTGATGCGCCGGCGGCCACACGCGCCCAGTGATGGCATCTTCAGTGGCGGGCTCGGCATGCGGACAGCGGCGATCGGCGCGTTGATCGGCGTCCTCGCCCTCGCCGTCGGCTTCACTTACTACCGGATGGACCAGCCTGAGTGGCAAACGATGATGTTCACCACGCTCGCCTTCCTGCAGGTGTTCCAGGCCATCGCGCTCCGCTCCCACTCGGAGTCCATTTTCAAGATCAACCTCTTCGGCAACCGCGTGATGGTCGGCATCGTCGCGCTCGTGGTGGGCCTGCAGCTGGCAGCGCTCTACATCCCTCCCGTCGCGGACGACTTCCTCAAGGTCGAACCGCTGGGCGCAATCGACCTCCTGATTGCGGCAGGCATCGGCTCGCTCACGCTCGTCGGGATCGAGATCGAGAAGCTGTTCAGGCGGTCGCGGCGTGCGCCGGCGGGCCACCAGGCGCCTGTCGGGGCCGAAGCCACGTAGCGGGATGCTGGGAGAGCGGCCCGCGGGGGCCACGGAGGCGGCTATCGCCGTCGCCGTGCCCCCCGCCGTGAGGGACGCAAACCCGGTTCCCGCCACCGCCCCCGTCCGCGGCGGTGACCAGAGTGCCGATGTCATCGAGCGCTATCGCGTGGAGACGCTCGACTTCGAGACCGGCGGGCCTTCGAGAAGGCGATATAGGCGCGCCAAGGTGGTTGCCGTGATCTTTTTCACGGCCGGTGCGGCACCCACGACTCCTCCACTGTCGTGACGTCTCTGCTACCATCACGCCGCTGGACGGCCAGCCAAGATCCGCGGAGGCGACACCCATGGTGAACCTTCCCACCGCCGTCCTCCAACAAGCCATGACCCTCGCCCTCTACTACGTCGCCATGGTCTTCATCGTCTCTCCCTCGCGCTCACGTTCACCCTCCGACATCGTCTTCGAAGCCGTGTCCGCCCTCGGGCCGGTTGGGTGTAGCGCCGCGAGCACGCTCACCCATGGCAGCGCCAGCCACACCATCCTGATCCTGGCGATGATATTCGGGGGCTTCAGCCCGCTCCTGCTCGTGCTCTATATGTCCAGGCCGCGCAAGAAACCGCCCTTCCGCTATCCCGCCGATAGTGTCCGGCTGGGATAGGCATCGCCCGTGCCGCCGTCGCCTTGCATGTGGTCGAAATGCGGAGCATCGTCATATATCAGCTGCTGCGGCGTTGCCGTGGAGTTGTTGGTTCATGACTAGCCGCGAGCGGCCCGCACTGCGCGGAATCAGCACCATCACCGTCAAGAAGCCGAAGCGATTGGCTGGCCCGGCCAGCGGCATCTCCCAGGTCGTCGTCGGCTTCGGCGCCATCCTCGCCGCCGGTACGTTCCTCCTCTGGCTTCCGTTCGCGAACGAGACGGACGGTTCGGCCAGCTTCCTCGAAGCGCTCTTCACGGCCACATCGGCCATCTGCGTCACGGGCCTCATCATCGTCGACACCCCCACGTTCTGGAGCCCGGCCGGCGAGGTCGTCATCCTCGTGCTCATCCAGATTGGCGGCCTCGGCTACATGCTCGGCACGACCGTCATACTCTGGGCCCTCGGCCGCCGCATGGGCCTGCGCGACCAGAACATGCTCCGGCTCTACTACGGCGCCCCCAGCATGCGCGAGACCCTGGGCTTCGCGAAGTCGGTGGCCATCTTCACCTTCGTCTTCGAAGCTGTTGGCGCACTCATCCTCTTCGCTGCGTTCTGGCTCGAAGGCGAATCGCTGAAGGACTCAGCCTGGTGGGGCGTCTTCCATTCGGTCTCGGCGTTCAACAACGCTGGCTTCTCCATCACCGGTGCCGAGATGCTCCCCTACACCCACAACCCGGTCATCATGCTCACCATCAGCCTGCTCATCATCGCAGGCGGTGTCGGCTTCATTCCCTTCATCGCGTTCCGCAGGCGCCGCTCTTTCCGCCGTCTCCCGCTCGATTCCAAGCTGGTGTTCGCCACCACGGGCATGCTCCTGCTCGTCGGCACCCTCTTCTTCACCGTCGTCGAATGGCGCAACCAGGAGACACTCGGCTCCCTCCCACCGGAGGACCGCGTCATCGTCGCCTTCTTCCACGGCACTGGCGCCCGCACCGCCGGGTTCGCCGGCACGGACGTCGGTGCTCTGCACGACGAAAGCAAGCTCGCCACCGTCGGGCTCATGTTCGTCGGCGGCGCTGCCGGGTCCACCGCCGGCGGGCTCAAGGTCGGTGCCTTCGCCCTCCTCTTCGCGGTCATGCTCGCCACCCTTCGCGGCCGCACGGAGGTCAGCTTCTTTCGCAGGCAGGTGCCCGTCGCCATCGTCCAACAGGCCACCACCCTGGCCCTGTACTACGTGGGCATGGTCTTCGGGTTCTCGCTGGCGCTCACCTTCGCCTCCGATGTCGAGTTCCTCGACGTCCTGTTCGAAACCGTCTCCGCCCTCAGCACAGTTGGTTACAGCAGCGCCGGTACCCTATCGTTTGGGAACGATGGCCATGTTGTCCTCATTGTCGCGATGCTCTTTGGCCGATTCAGCCCGCTGCTTGTCGTCCTCTACATCGCAAAGCCGCGCAAGAAGCCGCCGTTCCACCACCCGATGGATAGCGTGCGATTGGGGTAGTCCGTGAAGGTTGCAATCCTCGGCCTCGGCCGCTTCGGTACACAACTCGTCGAAGAGCTCGTCGGCATGGGCGTCGAAGTCCTCGCTGTCGATGTGCTCGACGAGAACGTCAACGAAGTCGCCGAGCTCGCCACCCTCGCCGCCGCCGGTAACGTCACCGACTTCGGCTTCCTCAGTTCGCTCGAACTGCAGGGCTACGACTCTGTCACGGTCGCCATTGGTAGCGCCGTTGCCACCAGCGTCCTCCTCGTGCTCACCCTCAAGAAACGCCTCAACATCCACCACGTGGTGGCCAAGGCCAGCACCCTCGATCATGCCGAGTCCCTGCGACTGGCCGGCGCCGATGTTGTGGTCAGCCCCGAGCAGGAAGCGGCCGTGCGCCTGGCCCACACCCTCGGGCCTTCGAGTCACCTCGGCGAGTACCTCTCGCTCGGGCCGACCTTCGGCTGCGCGAAGCTCGACGCTCCCGCTACGGCTGTCGGCAAGTCCGTCGGCTCGCTCGACGCCTTCCGCAAGCACAACGTCCTGCTGCTCGCGCTGATCCGCGACAACCAGGTCTCGTTCCGGCCCGACCACGATGTCGTCGTCGAAGCGGGCGACAAGTGGCTCATCGCTGGGGACGACCAGCAACTCCGCCGGGCGGGCAGCGCAGGCTAGCGATTCGATAGCGCGCGAGTCTTACCCCAGTGCCTTATCCAACTCCGACTCGCTCAGCTTTTCGACGACGCTCTTGTCGTGGTCATACGTTCGCTCCACCTTTTCGCGCGCCTGGCGATGTCCGCTCGTGCCCCACGTGTCGTTGTCGCGCGCCTTCGCATCGATTTCGTCCAGCGCCAACCGCCCCGTTTCGTCCGCACCCTTCGCCAGGAGCTGGGTGACCTTCTGTTCCTTCGTCATGGACTGCCTCACGTTCGCTTGACGCCGGTCGCGCCGTGAGACCGCCGTGTGGTTGCTGGAGCGCCAATGCTGCCGCCCCATAGCCGGGCTGATTCCGACCATACACCCGCTAGGGCAGCACGTGTGGCCCGGCGCCAACCCGCCCTTCGCGATCCCCTCCCCCCGCCATACGCTCCTGACATGCCCCTCCGCTCGCCCTCCACCCCACCGCCACGCCCGCTCAATGAGCCACATGAGCCTTGGCTCATGAAAACGCGATCCATGAGCCAAAACACGAGCCTGGCTCATCAAGCCTCATCTTCACCGATGTCCCGCCACGAGCCGGGCGGAGCCTGCCTCTTGCGGAAACGCCCCCGCGATTGCCCGCATCGCTGACGACCCACCGCGGCGGCTGGCGCTCCTCTGTTACCATCACCCCGCTGGACGGCCAGTCAAGGCCCCCGGAGGCGACAACCATGGTGAACTTCGGTCTCAGCTTCTTCCCCACCCACCTCAGCATCAGCCCCGTCAAGGTCGCCATCGAGGCCGAGCGGCTTCGCTTCGAGTCCCTCTGGATCCCCGAACACTCGCACATTCCCGTCGATACCGCGTTCCTCTTTCCTCGTTCCTCTTTCCTCTTTGCCCCGCAGTACACTCTCCGCACTCACCCTTGGGGGACAGACCATGCCCTACGACCACATCCTCTACGAAACAGATGGGCGCCTCGCGACCATCACGCTCAACCGGCCCGAGAAGCTCAACGCGCTCTCCAACGAACTCCGTGGCGAGATGTTCCACGCCATGAAGGAAGCGGAGGCCGACCGCTCGATCGGCGTCATTGTCCTCAAGGCCGCGGGCCGCGCTTTCAGCGCTGGCTACGACCTCTCGCCGAGCATGCAGGCGCGCGAAAGCTCGCCCTACGTCCACCCCCGCTCCCGGATGCCCGACACCAACACCACACACCCAGCCCACTACGACTGGTCGCGCCACGTCCTGCTTGGCAACTGGATCATTTGGGAGCTCGCGAAGCCGGTCGTCGCACAGGTCCAGGGCTACTGTCTCGCAGGCGGCACCGAGCTCGCCTCGTTCTGTGACTTCCGGATCGTGGCCGATGACGCACAAATCGGTTACCCGCCGGTCCGCGCGATGGGCACCATGGACATCATGTGGGCGCCATGGCACCTGCCAATGACCAAGGCGCGCGAGTTCGCCTACGTCGGCGACGCCTTCAGCGGGCGCGACATGGCCGCGATGGGTTGGGCCACCTACGCCGTCCCACGCGACGACCTCGACGCCTTCACCGAGCGCTTCGCCCGCCGGATGGCGAACATCGACAACAACCTGCTGATGTATTCGAAGCGCGCCGTCAACCGCCAATACGAAGCCATGGGCATCCGCACCGGCCTCATGTCGGGCACCGATGTCGAAGCGATGAGCAAACACCGCCCCGAGGCGGGCGAGTTCGGCCGGATTTCTCGCGAACAGGGCCTCAAGGCCGCGCTCGAATGGCGCGACGCGCCCTTCCGCGATTTCCGGGGCGCCTACGCGACAGCACCCTCCGGCCGGCCGCTCGCAGGCACTGCCGGCGAGCCCGCGCCCGCGCGCCCGCCGCGCGACGGCTATGACGCCTAGGAGCCACCAATGCCCGCAACCGTCCGCGAAACAGTGATCCAACTCCTCGAATCGACCCGCGACATGGTCGACCCGCTCCTCGCGCTGCCCCCCGAGGAGCTCACCATGCCCTCGTCCCACGTCTGCGCACAGGAGAAGGATCTCTGGGCCTTGCTCACGAACGACATCGACCACGAGACGATCCACGCCGGCCAAGTGCTGGAGGCCCGCTACGAGGACCGGGTCACCGCCTCGCCGATGGACACGGCTCGTCGCCGAGTGGCTCGTCGCGCGGGCACGCTTCATCGCAAGCTTCGTCGGCATGACCGACGAACAGTTCAACAGCGAGACCGCGCCTGGCGCCTGGAGCTACCGCGTCGTCGCCAAACACATCCTCGAGCTCGAGCAGCACAGCCTCAAGACCATCACCGCGGACCTCGCCGCCCGCGGCTAAGGCGGGTCCGCGGCGATGCGGCGGCGCACCTCGACCCCAGCCTTCGCGAACACCCGCTCCGTGAGCGGTTCGAGCCGCGCGCGTTCCGCAGCGAAGCCGCCCGCCAGCGATTGTGAGCTCCGGTGGCCTCCATCATCGAAGACAAACCACTCCGCCCGCGCAACGCTATCCGGGAATTCGTACGCCTTCCGCCGATGCGTGAGCCGCGCGAGCACGTTCGATTGGGCCGCAACGCGCGCATCCGCCGGCACGACGTCGAGGGCCGCGGCCAGCGCGGCCCGGTCCTCGGCGCTTCGAGGATCATCGCCCAGCCACGGCCGCAACGGGCTGAACGCCAGGAACCCCGCGACCGCCGGCGCCACCAGAACGACCGGAGCGACCCACCGCCACCGCCCCATTGCCGCGGCGCCCACGATCCCGGCGACGATCAGCAGCGGCAGCCCGTTCGCGGCGTAGTGAAACTCGAGCTCCGCCTGGGGCGTATGGCCGGAGAGCGCAGCCAACACGAGCACCGGCAACGCCGCGACCACCAACACGGGCCGCCGGAACGCGCACACCGACGTCACCGCGGCACAAAGCAGCACGCTCCACCAACCGCCCTCGGTGATGAACGCCCGCGGGACCTCCCAGGGATGCAGCAGGATCGCCCGGACGACGCCGCCGTCGGTCGTCCCGCCGGCGATGTGGCCGAACCGCGCGACGAGGTCGCTATCGGCCCCGTCGCGGGCCCACGGCATCACCAGCCCGACCACGACCACGAGGTAGGCCGCCGCGAGCCCGGCGGTCCAGGCGCCACCGGCCCGGTAGCCGCGCGTCCACAACAGGACACCGAGGAACATCGCGGCGAACGCGGCGTCCTCTTTGAGGGCCAGCGTTGCCAATGCCAGGCCAGCGGCGAGCCTTGGCCGGCCCGCGAAAGCCGCCCAGGCCGAGGCAAACACCGGAAGGCCCACCATCACCTCTGGGTGGAAGTCGAAGTCCGCCCCGCGATGGAGGTACGGGTTCATCAAGTACCCGGCCGCCGCTGCCAAGGCCGCCGCTGGTGCGAGCCCGGCCCGGCGCGCCGCGCCAAACAGCGGGACGGCCGCCGCCGCTGCGACCAAGTTCTGGGTGAGCATCAGCAGCGGCGGGCCGGCGCCCATCCAGTACGCCGGCACAAACAGAAGGAGCACCGGTTCGGCGTGCTGGCCCAAAAAGCTGTAGTCGATGAAGGTCGAATCCCAACCGTTGCCCTGGGACACGTTCCAGATGATCTGGTCGAAAAACGCGAGGTCGAACGCGGAGGTTTCGTAGTTCACCCAGCGCGCCCAGGCGTGCGCCGCAGACCACCATGCGGCAAGCAGCGTCAGCCCGGCGGCTGCCAGCCACCAGCGGTCGAACCGCCGGCCACGGATACAGGCACGCCGGCTAACGCCCACGGCAACGGACAGCCCAAAGCAGCGCCGCTCCCGCGACCCCCGCCGGGACGCCAAGCCGGCGTAGCGCGCGTCCGTCGAGCGTACGCCAGCGCACCCGCGCGATCGTCGCCAAAATGCGGACGCCGGCGCGGAAGGACGCGCGCAGGTCGCCGCTCACCTTGGACGCGCCGCCGCGCCGATGGCGATAGCCCGTCGGGACCTCCGCGATCGCCCAGCGATGTTGCAACGCCAAAGCAAGCAGCTCGACCGTCCACCCGTAGGTCTGCTCGTCTTGGCGCAACCCCGCGATCGCGGGCCGCGAGACGGCCTTGAGCGGGGCCAAGTCGTGGAGACGCCGCCCCCACCCGAGCCAGAGCAACCAGCCACAAAGCCAGTTCCCGAACCGCGCCGCCGGCGCGATCGACCCCGGTTCCACCCGTCCGCCGCCCCGTACGGCGAGCGCGAGCGCCGCCCCGGCCGCCAAGGCCTCGACCAGCGCCGGGATGTCCTCGGCGCAATCGCTCCCATCCCCATCGAGGAAGACGACGACGTCGCCATCGAGCGGGACCGCCCGCAGCCCAGCCAGGCAAGCGCGCCCGTATCCAGCGACCGGCTCCCGGACGACGAGCGCCCCGGCCGCCGTCGCCTCTTCCATCGTCCGATCTCGCGAACCGTTGTCGGCGACGATGACGGTGATGCCCGGCCAGGCCGCCTGGACCTCACGCACGACGCCCCCGATCGTCGCCTCCTCATCCCGTGCGGGGACGACGGCCCAGACCGATGAGGTCACAGCGCCCAATCCGAACCACAGCGGGCGCACGCCTCATTCGGCTCGCCCTCCTGCATCCGCTGGCGCCAGGCGTCGTAGCGGTCGCCCTCCCAGACCTCGGAGATCGGGTTTGCGAAGACGTTTCCGAGGACGAGGCCCGCGTACGGCGCCGCCGTGAACGGGGCCATGCAGCAGGGCAGCGCGTTCCCGTTCGCCGTGATGTACATCAGCCGGAACGGACGCCAACAGCCGCGCCACGGGGCGTCGGCCGCGCTCGGCGCCTCGGCTTTCGGCAACGCCTCCTGGGAACCGCGCAACGTCACGCCAAGCGATGCCCCGAGCGCAACCGCGTCCGCAAGGAGCTGCTCTTCGTCTTCGGTTACGCGTCCGAAAAGCGCTTGCTCTTCGAGCGCGTTCCCGCGGCCCGAAAACACCAGCCGCTGCAGGTAGACCTCCTTGATCCCGGACGCCGCGGCAACCCGGACCAGCGCGGGCAGCTCGGCGATGTTCATCTTCAGCCCCGTCATCCAGAGCGAGACGCGCGGCGTGGCGCTGCCCAGTTGGTCGCGGACCCGCGTGAGCGCCGCGGCGTTCGCCAACACGCGGTCGAAAACATCGGCCCCGCGCACAGCGAGGTACGTACTTGCCTCGGCCGCGTCGATCGAGATGCGCGCCTCATCGAGGCCTGCCTCCACCAGCTCGCGCGCAAGCTTCCCTCGGAGGAGCAAGCCGTTGCTGTTGAACAGCGCATAGGCGCCCCGCGCCTTCACGAGCCGGAGGATCTCGACGAGGTCGGGGTTGAGCGTCGGTTCACCGATCCCGTGGAGCACGACGCGGTCGACACGCGGGAGCTGGTCGAGGAATTCGCGGACGCGGTCTGGCGAGAGGTCGGCCTCCTCCTCCTCCATCCCCCAGGACTGCGGACACGTCGTGCACTTGAGGTTGCAACGGTTCGTCACCTCCAAGTACAGCTCGACGGGCAACGGCGTCGGGGTGAAGGGCTCAGGCATAGGCGGCCTCGGGAAGGCGCAGCGCTGCGAGCGCGGCCGCTGTTGCCGGGCAACGCCCATGGGCGGCGTCCCGCGCGCGGAGGGCGAGCAGCGATTCGAGGTCGTCCACATCGCTCCAGGGCTCCGTGAGCCCCACGTCGAGGCCCAAGCCCTTGGCGTTCGCGAGCACCTCCCGCAACACCGTCGAAGTGCTCCAGTGTACGCCAGCAAAGAGCTCCGCCGGGAGCCTCCGGCGAGCCGCGATCAGGACGAATCCGCCATCTTCCGCTGGCCCAAGGACGACGTCGTGCCGCTCCAACAGGTCCAGTGCCCGCCGAAGCTCGTCCGCGGGCAGGTCGGGCGAATCGGACCCGATCAGCACGGCGGCCCCGGCTCGCCCCAGCCCTTCGCCAAGCGCGCCCAGGATGCGCGCCCCGAGGTCGCCTTCGCCTTGCGGCACACGGGCAACGCCGGGTGCGATGGGTTCCAGCGCGGCCTCGGCCCCGGCGGGCGTGAAGGCGATCAACGGCGTCAACCCCGCCCGGCCACACAGCGCCAACGTATCCACCAGGAACGCTTCGGCCAGGCGAAACGCGGCCTTCTCGCCGATGTCACGTGCCAAGCGCGACTTCGTTTGGCCCGCGATCGGCACGCGCGTGAGCACCACGGCGACCGCCTCGTCCGGCATCACCGGACCAGCGGCCAGCGCCGCAGCCGCGGCGGGAGCAGCGCTTCCACCCGGCGGTCGAGGCCGTAAAACCGGCCGCTCGCGAGGAAGACGAGTCCGAGCAGCGGCAACCACTCGACCGGGCCCTCCCACGCCCAAATCTCCTGGCTGTGATAGCGGCCCCAGTTCGCGAACCAGAGATGGAACAGCGAAAGGAACCCGCCAAGGGCCGCCGCGCTGGCAAACACTCCGAAGATCAGGGCAGCGCCCATCGCAAGTTCGGCAAGGACAAGTCCGACGCCGAACGGCGTGTAATGGTCGAGCACAAGGTTTTCGATGAGGTCGCGGTAGATCGGGATAGGATGCCCGCGGGTATCGGAATCAATGCTGTTCCGGGCGCCGTCGTAGTCGATCAGGAACCCCGGAAACGGTGCGTAGTTGATGTCTTCGAACCCGCTCACCTTGGCGAGCCCGTTTGTGAAGAACAGCAGCCCAAAGGTGATGCGGAGCACCGCAATCGCCAGAGGGACAAACCGCTGTTGCCAGGCCGGAAGTGCGGCGAACGTCGAGCCTACCGGTGCGTCCATTTGCTAGAGCTCCATCACGATAAGCGTCGTCAGCCTTCGGACGCCGCCGGCGCCCGCGATGCCCTCGCTCAGTCAGTGGCCCAACTGGGTGAGGTCCGTGCTCTCCACCTCGCAAACCAAATCATACGGCCCAGCCACGACATCACAACGGGTGACGCGCGAGCCATCGAGCTCCATCCCTGGCAACATCTCACGCAACTCCTGGACGCGGGTCTGGTCGGCCTCGATCAATACATACGCGCGGACAGCCATCTCTGAACCTCTCTCTGCGAGCTCAGCACCTCCGACGGAGGTGTGGCGATCATCCTCACCGGAACGGC
>JBJXFX010000010.1:0-18182 GCA_046152925.1 Dehalococcoidia bacterium
GGGTGCCGACAAGGCATCCCGGCCGGCCGGTTCGGTCGAGACAGTCGCCTCGCTCACCACCGTGATCGAGGATGACCCGATCAAGGCGCGCCGCATGGCCGCCGGTGGGATCTCGTGGTACGTCACCAACATGGGCGACTTCTACCACCAGATGCTCAGCCGCAACGGCTTCCCGCAAGAGGTCGCGGCAATGCGTAAGGCCGGCGAAGAGCACCGCCCGATGCCGTTCCAGACCAACGACGAAATCCTCGCCGCGATGGGCGAGAAGATGCTCGAAGAGACGGCGATCTGGGGCGACCTGGAGACGGTGGCAGCCGGCATCGAGGAGCGCCGCCAGCTCGGCGTCGATTTGCCGGTCATCGGTATGCCACAAGGCGACCCGAAGCGTATCGAGAAGGTGCTCGGCACACTGGTCAGCTAACTTCGGAGGTCTCTCGATGCCAGTACATCCCCAAGCACAGCAGCTGCTCGACGTCTTCCAACAGATGGGCATGGATGGCCTGAAGCCGGCCGACGGTAACGCGGCCACGGTCCGGGCCATGCTCGCCAACTTCCCCCGGCCAGAGGGCGAGGTCGTCGGCTCCGTTGTCGCGGCGAAGGTGACGGGGCCGGGCGGCGATATCCCGGTCCGGGTCTACACCCCGCCGAACGTGCTCGTCACCCGTCCGGGCCTCGTCTGGTTCCACGGCGGCGGCTGGGTCTTTGGCGACCTCGATGGCGCAGACAACACTTGCCGTGCGCTCTGCATGGCCGCCGATTGTGTCGTCGTCTCCGTCGACTACCGGCTTGCGCCGGAACACAAGTTCCCCGCGGCGGCCGACGACTGCTACGCGGTCACGAAATGGGTCGCCGGGAACGCCGCGAACCTGCGGGTCGACGCCAAGCGAATCGCGGTCGGTGGCGATAGCGCCGGCGGCAACCTCGCCGCCGTCGTCGCGCAGCTGGCCAAGACCCAAGGTCCGGAGTTGAGCTACGAGCTGTTGGTCTACCCCGTGACCGACGCCAACTTTGCGACGGCGTCGTACACGGCCAACGCCAGTGGCTACCTTCTCACGAAGGTGGACATGGAGTGGTTCTGGGAGTGCTACCTGCGCACCCCGGCTGACGCGGATGACCCGAAGTCGGCCCCGCTGCAGGCGGCCTCGCTGGCGGGCCTGCCGCCGGCGATCGTAATCACCGCCGAGTTCGACCCCCTCCGAGACGAGGGTGAGGCCTACGCTGCAAAGCTCTCGGCGGCCGGCGTCCCGACCGAGTGCGTCCGTTACGACGGCATGATCCACGGCTTCTTCGGGAACCCGGCCATGGACGACGGGATCACGGCGCTCAACCGGGCGGCCGCCGCGATGAGGAAGGTGTGGAGCGCGAGCTGAGGCTCCGAAAGGCTCGCAAGTCCAGGAGCGCCGCTCTCACGACCTTGGCGATCGGCCGCGATTGCCCCGGTCAATCGCCTACGAGCGTGGCTTCCCGAGCAGCATCACGAGCAGGAAGTATTGGCCGATACTCGTCAGTCTGACGCTTCTCCACTCGTGGATCGCGCCTTCCGAACGCGCCACGAGTTCACGAGCCTCGGTGCGAGTGTACTTTCGTGCTGGGTCGTAGTCCGAGACGTGACGTTCTTGCTGTAACGCGACGAACGACTTGCTGAACTCGACGATTGTCGGTGGGATTGAGCCAGGCAATGCCCGGATCCACTCGGGCTGCCTGATGAACGCTTGGGCAGCCTCCCTCATCGTTCCGTGGTCGAACCTTCTGTACGCCAACTGGTAGGCAGGGTCTGATGGCTTGGAACGCGAGGTCCGGGCTGCCCCCGCAGCGGCGATCTCGTGGAACAGCGCGTAGTACGACGAAGAGATCGCCCTGCGGAGGTTCGCTTGCTGGGGACGACGAGGATCGAGCTTTGTCAGCCGGTTGGCCTGGGCCAGAAGGTCATCGCTCAGGCTCATGCCTTGACCGGCACGAGTGGGTCGAGTGCTTCGGACTCGGCTGAGAAGAGCACGAAGGGGAAGTACTCCGGGTGTCGTTCGAGGAGCGCGCGGAACAACCGCTGCTCGAACCCGCGTAGCGTGCCCCACGCCCTGTGCGCGTGGGAGTCCTTCAACACCGCGGTCACGAAGATTGCGGGGTCGCCCCAGTGGTCCTCGCCGACGCGGACGTCCCAGCGGCTGACGTTCTCGGCGAACGCCGGGTCCAGCGACTGGCTGAATGCGCGCACATCATCCGCGGAGGGCCTCATTTTCGCAGAATACCACTCCGCGAATGGCGTGACTGCGGATCACGCGTCAGGGACGGCTGGGATGCCCTTGGCGACGGCATCGAACTTCGAGAGCGCGCGACGCACCGTGTCGGCCACATCCTCCTCAAGGAGGTAGTGGGCGGCGACGAGTGCGTCGGCGGACGCGCGGACCTTGGCCTGATAGGCGTCGCGGTTGCCGTAGCGAGTCTCGATCGATGGACGTGGGTCGCCCGAGGCCGTGCGCCACGCCTCGTTCGAGGCGAACGGGAAAGTCGAGCCCGTGTACCGGACGAGTTGATCTGGCGCGCCCATCTCGCGATGGCGCGGGTTCCAGCCCGTGTACGTGGCGACGGGCACCTCGACGTCGGGATAGCGAATGCCGGCGACCTCGTTCCCATCGGCGTCCACGGCTGCGACGAACGCGGGGAGTGCCGCCACCGGGGTCGCAGGCCATCGCCCGATGCCTTCGCCCGCGGTTGGCCCGAGGTCCAGTTCGGCGATATGGCGCATCTTCTCCGGGTCGGGAGCCGCCATCCCGGGGAGAGCGACGGACGCGAGCACCTGCCCGCGTTCGACCAGCGTACCGGCCGCGAGGCTCGGGATCGCGCTCGGCGGCGGTTCGAGGCCATCGCGGACCCACGCATCGAGGTTCATGAGCGCGGCCCGGCAGGCTGGGCGCGTGTCGACCGCGTTCATCCAGTGCGCCGCCACCGCCCCGTCGGGGATCGGGAGCCGGCTCAGCAGTGGCCAGATCCCCGGCGAGTGCTGGCTGCCGACGATGAGGTACGAACGCGACTCCGGTGCGAGCCCGATGTCTCGGGCGGCATCCGGAGACGTGTGCGCCAGCCAGGCATCGCCGCGCCAGTACTCGGCCGAAGTGTTCACGGCGACCACCTTCGGGACGCCGCCCGCTGCCCGCTGGCGGTCGAACAAGCCCGGCCGCTCACCGTCAGGGATTTCGGCCCAGGGCGGGAGGTGGCCGAAGCCCGGCGTCACTTCGACTGACGGCTGCGCGTGACGGTGGTTGAACTCGCCCCGGCGGGCGCCAGCGACGACGGGCATGAGCCCGTCGAAGACCTGGCGGCCGGCTTCGTCGAGGTTGAGGCCCTGGTACACGAAGGTCCGCAGGAAGCGCCCGCTCTGGCTCACGCCGAAACCGATCGTCCGGTTGACGGCGCCCTCGCACGGGCTCACGGGGTCGGAGCGGAGGGCCGAGACGAAGTCGCGGACCGCGAGCAGGCCGGTGCCCACGATCGGGCACCGGTCCGTCGTGTACTGGATGTCGTAGACCTTGCCGGGCTCGAAGCCACCCTCCAGCCAGACGTGGTCGCGGTCTGGGACGACGGCACGGTCCACGAGCCTGGCAAAGCGCCAGCGCGCCCGCGGGATTTCGGTGCGCGGGCCGTCCGGCCATTCCTGGACGGTCATGCGGGCGCCCGCCTCGTTGAGGTCCGCGGCAGGGTAGGTGGCGAATGTGACCGCGCCTGTGGTGCCGTCGCAGAGGCGGACGCTGGCGGCTGAGGTATTGCGGACGACCTGCACGTTCACCTGTCCGCGAATCGGGAGCCCGTCCGCGTCCAGCGCCTCCGGCGCGCGCAGGCCGGTGAGGCCGGGCGCCGCCGGGACGTCCCACTGCCACCCGCACCAGGCCACGGTGAACCCCCGCCGAAAGAGGAATCCGTTCGTAGCCGGGATCTCGTCTGTGGGTTCGAGCGGCGCGATGCGGTTGTTCAGAAAGCCGAGGGCGGGCTTCCCGCCCCGATTGGCCACATCGAAGAGGAGCGCGCCGTTGCCGCGCATGGGGTCGACGGGCTGGAGGATGGTGAAGTCGGCATCGAAGTGGACGCAGCCGCCGGCGCCGCGAGCGGCGAGTTGCAGGTCCACGATTTGGAGGTTCGCTTCGTGGAAGGGGTCCACGGCGAAGTGGACAACGCCATCGATGCGCTCATACGGACCGGCGCTGCCGAACGCTTCGCCGCCCGCGAATGGCTCGCGACGGAGGATCTCGAAATGGGTCACGGACATGGGCGGGAGTATACGCGCCGCCGCTGACCACGATCCGGCCAGGGTTCAGGCTGGAGGCAGCCGGAACGCTCGGAACCAAGCCGCGAGTTCAGGATCTCCCTGCCGGGCCGGGAGCGCGCGCACCATGTCCCACGAATGGGCGGCGTCATGCCCGGTCCAGAGCTGCAGATAGCGCAGGAAGGTGATCCGGTTGCCACGGAAGTCGAACTCCTGGTCGAGCACCGGCCGCGTGAAGGTCGCCATGGTCGCAAGCAGCGGCTCCCGGTGGCGGGCGGCCTCGCCGAGGATCTCCTCGACCGTGGCGCCGTGCAGCCGGCTCACTTCGTCTTCGTTCCAGCGGTCGATATCGAAGGATGTGCCATCGGCATTGAGGAAGGTGAACCGGCGTCCGGAGGCCCAATCAGCGAACCAGCCACCGACCCAGATGTCGATGGTGGCCAGGTGGCTGATGTACTCCTTCGTGCGCCAATGAGAGTTCGGGACCACGGCTTCGAGTTCGTCGTTGCTCAGCGATCGGCAGAACGCCTCGAACCGGGCCCGTTCGGTGTTGGTCGTGGAGATGATGGCTTCGAGGTCGGCGTCCATGCGGGCACGATACCAGGTGAGGCCTGGCTATGCGGGCGCCGCGGGCTTCGCGATCGCGCGCAACCAGAGGCTGCCGCCAACCGCCGCGAGGACAGACGCCGCGAGGATGCCGAGTTTCGCCTCCGCCACCAGGCCTGCGTCGTCGTAGGCGAGCCCGGTGATGAAGAGTGAGACTGTGAACCCGATCCCGGCGATCAACCCCATGGCGGCGATTTGGGCGAAGTTTACGCCCGTCGGCAACACGGCCCAGCCGAGCCGGACCGCCAGCCAGGCGAACGCAAAGATGCCCACGGGCTTGCCCACGACGAGGCCGAAGGCGACGCCAGCCGTGACCGCGCTGTTGGCGGCCGCCTCCACGCTCGCCCGGTCGATCACAACTCCAGCATTGGCCAGCGCGAAGATCGGGATGATCACGAAGCTCACCCAGGGGTGGACTGCGTGCTCTACGCGGTCCAGCGGGGCCTCTGCGCTGGAGGCAAGGGCGCCGAGGCGGTCGAGCGTGGCCTCGTCGCGCTCGCGGTCGCCGCTCGAGCGGGCGGCGCGTGCCGCATCGAGCAGCGCCTCGACTTCTGCGTCGGCTTGCTCCACTGTACGGGTCGCCCGGGCGGGGACAAGCACGGCCACGATCACGCCAGCGACCGTCGCGTGGACGCCCGACTCGAGGACTGCCACCCAAAGCGCGATCGCGACCACGACCCAGGGCAACGGGTGGCCGACGCGGAAGGTTGCGAATCCGGCGAGGATGGCCGTGAACAGGGCAGCCCAAGCCAGGGCGCCGATCGAGAGGCTCTCCGTGTAGAAGAGCACGATGACCGCGATGGCGCCGAGGTCATCAACGACGGCGAGGGCGAGGAGCATGACCTTCAGGCCGAAGGGCGCCGCCCGCCCGACGAGCGCCAAGGCGCCAAGGGCGAAGGCCACGTCGGTCGCCATCGGGATGCCCCATCCGCTCGATCCGTCCCCACCAGCGTTCCAGGCGGTGAAGATGAGCGCCGGGACGGCCATGCCGCCGAGGGCCGCGGCCACGGGTAATGCGGCCCGCCGGGGCGACGCGAGTTCGCCATGCACCAGTTCGCGCTTGATTTCGAGGCCGATGACGAAGAAGAAGATCGCCATCAGGCCGTCGTTGATGAAGTGGCCCAGGTCCTCGCGGATCGCCACGATCCCGGTTTCGAGGACAACCTTGGAGTGCCAGAGGTTGTTGTAGGATCCGTCCCAGGGCGAATTTGCCCAGACGACGGCCGCGACGGTGGCCACGAGCAGGACGATTCCGCTGGCCGATTCGGTCGCGACGAACGCCTGAATCGGCTGCAGAACACGCAGCGCGGCGACCCGCGCACGCGCCGGCCGAGGTCCCGCGCCGCGCCCTTTGGGCTGTTGCGTCCCCTTCGCCATCGAGCCAGCGTACCCCGTGGCGTGGTGCGAGGTAGGAGCGCTACCTCCGCCGCCTCGTCCGCGCCGCCTCTTGCCCGGCGGCCCGACGGTTCGCGGCGCCGATCGCGATCCCGAAGATGACGCCATTGATGCCGCTCGTGTACATAATCGCCGTCAAGCTCTCGGTGCGGATCCCCACGAGGGCGACGATGGCGACCCCGGCTACGAAGATCACGGCCGGAGCCCAGTATCGCCGAATAAGGTGGGCGATTCGCATCCCCGAATGGTCGCACAGCTCAGCGAAGCGGGCATGGCGAGTCAGCGCGTGCTTAGGACTCGAGCGGCCAGCGCACGCCATTCTGCCCTGCGATCGCGGCGAGTTCGTCTTCGTCGAACCCGGACTTGGCGAGGATCGCGAGCAGGAGCGGCGCCTTTCCAGCGATGTAGGCGTCAATGTCGTCCGGGTGGCGGGCGGCAAGGGCCTTCTTGAGGGCGCCGTACGCCGCCGCGGTCGCCGGGTGAGCGCGGAGATGTTCGCGCACGGCCAAGTGGTTGCGAAGCGAAGGACATCCCTCGCGGCAGACGTAGAGGTGGTGCGCCTGGCCGCCCGCGGGCGCCCGGAACGCTTCGCGGCCCGGGATGCCCAGGTCGCCCCGGTGGGCGTAGCCGAGCGTTGCAAGGGCCGCGATGGTGGCCGTCACAGCTGCGTCGTCGTCCCGGACGACGATGTCGAGGTCGATGATTGGCTTCGCCGCGAGCCCGGGCACAGACGTGCTCCCGACGTGCTCGACCGCGACGACGACGCCGTCGAGGGCCGGCTCCAGGCGCTTTGCCAGGGCCTCAAAGCGTGCGGGCCAGGCTGGGTCGTAGTCGACGACGATGATCCCGTTCATGTCAGCCGCCATAGGATCGCAGGTCGCGCGACGGCGTCTACCTGCCTTGCGATTCGGACGGCGCTTGGCTGACCCCGGCTTCGAGGACGGCGAGCCGCTCGTCCAGGTCGCGGACGTTCGTGACGTCACGCATCACAGCGAGGAATTGGCCCACGTCCTTTGTGAGTTCCCACACACGTTCGATCTTGGGCCCGACCGGGTTCGACGAGGCCGGCCCATCGGCGTAGGTGCCATAAAAGGCGAAGTAGGCTTGGTTGAGCTTGCGGATGAAGACGCCGTTCTCTTCCAAGAACCGGCGCTTCTCTTCCATGAGCGCCTCGGCCTCCGCGACCTTGCCGTCGACAAGGAGCTTGTCGACCTCGAGCCGGAGGGCGCGCATCTCCTTCGAGAAGTCGACCGTGACCGGCCGCACGTTGCTACGGCGGCCATCCCCGCCCTCTTCAAGCGGGAGTGGGTGACTCTTCTGGATGACGGCGGCGATCTCGCGGCCCGCGATGTTCGCGGTGGTCTCGTTCAAGGTCTCGGCATCGCCGCCTTTGCCCCACTGTTCGCCCAGCGGATAGAACGCCAGGTAGTGGTGGACCCACTCATGCGCGGCTGTGTCGAGCAGCGATGCGTACGAGCGGTCGGCCGTGACCATAGCCGGGTACGCCGCGAGCCCGCCGATGGAGACGACCAAGCTCACGGTATCCTCATCATCGGTCGCTTCTTCGATCCGTTCGATGGTGGCGAGGCCGATGCCGGGCCGAAGGAGGGTGTCGCCGGCGCGCTTAATCGTGTCGCGGGGCGATCGGACGAGCAGGCGGGGGGGCGTCGTCAGTTCGAAATCAACCGGCGGCCAGACGATACGGGCGTCGCTGAAGAGTGGCAGCCCACGGTCGAGCCCGGCGCCCGCCACGGCTTCGTGGATGAGGCCCTCGACGTAGCGCTCGACGTCGTTTTCGTAGAGCGCGCGCTCGGCGGCGAGCGTTTCGAGCAAGCGGAGGTCGGCGGCCTCCTTGTCCGACTCGTTCCGGATCTGGGTCGTCAGGCGGAAGTAGTTGCGCACGGCCCGTTCGGCGGCCTCACCCTCGGGGTCGGGGCCGATGCCAATCCGCGAGAAGACGTTGTCGAGCAGGGTGTCGGTCTGCCAGCGCCAGAGGTGGTACTCGTTGCCGCCGATATCGCCGCGGTCCCAGAAGGCGGAGACGCCGACCCCAAGCGAGAGGCCGAGCAGGGCGGCGCCGGTCAGGATCTGAAGCCCGAGGATCGGGCGCCACTTCGTCAGCGTGACGGTTTCGCTCGGGGGCACGGGCCGTGGGAAGCGCACGGTTGCCAGGATACCCTCGCCCGGCGTAGGGCTGTGTCAAGCCCGGCTGACGTTGCGCACCCGGGGCCAGGCCGCCGCGGCCCTTTCGAGACCTACCGGTGCACCCGCACGTGCGGCGCCTGATACGGCACGAGTTCGGTGAGCACGCCCTGGACATCGCGCGGATAAAAGAATGCTGCCCCGGCGCCGGGGCCGAGGTCGACCTGGCGCAGCCCCTCGGCACGGAGCCGCTCCGCCTCGCCGGGCACGTCGTCGACGGCGTAGCCGATGTGGTGAAGCCCAGGCCCGCGCTTGGCGAGGAACTTGCCGGCGCCGCTTTCCGCGTCCTGCGGGACGATGACTTCGAGCACCGTCTCGCCCTCACCGACGTCGATGAAGTAGTTCATGGTGCGTTCGGGGGCGAAGTAGACGCCCGCATCACCAACGCCCTTCCACTCCGAGACGGCGAAGCCCATGCGCGGCACCCAGATGGCCTTGGCCTCCTCCCAGGAGGCTGCGACGAGCCCGATGTGATCGATCCGCCGGATGGCCATGGAGGCGACTATACGCTGCGTCCGACCGAGGCGGCAGCGAGGGATCAGGGCGCCTGGAAGATGTCGTGCGTGCCGACGCGGCGCCAGACTACGTGCGGTTCGCCGGCGACCACCTCTGGCCCGTAGTTGAACGTCGCCCGCCCGTCTGGGCCCCAAGTCATCTCCCAGACGCCAGGATGCGCCACGACGCGCTTCACCCGGAGCGAGGGGTGAAACCTGTCTGGGTGTCGTTCGAGGTCGCCACGAAGCGCGCGCACGGCTTGCAAAAACTGCCGCCGCTCCTCGGCGTTTAGGGCGCGGAACTCACGCCGGAACTGGGATGCCTGCTCGTAGGTTGGCAAACCTCAGGCCTCGTCGCGGTCGATTTCCTCGAGCGAGCGGACGAACGAATCGAAATCCATGTACCGGGTTGTTCGGCCGGCGGCAATGTCCTCGTCGGCCTGTCGCTCGCCTGCCTGCCACTCGTCGGTCCAGAACCACCACTGGTCCGGGTCGCGATCAACGGGGCGCAGCAAGATGCCTTCGGGCGTGTTCTGGACACAGTACCGCTGACCATCGGCGAGGGCGGCCCGGACGAGGTTGTTCTTGGGGATAACGACAATCCCGCCTTCGCCCACCACGGGATACAGCGTCCCAGTTTCCGTCTCCATAAACCACAGTATGCCAGGTTCGGCACCCGCCATCGAACACCCGTGGTGCGACCGCTAACCCCCCGCGGCAGCGACCTCGCCTTCGCCCGTACGCGGTATGCGGGCTGCGACAGGCGAAGCCGCGGCGGCGACGGGGCGAAGAGTAGAGTGACAACGTGGCCGATGCAGACGAAGGGACGGGCTACGAAATCGCGATGAGCCGGAAGGTTCAGGCTGCGATTCGGGATCTCCCGCACGAATCGCAGCGGAACCGGGTGTTGAGTTTCTCAACGACCACGCGAGTCGCCGACCGACGCAGCGTATCCCCGGCAAACTCAAGGCCCTTAGCGGTGCGTGGCGAGGGCACTGTCAGTTCGACATCGACCGCAGCTACCGCCTGATCTACACGGTGGATGTGGCTGCTCGGCGCGTGTCGGTGGAGTACGTTGGGCCCCACCCAGATTTTGAGCGGGCGTGGGGGCCGGAACATCAGAGCGTAACGCGGCCGCTCGCGAACACCAGTTCGTCCTTGGGGCCTTCGTTCAGGAGTTCGGCCAGGCCAGGCGTCGCGTCGACGCCTGCCGTCGCTTCCCAGCTTTCCAGAAGGATCTCCAGCGCTTCGACGTCGCCCGTCCGCTCCGCATCCTTGAGCGCGTCCCACAACTCTGCCACGAATCCACGGTAGTTCAACTCGCTCAGATAGGCCGCCCAGAACATGGAAGGCGGCAAGTCTGTTTCTCGAAAGAAGCGCCGGGCGTCATCAAGCATTGAAGCCTGGTCAGGGGCCAGGGTCGCGGCCATCGGCACCCCTCCTGGGCATCATTTTGTCACCGCAACGTAGGTTTCGCGACCGACCGCCAACGCTAGCCGCCCGCAGCCGCGACCTCGCCCCGGACGAAGCCGTACTTGGCGCGTGCCTTCTCCCGGAGCGTAGGGCGGTAGCCGGTGGGGAAGACCTCGTCCGCGGCCTGGTAGTCGCGCAGCACCTGGCGCGAGACCGTCACTTTGTGGACCTCCGTCGG
Source organism: Dehalococcoidia bacterium (assembly GCA_046152925.1). GTDB lineage: Bacteria > Chloroflexota > Dehalococcoidia > Tepidiformales > Tepidiformaceae > CAMAUF01. The sequence continues at coordinate 10,604 of JBJXFX010000010.1, forward strand.
GCCATCGGCCAGGCCCACGTGGTACGAGTTGATGATCAGGTCCGTGAACGGCATGTCGGTCGAGATGCCGAGCGAGCCGTGCACCTGCAGCGCGCAGGACGCGACATCGTGGAGGACTTTCGGCATCGTCGCTTTCACCGCAGAGATGTTCTTGCGGACCTTCAGGTAGTTGTTGTGGTGGTCGATCAGCCAGGCGGTTTCGAGCACGAGCAGCCGGAACTGCCGCAGCTGCGTCCACGAATCCGAGATCATCTGCTGGACGAGTTGCTTGTCGCCGAGCATTTCGCCCTTCGTGGTCCGAGAAAGGGCGCGTTCGCACATGAGGTCGAAGCACTTCTGCGCCTGGGCGACCGTGCGCATGGCGTGGTGGATGCGGCCGCCGCTGAGCCGCGTCTGCGCGACTTTGAAGGCGTCGCCCTGGCCACCGAGCATGTTCTGGCGCGGGATACGGACGTCGTTGTAGCGCATGTAGGCGTGGCTGGGGTCGGCTTCGCCATGGAAACCCAGGTTGTGGATGATCTCGATGCCCGGCGTCTCGGCCGGGATGACGAACATCGACATGCGCCGGTGCGGTGCCGCATCGGGGTCCGTGACGGCCATCGTGATGAAGAACGATGCGTGCTTCGCGTTCGAGGAGAACCACTTGTAGCCGTTCACGACCCAGTCGTCGCCGTCGGCGACCGCGGTCGTGCGGAACTGGGTGGGGTCGGCGCCGCCCTGCGGCTCCGTCATCGAAAAGCACGAGACGATCTGGTTCTCGAGGAGCGGCTGCAGGTAGCGCTCCTTCTGCTCCGGGGTGCCGTAATGCGCGAGGATCTCCGAGTTCCCGGTGTCGGGCGCCTGGGCCCCGAAGACCGTCGGGCCGAAGCGCGTGCGTCCGAAGATCTCGTTCATCAGCGCGAGCTTGACCTGGCCATAGCCCTTGCCGCCGAGGTCTGGGCCGAGGTGGCAGGCCCACAGGCCCCGGCGCTTCACTTCCGCCTGCAAGGGGCGGACGAGCCGCTCGAAGTTCGGCTGCTTGAGGTTCGAGGCGGCTTCGAGCACGAACTCCAGCGGCTCGACTTCTTCCTTGACGAAGGTCTCGATCCAATCGAGTTCCTGCTGAAAGTCCGGGTCCGTCATGAATCCCCAGGCCATGGTTGCGCCTCCAAAGCGAAACGTCCGAAGGCGTATCTTGGCAGCAGGCCGGGATAGCCGCACCGCCCGCGCTAAGCCCGTCGCGGCCCCGGGCGCGGATGGCCGATGTGGCGCTCCATCCACTGACCGGCCGCCGTGATCACGTCCTGACCGATCTCGAAGTGGCCGCCCGGCAGCCAGACGAGGTCCTTCTCGCCGGGCATCGCCGCGTGAAGCCCCTCCGTCGCCGCTTTCGGGAAGAATTCGTCCTGCAGCTTCCCAACGATGCGCACCGCCACGCCGCCGAGCTGCTGGACCGGCGAACCGGGCTCGCTCGCGGCTCCCACCAGGCCACCTTCGCCGACCAGGCAGAAGGCGGCGGCCTTGTATCGCCCGTCCCCAGCGACCGCCGGGATCCCGAGCATGCTCCCCATCGAGTAGCCGACGTAGCCGAGGCGGCTGAGGTCGACGGCGAACTCGCCAGCAAGGAAGTCCACCACGGCCCGCAACTCATTGGTGAAGCGCCCCGACGCGGCGGCGAAGCGCCCGGGCTCGCGGAGCATCCCCATGGGGTCGAAGGCGCGGCGCTCGCCGTGCATCGGTGCATCCAGCCCGCCCACGACCCAGCCGTTGCGCGCCCACATCCGGGCCACGTCGGCGACGAAGTAGTCGTCCTTCGAACTGGTGGCCGGGTGCTGGATAATCACGAGCGGTCGCGGCCCGTCGCCGTCGCCCAGGTAGAACAGCGCGGGCACATCCTCGCCATCGACCTCAAGCTGGAAGCGGACCTCTTCGAGGCCGGCGACTTCGCGGCGCTGCAACTCTGGCATGGTCATCGCCCGAAGTTAGCCACGCGCGGCCGAGCGGTGCAAGCGTCGATTGACAGGGCCGCCCACGGGCCTACGATCCCCTATACATACGCCCAACCTTACCCGGGCCACGCAGGCCCGTTGCGGACGGTGACCTGGTGCCCGAATCGACTCATATCGTCCATCGCCGGCTGTCGGTGAGCGTGCAGCCCGTCCCGAAGCAGGACGCGGCCGCCCGTGTCAAGAACTTCGACGAGACCTACATCGGCTTCGACCTCAACGCTGCCAAGATCGAGGCCTCGCGCTGCATCCAGTGCCCGTCGGCCCCGTGCCAGGAGGCGTGCCCGGTCCACAACGATATTCCCGGCGCGTTCGCGTTTCTGGAGATCGGCGATATCGAGGGCGCGGCCAACGTGTTCCGCGAGACCTCCAACCTCCCGGAGATGTGCGGCCGCCTCTGCCCGCAGGAGAAGCTCTGCGAGGGCGCTTGCGTCGTCGGCTTCGCTATCCGGTCCGATGGCCGGAACGAGCCGCCCGTGACGATCGGCAAGCTCGAAGCCTTCTGCACTGACAGCCAGCGCTTCGAGCGCGAGGGGTACCCACTTCCCCGTTACCTGCCCGAGCCCACCGGCCGCAAGGTGGCGGTGGTGGGGGCAGGGCCGGCCGGCCTCGCCGTCGCGGAGCAGTGCGCCCTCGTCGGCCACTCGGTCACGGTTTACGAGTACTGGCCCGAGCCCGGCGGCGTGCTGGTCTATGGCATCCCGAACTTCAAGATGCGGAAGCAGATCGTCGACGAGTACCTCACCTACCTCGAACGGCTCGGCGTGAGCTTTGTCTGCAACACGTATGTGGGCCGGGACATCACCGTCGACGAGATGTTCGCGCAGGGCACGGACGCAGTCTTCCTCGGGACCGGCGCGGGCGTCGGGAACGTCATGGAGATCGAGGGCGAACACCTGAAGGGCGTCCATAAGGCGACGGACTTCCTCGTGCGCGGCAACCTCATCGGCGAGGCCCTCCCCGCCGAACTCCGGGAGCCCCTCCCGAAACTCACCAACGTGGTCGTCATCGGCGGTGGAGACACGGCCATGGACTGCGTGCGCACGGCCGTCCGCCTTGGCGCCGAGCAGGTGACCTGCGTCTACCGGCGCACCGAGGCCGAGATGCTGGGCCGGGGCGAAGAGCGCAAGAACGCGCGCGAGGAGGGAGTTGTCTTCGCCATGCTTACCCTTCCGACCCGGATCATCGGTAATGAGGCGGGCGAGGTGGTCTCGGTCGAACTGCAGAAGATGGAACTGGGAGCGCCCGATGCCTCCGGCCGGCGGGCCCCTAAGGCGATCAAGGGGAGCGAGTACATCGTCCCCGCCGACTGCGTCGCCATCGCCATCGGCTACGGCGCCGACCCCATCGTCCCGAAGACCACCTCCGGGCTGAAGGCCGACCGGAAGTCGCTGGTGCAGGTCGATAATGACGGGCGCACGTCGCGTCCGGGAGTGTTCGCGGGTGGCGACAACGTGAACGGGGCCGACCTCGTGGTCACCGCACTGGCCGACGGCCGGCGCGCTGCAGAGGGCATCAACGAGTACATCCGGTCGCTTCCGCCGAAGCGAAAGTGACAGGAATTCACCGTTGGGCAACCGGGTTCACTGTTGGCACTGGGTGCGACGCCCGAACTAGAAGAGGAGTAACAGGGTAGGAGCGTCTACCCACACTCCGGAGCGCCAGGTTGAACCGTCCTTCGGGCCTCAACGCATTTCTCTTCCCGGCGCCGGAGAAGGCGCTCGGCTCGGTGCGGACGCCGCCGCTGATCCGGGTCCTGCGGCCGATCAGCTTCGCCCTCTGGCTCGTCATCTTTTGTGTCCAGGCGATCACGATCATCGCCACAGGTGATACCAGTGCCTGGCCGGTCGTCGTCATCTCGACGATCCCGTTCGTGATCCTGCACACCCAGTTCTGGTACGAAGAGTCCGAGCAGGGCCGCCGCTTTCACCACGTCGTCGAGCGCATTCGGGGCAGGATCTACGAGGACGAACTGACCGGCTTGCCCAATGCGCGCCACTTCGTCTTCGAGTTGCGCCGCCAGATGATGCGCTCGGTCCGCAACGGTCGCGGCTTCTCGCTCGTGCTGACAGACATGGCCGGCCTCAACCCGCAGGAAGACCCGAAGGCGCTCCCAGCTATCGGCCGAGCGATCCGCCACACGTGTAGCGAGGGCGACTTTGTCGCCCACCTGGAGGGCCCCGTCTTCGCCGCGATCGTCGTCGACGACGACCGCGCTGGCTCGGAGAAGGCGGAAGCGCTGCAAGCGGTGCTCGGTGGCCTCGTGCCCGGCACCAAGCGAGGCGCGATCGTCAGCATCGTCTCGCTCACGGGCTATCAGGGCGAACTCGAAGTGCGGGACTTTCTCCGCCGCGCCCAGCGCGACCTCCTGGCCGGCCGAGCCCGTGTGCCGGGTACCCCATCGGCCGCGCCCACGAAGCCGGCCTCCGCTCCTGCGGCCTGATCGTGACGCGTCACACAAGTCCGGAAGAGCTGCTCAGCAACACCGAGGTGCGAGCCGTGTCGCTCCTGGATTGAAAGGCTCGTTGCCTCGTCCAGACCGGGTAAACGAGCGATCGTTCCCTCCCTCTCCCCTTGGGGGAGAGGGTTAGGGTGAGGGGTCGTCAAGGGGCTGGATTCCGGCATGAGGCCCGTAGGGTGAGGGCCAGAGTGGAGCGGGCGAAGGGAATCGAACCCTCGCTTCAACCTTGGGAAGGTCGCGTTCTGCCATTGAACCACGCCCGCTAGCGCAGACATCTAGCGTATCATCCGGGGACGCCAACATCGAGAGGTCCTCTGTGCCTATCCCGAAGGAACTTTCCCTGACCCCCGAACAGCTCGACGAACTGATGACCTCGTCGAGGAACATGCGCGTCGCCACCATCGGGCCGGGGACGCGCATCAACGTGACGCCGCTCTGGTTCGGGTGGGGCGAAGGCAAAATTTTCTTCTACTGCCGCGGCCAGAAGGTCGTGAACCTGCGACGTAGCCCGGCCTGCACGGTCCTCGTCGACCGCAACGAGCGATTCCCCGAACTCCAAGGTGCGATGTTCCAGGGCAAGGCGAAGGTGCTCGAAACCCCCGAAGATGAAGCCGCCGAAGCCGGCATGGAAGACGTCCGCTGGCAGATGGGGACTAAGTACGCCGGCGGCCACGGCGAGACGGCGGAGCGCAAGCGGAATGAGTCGACCGCGCGGGGCCGCCATTGGCGCTGGGTCGTCATGACGCCCGATAAGCAGGTGACCTGGGACAACTTCAAGATCAAACGGTAGGTCGGGGCTATTCGGGGACCGTGAAGCGCCAGGTTACGTGGCTCCCGTTCGCGGTCTCTGAGTAGTCGTCCTGCGTCTGCGCCCGGATCACGCGTTGCCAGAACGTGCGGGCCGGGGCGTTGAGCTTGTCCGACTGCACCGTCCACGGGCCGACGAAGCCCGGAAGGATCTTCAACGCCGCCGCCGCGCCAACTTTCTGGCGCCGGAACTTGCGAAGGATGAAGAAGTCGGCCATCGACCAAGTCGCCTCGCACTTCTTGACGAGCGCGAAGCCGGCCAGCCGCCCCTCGACGCGGATCAGGATAGGGAAGCGGTCTTCGCGTTCGACCCAGTAGTGGTCGAGCTCGGGGAAACTGAACTCGCCGAAGTCCGTAAAGTCGCGGCCATCGAACTCGCTGAGGTCGTGCAAGTAGCACGCCAAGAGCCCGCGCAAGACGGGCTTCTGTTCTGGCGTTGCGAGGTCCACGGCTACGTCCAAAGCACCCCCGGTGGCCACACCGTTACAATTCGGCGGCGGAGTGCCGTTTCTTCACATGGCTCGCTCCGGTATCGGCTACTGAGACGGGCTCCCGGCGCTCCCGTGGGGCGCCCCGCGGGCTCCGCTTTCCAGCAGGCAACAGACGGACGCCGCTAGTGCGGGTCGGCGGATGCCGTCATGGGCGTCCCCTTAAAGCAACTGACCGAATAGGGGAACGCCGCCGTCGCGTGGTAGTGGTACATCGCCACCGTCTTGCCATCCCACTCAACGTCATGGGTGTGGCCGTGACATTCGTCCAGATCGTCGTTGGTCAACTCGACGCCACCCGGCCCGAACTTGCCGAAGATCCCGAAGCCATCCAAGGCATATCCCAGCAGCTTCGAATGGCCGGAGGCGTCGACCGTATCCTTCAGGCATGTGTCGAGGTCGTGATGATGGTACTCCGTCCGGGCGGGATGACCGCCGCACCCATCGAGGACTTCGTTCGGGCCGGCGTCGCGGCCGCCAGCGTCCAGGGCGTTGAAGAGCACGACACCGTCGTTGACGATGCCTATGGCGCCAAGGCCCGTGCACGTTGGCGCGCTGGCTACGACCGGGTTCGCCGGGACGCGGTAGGTGCGTTCAGACGCTGCCGGGCTGCCCGGGTTCCGGTCGATTTGATACGCGGGATCGGTGGGCGAGACCGGGAAGTTGCCTGTATAGCCAATCGATGGCTGCGGTAAATTGTTCGTCTTAATGACGCGGGTAGCGCCCTCGATAGTCGTCGAGAACGTGGCGCTTGGATGGTAGTTTTGGCCGAGCACCGCCAGTTTCTTTGTCTTGTCCCAGGTCCCATCGCCGTTGAACCAGGGCCCCTTCGCCTGGGCCCCGGGGGCATTCGAGGGGAAACTGGCCGTGCAAGACATGACGAACCCGACTTTAGCCGTAGCCGAATACTTGCCGTCACCAACTGGCAGGCGAGTCAGGTCCACGGTCGAACGTGGCGCGGCCGTGCCGGAGGTCGCCGCCGGCGAGGCGGCCGATCGCGTCGCACTGGATGCGACGGACGTTCTGGCTGCGGCCGGGCTGGCTCCTCCCGCGGTCTGTGTAGGCTGAGTCGTCGCGTCGGTGGCATCGTCCTCGGCGCCACACGCGGCGGTGGCGAGGACCCATACCAGCGCGATCACGCACAGAATCCTACGATTCATCTCTCCCCCATGCGCCCTTGCCGGTCGTTCGACGGGATTGTAGCTAGATTGCGGGAGCGTCCTTGCCCCAGCGTGAAAGCTGAATTGGAACTCCGTTGGAGTATTGCATAAGCCACAGGGGCCGTGTGGGCGACGCGCTTGCCGGGCGGGCGACGCCGCGCGAGTACCGAGGCTACAGTTTCGGCGCCTTCCACAGTTCCTTAAGCCTGTCCGCCGGACAGGGTGTGAGGATTCGCCCGTTATCGGCCCTTAAAGACCGGCTCGCGGCGCTCCACGAAGCTCAGGGCGCCCTCACGGTGGTCTTCGGTCGTGAACAGGTACGCGAGCGAGGAGCCGACGTAGGCGCCCATCTGCTCCATCGAATTCTGCCGCGATTGCCGCAGCCCTTCTTTCACGTACCGCATCGCGATCGGTGGGTTGTTCGCGATCTTGGTGGCGATCTCGCGCGCCTTCGTCAGCAGCTGGTCCGGCTCGACCACGTAGGAGACAAGCCCGATCCGCAGGGCCTCCTCCGCTGAAATGACATCTCCGGTGAAGCAAAGTTCGGCCGCCTTGGAAGGCCCAACCGCGAGCGGCAGCCGCCAAAGGCCGCCCAGGTCCGGGACGAGCCCGCGCTTGATGAACAGCTCGCCGAATTTCGCCGCCGTCGAGGCGACCCGGATGTCGGCGAAGAGCGAG
>JBJXFX010000012.1:0-3595 GCA_046152925.1 Dehalococcoidia bacterium
CTTCCAGCCATTGAGTGACAGTGCGGTGGTGCTGGCGTTGAACAGCTCCAGCCAGTCCGAGGTCCGTTCGCCATCGGTCTCCAGCGGGAGATCGGTGTTGATGGCCAGCAGCTCGTTGATCACGAGGCGGGGCACGACGGAACGTTCCGCCGAAACCGCCTTCGGAGCCGCTGCCTGCGCACTGCGACTGCTCAGCGCTGTCCACAGGACGCTGCCGGTGCCCACCAAGTCCGCCTGGCCGTCCCCGTCCAGATCCCCCGACGCCAGATACTCGCCAGACGGCACATTCACGCTCAAGGCCGGCTGATAAAATCCGTTCGTGTCCGCACTCAGAATGCTGATGCACGACAGGATCCGACACGAGACGGCCACGTCCCGCGTGCCATTCCCGTCGAAATCGCCGAGCGCCACGCCGGAAGCGGGAAAATCCGTCCCGGGCAGTTTGTCCGACACCTTGAAGAACGCCATGCCTTCGCCCCCGAAGAACATCATCACGCCATCACCGCTGCCGACCAGCAGGTCGAGGTCGCCGTCGTTGTTGAGATCGGCCGTCACGATGTCGCGCGTGCCAAACTTTTTCCCGGAGGTCGATCGATAATCGGTTCGTGTCAGGCTCTCCGCGGTCAACAGGTTTCCTTCATTTTCAATCACGACTACGTCGCCCGCATAGCCCGCCCCGGCCAGATCGATGTCGCCGTCCTGATCAAAATCGCCGGCCACCATGACGCGGGATTCGTAGACAAACCGATGGGCGCGCGTAAACCGGAACTGTCCCCCACCGGTGTTTTCAAAGAACGCCAGACGACAGTCGAAGAAACCCGCCGCCAGATCGATGTCGCCATCCCGATCGAAATCAGCCGCGACCAGCGCGAAAAGACGTCCGGACTCTCCCGCCGGCAAATAAAAACGTTGCTCCTGGCCGAACCCGCCGTGCCCGTCGCCCAGCCGGACGGAAACGGATCCGGTCTCCAGCCCGTAACCGCCCAGATTCGCGCTGACCATGTCAGGAATCTGGTCCCCGTTTACGTCGACGACGGCCTGCGCACTCGGCAACGAGCCCATCGGAAAAAACTTCGGCTCATCGAGCAACCCGTCCGGCTTCGCGAGGCGGACGCTGAATTCCGCCGAGACTCGATGCAGCTGAATCACGTCGTCGCGCGCGTCCCGATTGAAATCGAACACGCTCATCCCACTGACTTCGCCATCCACGAGAATAAGTTCCGCACCGCCCGCGACCTCGGCGCGACGCACACCGTCGACGCCTCCAGTGGTGACCCCGTTGCAAAGATCAAGGACATCGTCCCCGGCGGCGTCGACTACGCCTTCGAATGCATCGGCCTCAAGATTGCGGCCGAGCAGAGCTTCGAGGCGATCCGCGAGGGCGGGCTCGCCACCATCGTCGGGATGATCCCGGTGGGCCAGAAGATAGAGCTCGATGGCCCGACCTTCCTCCGCCAGAAGAAGATCCAGGGCTGCGCGATGGGCTCAAACCACTTCCCGGTTCACATGCCCCAGTACATCGACCTCTACATGCAGGGTCGCCTCAAGCTCGACGAGATGGTCTCCCGTAGGGGACGCCTCGAGGATGTGAACGAGGCCTTCCGCGCGATGAAGGCCGGTGAAGTCGCCCGCTCCGTGTTGATGTTCAACTAACCTCAGCGCCCGCGAGCCTACCAACGGGGGCCCGGCCGAAAGGCAAGGCCCCCGTTTTGCGTCTACCTCGTCGCATTGGAGGCCCATCCCAAACACGCCACCGTCCCTTACCCCAAAAATGGGCGCCGTCCGGCGCCTTCACCAATGAGCGAAGCGCGTGAGCCCCGGAGCCGCTACATTTTTGCAGGCCCAGGCGGCGGGCCGCCATCACGGGAATCGGGAGTTCGAAAATGGGACGACAGGTCCTCCTCGCGACCGCACACGAAGGCGAAATCGCTGAGCTGCGGCGAATCCTGGCGGCGGCGGGCTGGCAAGGGGTCACCTGCGCCGAGGCCGGCATCCAACCGCCAAGCTTCGGCTTCACGGGCCCAAACCTCCGCGAGCGCGCCATCATGCGCGCTGCCACCTTCGTCGAGCAGGCGAATCTGCCGGTCATCGCGCTCACCAGCGCCTACAACGTCTACGCGATGAACGCCCAGCCGGGCCTCCGGACGCATGACTTCGCTGGCGAAGGCGCGACCGACGCCGAGCACTGCGCCAAGCTCCTCAAGGAGATGAAGCGCGTCGCCCCGGGGCAACGCCTGGGGCTCTTCCAGGTCGCCATCGCCGTCGGATGGCCGGGTGAGCAAGTGAAGGTCTGCAACTCGACCCTTGAGTGCGAGGTGCCGGTCGAGCAACGGGGCGAAGGCGGCTTTCTCTTCGACCCCGTGACCCAGCTGAACAACAAGCAGACGCTCGCCGAAATGAGCGACGACGACCGCGACCGCCACAGCCACCGCGGCATGGCGATGAAGCAGGTCGTCAAGCACCTGGACGCGATGGCTGCCAGGGGCTGATGGCCCCCCCCACGCTTCCCGCGTAGACTGCCGCCATACTCTCGCCTTGGAGCGTTTTGGATGAAGATTGGCCTGTGCGTCCCGATCATGGGGCCCTATGCGACCCGTGAAGCCCTGAAAACGTACGCCATGCGCGCCGAAGCCGTCGGCTTCGACTCCCTTTGGGTGCAAGAGCACTTCATGTGGCGCGATGTCCCGAAGACTGGCTATGCCGGCAACCCAGGCGTCCCCATGCCCAAGCCCTATCAGAGCATGCTCCAGCCCCTCGAGACCCTGAGCTTCTGCGCCGCCGTGACCGACAAGGTCCAACTCGGCACCTCCATCCTCGTCACGGCCTACCACCGGCCCCTGATGCTCGCCCGCCGGATGGCCACCCTCGACGTGATCTCCGGCGGCCGCGCGCTTTGCGGCCTCGGCCTCGGCTGGATGGCCGAGGAGTACGAGCACATGGACACCCCCTTTAAGCAGCGCGGCCCCCGCTACACCGACTTCGTCAAGGCCCTGAAAGCCGGCTGGATGCCGGACCCCATCAAGTACGACGGGCCGTTCTTCAACTTCCCCGAATGCGACAGCTCGCCAAAGCCCATCCAGCGGGACGAAAACGGCAACCCATGCGTCCCGATCCTCACCGGCGGCGCGAACCCGCTTTCGCTCGAGCGGTGCGCCGAATTCGCCCAGGGCTGGAACCCGGCCGGCACGCCGCCCGAAATGACCATGCAGATCAAGAAGCAGCTCGACGAGATGGTGAAGGCCAAGGGCCGCAACATCACGCTCCCGGCCTACCTCCGGATCTTCGCCGTCCCCACCATGCCGGGCGTCGAAGTGGGCGACCCAGGCTTCTTCGGCCGGATGTCGTGGCAGGGCACGGCCGACGACATGGCCAAGAAGACCAAGGAGTGCGTCGACGCCGGCATCGACCACATCATCATCGAAACCAACTTCTGGGAGGGCATCCCCAGCGTCCAGAACTGGATCGACCAGGTCGACTTCTTCGCCCCCTGCGTCGACGTCGCCCACGCCGGGAAATAAGCGCTCACTTCGCCAATTCCCAAAGAAGGGCGGGCCGCAACTGGCCCGCCCTTTTCCGTGCCACCAACCTCGGCTTC
>JBJXFX010000015.1:0-27073 GCA_046152925.1 Dehalococcoidia bacterium
CGCCGTCTACGGCGTGGACGCGAACGAACCCGCCGACGACGAAGACGCTGGCGCCGCCGCGACCTTGCCGGAGCTCGCCGCGGGCGACGCGCTCGGCACCCGCGGCATCGACCCGCGGCAACACTTCACGGAGCCGCCGCCCCGCTTCACCGAGGCCTCGCTCGTGAAGGCGCTCGAAGAGAAGGGCATCGGCCGGCCGAGTACGTACGCGACCATCGTCCAGACCGTCCTGAAACGCGACTATGTCGCCAAGCAGGGCCGGGCTTTGGTCCCCCAAGAGCTCGGCTTCCTGGTCAACGACCTGTTGGTCGAACACGTCAACAAATACGTCGACGTCGGCTTCACCAGCGAGATGGAAGAAGAACTCGACGAAGTGGCCGATGGCAACCGTGACTACCTCTCGGTGGTCCGCGGCTTCTGGGGTGACTTCGAACGTGAGGTCGAAGCCGCAAAGTCGGCCGCCGACAAGGTCCAAGAGGACACGGACATCCTCTGCGACGTCTGCGGCGAAGCCAACATGGTCATCAAGTGGGGCCGCAACGGGAAGTTCCTGGCGTGCCCTCGTTTCCCGAACTGCCGCAACGCGAAGCCGCTGACGCAGGAGGGCGAGCCAGCGCCGAGCACTGCCCCCGAGCCGAGTTCCTACGCCTGCCCGGTCTGCGGGAGCGGCACGATCCGGAAAGTCGGCCCGTACGGCCCGTACCTCGACTGCACGAACCGCGACGCGGGCAAGTGCACGTTCCGGTCGAGCGTCCCGGTCGGCATCGAATGTCCGGAAGAGCCCGGCAGCGGCCAACTCGTTGAGAAGAAGTCCCGCCGTGGCACCTTCTACGCCTGCTGGAACTACCCCAACTGCAGCTACACAACGAATACGCTGGAACCCGGGAAAATGTCGAAGCCGCGGACTGGGGAAGAACGCGCCGCTGGGAACGCGAAGCTCCTGGAGCGCAGCGCGCGCGGCAAGGCAGCCTTCGCCGCCCGCCGCGCGAAAGCGACGACCCGGCGAGCCAGTTAAGCCTGTTCCCGCCACAGACACCGGTCGAACACCAACCTGATGAACACGCCCCACCCAGTGCTCGGCCGTCATGTTGCAAGTTACGGGATAAACCCGCTCCGCCATGGCGCCTGGTGGCTGCCGCTCCCTGTCGCCGCGGCCGCGGGTGGTGCCTTCGCGGGCATCATGAGCGCCGACCCGACGCAGGCGCTCGCCATCTGGGGTGGCACCGTCGCGATCGCCCTGTTCTGGGTCGTCTACCGGTGGCGCGCCCTCTCGATGCAGTGTCCGCTCATCATTTACGATCGTGGCTTCCTTTGGTCAGACGGCGGCGACCACGCCGAAGTGCTCTTCGGCGAGGTCATGGCCATGACCCCGGAACTGCGCCGTCCCCTGCCCTTCCTCAAGGGCGACAACTGGTGGGTCATCGAAACCGACGACGAGGTCGCCTTCACGATTGGGCCGAGCCTCCGCGACCAGGTCCACGCCATGGAGTGGATCGTCTCACGCGTCGCCGAAACCGTGCCCGAACCCGTCCGGCGGCCTTCGTCCCGGCCGGGCTATGCCGCCTAGGGTCGTCCGTCAGCGGAACGGTGCATCAGCCGCCGCCCCGGACGCGTAGAGCGCGTCGATCCGCTCCGCCGCCACGCCAAACGTCTCGCTGAGCACCTGGCGGGTATGTTCGCCAAAAAGCGGCGCTGGCGCCGCGATGCCGCCCGGCGTACGCGAGAGCCGCCACGCGACCCCGTCGTGCGGATACGCGCCCATGTCCGGATGTGTGACCATCTGGAAGTAGCCGCGGACGCGGTAGTGTGGGTCTTCGACGAGGTCGAGGGCGTGGAGCACCGGTGCCGCGGCCACTCCGGCCGCCTGAAGCGCGAGCGCCGCCTCGTAGTCGCTCCGGCCAAGTGTCCAGCCCATGATCGCCGCGTCGACCTCCAAGGCGGACGCCTGGCGCGCCTCCAGCGAGTCGAGTTCCGCGAGGCCGGGCGCGCCGATGAGGTCGCAGAGCCCGCGCCAGTCGGCCTCGGCGCGGACTGCGATCGTGACCCAGCGGTCGTCGCCTGCGCACGGGTAGCACCCGTGGGGCGCCATATCAGGGTGGCGGTTCCCCTTGGCCGCTGGTTCGAGGCCGAGGGAGAGCGCTGCGAACTGTTCCCCGATCAGCGAGACGAGCGTCTCCTGGCCGGTGATCTCGATGTACTGGCCTTCCCCCGTCCGGTCGCGGTGAAGAAGCGCCATCGCGATCGCGGCCGCGCCTGTCGTGCCCGAGGTCGGGTCGCCGTAGGCGATACCGGTGTTGTACGGCTGCGGCGCATCTTCGTACGCGTTCAGCGAAGCGATGCCCGAAAGCTGCTCCATGTTGGTGCCAACCCCTGCCAAGGAGTGGTCCGGGCCGTCCTGCCCGTAGCCGGAGATCGAGGCCACGATGATGTCCGGACGGACCGCCCGCAGCGCGTCGTAGGTGAACCCAAGGTTGTCCATCCGCCGCGCTTTGAAGTTCTCGACGACCACGTCGCATCCCCGGACCAGCTCCATGAGCATCGCCTTCCCGTCGGGGTGGGCCGGGTCCACGCTGAGGCTCCGTTTGCCGCGGTTATAGTTGTTGAAATAGGCGCTGTAGTCGTATACCCGCGGCCGCGCAAAGTCGTTCGCCGTGCTCCGGATGAAGTCGTACAACGCCGGCGATTCGACCTTGATCACATCGGCGCCGAAATCCGCGAGCCACTTGGTCGCATAGGGGCCCGCCCAATACGCCGTGAAGTCGAGGACGCGCACGCCGGCCAGCAGCCCGCGGTGGTCACGGTCCTGGCGCACAGTCGCGGCGGGATCGCGAACGAAGGGCGCCCTGGCAGTGCGCAAGGCCGCCGCCGCGGCGCCGGGCGGAAGCTCGCCCAGGTGCGGGGCAGGCGCGTCCGTCCAGGGGGTGGCCGACATGCGAAACGGGCGGCCCGGTTGCTTCAGGCGCCGGCCGTCCGCCAGCGTCCGTTCGACGAAGAAGCCACGGTCGTTGAGGTGTGGGTTCGCCGCCACCTCGGGCACGGTGTGCACGGGCGCGATCGTCATCGACGAAGCGCGGCCTTCCGCCATGACCTGCGTCTTCGTCCGCTGGTCGAAGTACTCCAGGACGATGCCGAGGAGCTCATCCTGCGCCGCAAGGATGTCCGGCAGCTTCGTGAAGCGGCCGGGAGCCAGCAGTTCCTCGTGCCCGGAGAGCCGGGCGAACGGCGGGATCTGCCGGTGCGTCCCATAGATCCCGGCGTACCCGTCGAGGCACGGATAGATGCCCATCATAGAGAAGCGGGCACGCCCGCTCCGGGGCACCACGCGTCCCGTGAAGCGCGCGTTCGGCCCGAAGCCTTCGCTCGCCCCGGCCATACACTCCGCCGCGCTGACCTCAACGTGCTGGCCCAAGCCAGACCGGCCCACGCCGTAAAGGGCGAAACAGGTCGCGGCGAAACCGTGCAGGCCGAGTTGCATCCACGCCTGTTCACCAGCCGTGCAAAGCGGCTCGCGGCTCAGTTCGCCGGTGAGCGCCATCTGGCCGCCCATCGCGAAGGCGTTGATGTTCTCGGCCTTCCATCCGGCCCACGGACCCCAATCGCCGTATGGCCGCAAGGACACGAGGATCGCTCCGGGGTCGGCCGCGGCAAGCGCGTCGTAGCCGATGCCCCAGAGGTCGAACTGGCGGCCCGGCTGATCGCACAAGACGACATCGGCCTCTGCCGCGAGCGCGCGTAGCTGTGCGACCCCTCCATCCAGATCCAGCACGACGCTTCGCTTTCCCGCCCCGAGGTAAAGGAACTGCGGTGCGGCTTCGAGCGAGGGACTAGGTGCACCCACGACGACCCGCGCGCGCCGGGCTGAATCACCCGCTGGCGGTTCGACCTTGACCACGGTGGCCCCGAATCCGGCGAGCAGGCGGCCGCAATACCCGACGGCGACGCCGCTCCCAACCTCGAGGACGGTCACTCCCGCTAACGGCCCAGCCATCGCTGCCCCCTGGCGAATCTTCCGCGCAGTCTAGGAGATCCGACGCGGCGCGCTATCATGGTGGCGGGGTGGAGGACTGGCACGGTGACGTGATGCCGGATCTTGCCCCGCACAAGACCGCCGAGGCCTACCTCGAAGCCTACCTGCGCGAACTCGGCGCCATCGGCAACCGCTCCGCCTACACGATCCGGAACTATCGCTCCGACATCGGTCCCTTCCTTGCGTGGCTACGCGAGGCCGGCAGCGACCCACTTGAGACGAGTCGCCAGGCCTTTCGCGCCTATATGGGCGGCCTTCGCGCGGCCGGCATGGCGCCCGCATCCATGACTCGCAAGACGAGCACCGTCCACGGCTTCTACAAGTGGCTCCACACCGAAGGCGCGACCCCGAAGGACCTCCTCTACGGGGTGGCCCTGCCGAAGCGTCCGCGACGGCTCCCGAAGGTGCTGCCCGAGACGGCCCTCACCGCCTTGCTGGATGCACCCGACCGGGAGACGCCGCAAGGCTCGCGCGACCGCGCCATACTCGAGTGCCTCTACGGTTCGGGCGTCCGTGTCTCCGAACTCGTCGCCTTGGACACGGCCTCGATCGATACCAGCGAGTGGTGCGCCATCGTCCACGGCAAGGGTTCGAAGGAACGGGTCGTGCTCTTCGGCGAGCCGGCTATGGCTGCCATCGATGTCTACCTGCGCAACGGCAGGCCATCACTCGCCAAGGGCGCCGAGGCCGCGCTCTTCCTCAACCGCTCCGGTGGCCGGCTCAGCGCCCGCTCGGTGCAACTCCTGATCAAGCATCACGCTCTGGCGGCCGGGCTGAGCCAGGACGTCTGGCCCCACCTGCTCCGCCACAGCTTCGCGACACACCTCCTCGACGGCGGCGCGGACCTCCGGATCGTCCAGGACCTGCTCGGCCACACCTCCGCCAACACGACCCAGATCTACACCCACGTCAGCCAGGCGAGGCAGGCCGAGCTGAGCGAACGCGCCTGGGCTGCGATTGCCCAAGAGGCGCTCGAAGGGCCGCGCCGCAGGCGCAAGAGTATCGGAGTGCCGGAGTAAGCAGCGCACTCCGATACCCCGACACTCCCACACTCCGATACACTCCCACGGTGGCACGCACTATCCTCCTCGTCCACGGCCCGAACCTGAACCTGCTCGGCGAGCGCAAGCCCGAGGTCTACGGGACCACCACGCTCCTCGACATCGAGGCCGATGTAGCCGCGGCCGCGAACGCGCGCGACACCGCCGTCCTCTGTTACCAAAGCAATCACGAAGGCGAACTGATCGACTTTCTGCACGAGCACCGCAAGTTCGCCGATGGCGTCGTGCTGAACGCGGGCGCGTACACGCACACCTCGGTCGCCCTGCGGGACGCCATCGAAGCGATCCAACTGCCCGTGGTCGAGGTGCACATTTCGAATACGCACGCGCGCGAAGGGTTCCGCCACATCTCACTCATCGCGCCCGTCTGCATCGGCCAGGTCACCGGCCTCGGCCGCCAGGGCTACGGCGCCGCCGTCGAGCTGCTGCTCGATCACCTCGGCACCTGAGTTCCCCCTAATGGTAAGATCTTGGCATGAGGACGACGGTGGAACTGCGGCCAGACCAGGTCGAATGCCTGGGGCGGTACTGTGCGGAGAACGGCATTACCCAGGC
Organism: Dehalococcoidia bacterium; assembly: GCA_046152925.1. Classification (GTDB taxonomy): domain Bacteria; phylum Chloroflexota; class Dehalococcoidia; order Tepidiformales; family Tepidiformaceae; genus CAMAUF01. Next base: position 5,644 of record JBJXFX010000015.1, read on the forward strand.
CGAGGCGGTGCAGCGCGCCGTCGACTCTTTGCTCTCGCGAAGCGCAGACCCGGAGTTCGAAGCTGCGCTTGAGGGTGCTTTTGGCATGTGGAAAGACCGCAACGAGATCGATGGTGTCGAGTACCAGCGCCGCCTGCGCGCCGAGTGGGATAGGTAGCGAGTGGGGGGGCTTTATGACTCCAACATCCTGATTGACGCGCTCCGCGGTTATCTCGAAGCGCGGCTGGCGCTCCGGCAGGCCGCGCGACGCGTCATTAGTCTCGTGACCTTCATGGAGGTGCTCAGCGGCACGAGGACCGCCGGGGAGGACCTGGCGGCCCGCCGGCTCCTGGCCACATTCGAGGTCGTCGGAATCGACACGGCAATCGTGGAAAAGGCCATAGCGCTGAGGCGTCTCCGGCGGCTCAAACTCCCCGACGCCATCATCCTGGCGACAGCCCACGTCGAAGGGCTATCGCTGATTACGCGCAACACGAAAGACTTCGACCCGTCGGATCCGGAGGTCATCGTTCCTTATACGATCTGTGCCGACCGGGACGAGCCCCGCTACTTCAGCGGCGAAAAGTCCGTCGGCGACATAATCCGGTTCTCGATGTGGTGGACCAGCGCGCCGTTCTCCTCGGACTTGCGGCGGGCGTCCTGCCACTCCGGGTCCGCACCGAACGACTTCCAGGCCGCGTCGCGCGCGCCCAGGTTCTCGTAGGCGACCATGTACCAAAGCTCGTCGCTCCGGCCTCCGATCGTGTTCATCCAGTAGCCCACGTTCTTGATACCGTGCTTCTCGAAGAGCGCCACGGTGTGGTCGCGGAATCGCGCTTGGAGCGCGCCCATTTTGCCGGGGTTCGCCGTGTAGATGCGGAGCTCGTAGATCATCGCCATGCCCACCTTGGAGTGATGGCCCCGACTATACGGGCACGCGCCACTAGCCGGCCCAAACGCCGGCATCATGATATGATGACGCCATGCGGACGATCATCGACCTCAAGCCGGAGCAACTCGAACACCTCGGGAAGTACTGCGAGCGCGAACGTATCTCCCGCGCCGAGGCCATCCGCCGCGCCGTGGACAAATTCGTCGAGGAACCGGCCGAGGACCAGGAAGCCGAGTTCCAGGCGGCGCTCCATGCGGCGTTCGGGATGTGGAAGGATCGCGGAGAGTCCACAGACGACTACCTCGCGAGGATTCGCGGCGAATAAAGGGTGGTGCTGATGGGCCGGCGCCTCTTCGATAGCAACGTGCTGATCGACGCACTGAACGGCGTGCTGGCGGCCCTCGCGGTGCTCGAGGCGCGCGGCTCAACGCGTTGCATCAGCATCATGACCTGGCTCGAAGTCATGGCGGGCACTGCCGACGTGGCCGATGAACTGAGGGCGCGGGCCCTCTTGTCGCGGATGGAGGTCCTTCCGCTCTCCCCGGCGATCACCGAGGACGCCTGGCGCGTCCGCCGCGACAGCCGCCTCAAGCTCGTCGACGCCATCATCCTGGCGACGGCCCGCGTCGAGCGCATCCCGCTTTACACCCGCAGCACGAAGGACTTCGACCCGTCCGACCCTTCCATCGTCGTGCCGTATACGGTCTGAGTCCGCACACGACCGCCACGTCAGTCACGGCAGCGCCTGAAGGCATCATGCTATGATGACGCCATGCGGACGATCGTCGATCTCCAGCCGGAACAACTCGAGCACCTCGGGAAGTACTGCGCACGGGAAGGCGTCTCCCGCGCCGAGGCCATCCGCCGCGCGGTGGACAAACTCGTCGAGGAACCGGCGGAGGACAAAGAGGCCGCTCGGATCGCTGCGCTGAGATCAGCCTTCGGCGCGTGGAAGGACCATGGCGAGACGACGGACGAGTATCTCGCGCGGATCCGTCCGGAGTGGGGATTCCTCAATGACCCGGCTCCTTGATACGAATGTCTTGATCGACGCGCTCCACGGCATTGAAGCCGCACTCGCACTGATCATCGCGTCGCCCGGGGCTGCCGTGAGCATGATCACCTGGATCGAAGTGCTCGCGGGGGCGCGGACCAACGCGGACGAGCGCGCCGCGCGGGCGATCCTCGATACGTTGACTATCGTCCCGATCTCCCTCGCTGTCGCCGAGACTGCCTGGCGCCTCCGCCGCGACACCCGCCTCAAACTGCTCGATTCCATCATCCTCGCGACGGCCCGCGTCGAGCGCATCCCGCTTTACACCCGCAACACCAAGGACTTCGACCCGTCCGACCCGTCCATTGTCGTGCCCTACACGATCTGAGCGCCCGCTGTATCCTTTGACTTAGCACCGACGGAGCCCGCCATGGACCGCCTTACTCGCCTGCGCGCCGCCCTGGAAGAAGAGCGGCTCGACGCTATCCTCATCACCGGCCCCGTGGACGATGTCTACGGCCGGCACTCACAGAATCGGTTCTTCGTTTCCGGCTTCACCGGTTCAGCGGGCGTTGTGCTGGTCACGCGAGACAAAGCCTTGCTCGCCGTCGACTTCCGTTACGTCGAGCAGGCCGAGCGTGAAAGCGTGCCCCGCGGCTTCGCCCTCTGGGAGACGGGGAGCCGCCGGCTGAAGGGCTACTTTGCTGAGTTCGTGAAGGAGGCGGGCCTGGGTGGCAAGCGCATCGGCGTCTCCGCCGCCGATTGCACCCTGAGGGACATGGAAACGATGCAGCGCGCCGCCCTTGACCTGCCCTGGGGGCTCCGTCCCCAACTCGGGCCCGCCTCTCCTCTCATCGAGAAACTCCGCCGCGTCAAAGACGGCGAGGAACTCGCCGGACTGCAACGCGCCATCGACATCGCCGACGCCGCCTACGACCGGGTGGCGCCAGCCATCGTCCCTGGACAAACCGAACTCCAGGTCGCCGCGGCTATCGAGGCGGCGATCAAAGACCTCGGCGGTCAGGGCGTTTCCTTCGACACGATCGTCGCGAGCGGGCCAGCCGCGGCCATGCCCCACGCCTCGCCGACGGCCGCGGCCATCCGCGAAGGCGAGACGATCGTCATCGACATGGGTGCGCTGGCCGGCGGCTATTGCAGCGACCTCACCCGGACAACGGTCCTCGGCCAGAGTGACGCAAAGTTCCAGGAGGTCTACGAGGTCGTCTTCGCGGCCCAACAGCGCGCCATCGAGAAGGTCGAGCCTGGGATGACCGGGGTCGCGGCGCACGAACTTGCGGAGTCGGTCATCCGCGAGGCAGGCTACGGCGAGCGCTTCGGCCATGGACTCGGCCACGGCGTCGGGCTCGACGTCCACGAGGCGCCGTATCTCGGCCGCACCTCCGAGGATGTCCTGGAAGAGGGGATGGTGTTTACCATTGAACCCGGCATCTACATCCCGGGCTGGGGCGGCATCCGCATCGAAGATGTGGTCGTCCTCGAAAATGGCCGCGCCCGCGTCCTCAGCCATGCGAAGAAGTTGACCCCGAACAGGAGCCCCTCCCCATGATTTCGACCGCCGACCTGCGCAAAGGCGTGACCATCGAGCTCGATAACAAGCTCATGACCGTCCTCGACTACGCCCACATCAAGACCGGGCGCGGCTCTGCCCAGGTGAAGATCAAGTTCCGTGACGCGCGGAGCGGAGCCATCTTCGAGCAGTCGTTCCAGTCGGGCACCAAGTGGCCCCGCGCCAGCGTCGAACGCCGCGACATGCAGTACCTCTACAAGGACGACCAGTTCTTCTACTTCATGAACACCGAGACGTTTGAGCAGCTCCCCGTGTCCGGCACTAAGGTCGAGGACGCCGACAAGTACCTCAAGGAGAACGACCCTTGCCAGCTCGTCCTTTACGGCGAGGAGGTCATCGGGATCGAACTGCCCCTGACCGTGACCATGACCATCGTCTCGACAGAGCGCGGCATCAAGGGCGATACCGCCCAAGGCGCCCTCAAGCCGGCGACCACGGAGACGGGCCTCATCGTGAACGTGCCGCTCTTCGTCGACGAAGGGACGAAGATCAAGATCAGCACGGAGTCCGGCAACTACATCGAGCGGGTTTCGTAGGGAGGTACGAGGCATGAGGCACGAGTCGCTTTTGGCGAACCGCTACAACCAAGGATGAAGACGCCAGTCGATGCGGAATCCCAACAGTACCGCGACCCCGAGGGAGCGGTCGCGGCGCCGCCAGCGACGGAATGGCCCAACCGGGACCGCCAGCATTATCAGAGCAGGCACGAGGCACGAGGAGAGAAGACGAAGTGACACCAGCACCGCACCTCTGCCAAGTCGCACTCAGCGTCGCCAACGTCGCCGCCTCCCTGCGCTTCTACACCACCGTGTTCGACTACAAGCAGGCGGGTGGCGGCCGGCTTATCGGCGGGCAGATGCTGGAGCGCATCCAGGGCCTGCCGGACCCGCACTGCATCTGCTGGTGGCTGATCAACGACCAGCCGTTCTTCCAGCTCGAACTCTTCCAGTACGCGTCGCCGGGTCCGGCCCCGCGTCCGGCGGGATGGACACCCGACGCGATCGGCTACGGCCGCCTCGGCTTCACGGTCCCCGACCTTGACCTTGCTTTGGCCGCCGCGGCGCACGTGGGCGCGCCGCTCCTCTCGGAGCCGAAGCTGAGCGAAGGCCGCCGTTCCGCGACCGTCGCTGACCCCGATGGCACCTGGGTCGACCTCGTCGAGGACCGCGCCGCGACCGGATGCCGCCTGGTGCAGGTCGGGGCGTCGACACCATCGGCGGCGAACAGCCGTACCTTCGTCACGGATGTGCTCGGCTACCGGAGCGAGGCACCGGCCGGTGCACTATCGTTCAAGGCGGAAGGACGCGACACCTCCCTCGCCTTCACCGAACAGGCCGGCGCGCGGCGGTCGGGCTGGCGGATCAACGACGTTGGCATCCTCAACATCGCGCTCGGTTACCGCGAGTGGCCCGAGTTTAAGGCGACCTACGACCGCGTCGTCGCGGCTGGCCACCGCGCCGAGACAGTGCCAATGGGCCCGTCCGGCCCGTACGACGTCTCGTACGTGATGGATAGCGACGGCTTCTCGGTCGAGCTGCTCTACTGCCCGGAATCGAGCGACATCGCGATCGGCTTCGCCGTCGCCTGACGCGGGGCTCGCTGCCCGGCTGCCATGGCCCGATCCCGCCACACCGCGTAGAGTGGAGCACAGGGCGGATCGCGGCGATGCGGACAGCCCGGGGTGCAGACGTGGACCAGCCCAAAGAAGAATCCATCAAGAAGATGTGGAACTACGCGGAGAAGTTCGCCGAGAAATCGGGGACACACCTCCATCCGGACCGCTTCATTACCGAAGGCGTCGTCCTCGGCCTCGCGAGCCACATCGACCGCTTCGGGCGACCGCTCTGCCCCTGCAACTTCTACCCGTCGAAAGATGAAAACGGCGAGTGGCCGGAGTCCCTCTACCTCCCGCGGGAGGAAGAGGTGAAACGCCGCACCTGGATCTGCGCCTGCGACGAAATGCAGATTTACAAGTACTGCCACTGCCTCCTCTTCGTAGACGAGAACGGCCTCCCCATCACGGAGTACCTCCCTGAGGATCACGAAGGCCGCGAGATCTATGGCGTGGTCAAGGACCCGACCCCCGAGAAGGGCCGCGCCCTCGCCAAAGCCCTCGAAAAGCAAGAGAAGGCCAAGGAATAGCCCTTTCCCACCGCCTAACCGGTCCAAGGTATGGTGGGCGGCATGAACGCGTACCAGAAGTACCTGATCGAAGAGTTCGTCGACGAGTACCACGAGCGACACATGAGCCGCCGCGACCTCTTGCGCCGGGCCGTGCTCGTGATGGGGAGCGTCCCCGCGGCAGCGACCGCGCTCATCGCCGCGGGCTGCGGTGGCGATGACGACGACGCGGACGAGGCAACGCCATCGGCCGCTGCGACAACCGCTACCCAGGCAGCCACAACCGCCGCAGCTTCGCCCTCAGCCTCCGCCACGGCATCGGCGGCGGCATCGCCGTCTGCAGCAGCTTCGGCCAGCGCGACCCTGCCGGCCGGAGTGACCGCCACCGACGTGCGCTTCAAAGGCCCCGCTTCCGACCTGCTGGGGTACCTCACGGTCCCGGCCGGCAACGCGAAGGTGCCAGGCATCCTGGTAATCCACGAGAACCGTGGACTGAATGAGCACACCAAGGACGTGGCCCGCCGCTTCGCGGCCGAGGGCATCTCCGCACTCGCAGTCGACCTTGTCTCACGCGAGGGCGGCAGCAAGGCCGACACCGCGACCAACACCGGCGCGCTCGGGCGCGCCCGCCCAGAAGACTTCATCGCGGACTTGAAGGCGTATGGCGCCTATCTGCTCGAGCAGCCGCGGACCAAGGCCGGCGGCATCGGCGTGGTCGGCTACTGCTTCGGTGGCGGGTACACCTTCGAGGCCGCGATCGCGGACCCGAACGTCAAGGCCGCCGTCCCCTACTACGGCATCTGCCGCCTCATCGACCAACTCGCGACCACGAAAGCGGCTGTGCTCGTGATGTACGGCGCGAACGACAACCGCGTCACCAGCCAGGCCGAACAGGTCGGCGCCCAGCTCGCCAGGACCAACCAACCCTACGACGTGAAGATCTACCCAAACGCGAACCACGCCTTCTTCAATGACACCGGGAACAACTACAACGCCGATGCGGCGAAGGACGCCTGGACGCTCACGCTCGATTGGTTCCGCAAGTACGTCTAAGGGGCAGGCCCTGCCTACGGGATCCGGTCGCCCTCGGTGCGGGTGAGGATGGCCTCGGCCTCCGCACGGCCGGTGGCGCGGCCGGAACCGCTGTAGCCGAAGACGAACGCCTGCCCCGTCGGCCCGTCCGGCCCCTGCCGGATGACGTTCAGCGCGGCCAACGCGACGTCCTCGGGCAGCATCACCTTCTCAGGGTCGATTCGGGCGAACCGCCGCAGCATCGGCGTGTCCGTCGCGCCGTGGCAGAGCGCGTTCACGCGGATCCCGAACGGCTTCAGCTCCACCGCCCAAGACTCCGTCTGCCGCCATTGGGCCCACTTGGCGCTGTCGTAACCGGTCGCGGGGGCGCCGGTGTACATGTGCCCCTCTTTGATGTGCTCGGTGATGACGTTGATGATGTGGCCGCCGCCAGCCGCTCGCATCGCGGGCACGGCCGCGAGCGCGCAGTAGTAGCCACCCATCGTGCAGACCTCCACGCAGCGCTCATACAACTCGGACTGGGAATCGAACGAGCCAACGGTGAGGCGGGTGTCGCCGTAGACGGCCGCGTTGTTGACCAAGATGTCGAAGCGGCCGAACGCGTTCAGCGCCTCGCCCATCGCGCGGCGCACCTGGCGCTTGTCGGCGATGTCGCAATCGAGGGCCAGCGCGCCGCGACCCAAAGCGCCAACGAGCCGCGCCGTCTCGGCGTTCTCGAAACCATCGATATCGAGCAGGACGACGTCCGCGCCCTCCGCCGCCATACCGATGGCGATCCCGCGGCCGATCCCAACCGCTGAGCCCGTCACGACCGCGACCTTGCCTTCGAGCAACATTGTGCCAACCTCCCCGGCAGACTGGCCGGACGGCCAAGTCTACGCGGTGCCCGGGCGCGGTGGCTGGGACGCTACGAGCCCGCGGTGAGCTGCGGGCGGGCCTCGCCGCCCTTGAGCGCCGCCAAACGGGTCTCCACCTCGAGTTCGTCCGACATCTCGTCCAGGTCCTCGAACTGCTCCTCCAAGGACGACGCCGCGACCTCGGCCATGCCACGCGCGAGCGCTTCCTTGCGGCGGATTGCCTCCTCGAAGCGGGCGAGGTCGCTCGTCGGGTCCATCACGGAGACGTTCTTGACCGCGGCCTGGACCTGGAGCTGCGCCTTCGCCAGCTTCGCCCGGCTCACCAGTTCGTCCCGCTTCTGCACCAGCATCGTCCGCTTCTCACGCAGCCGGTTCAGCCCATCCTTGAGCTTCTCGGTGAGCTGCGTCTGGGTAGCCACCTGCTGGCGGAAAGTGGTCTCTTGGTCTTCGAAGCTGATCTGGCGGCGAAGCGCGACCTTCGCAAGCTCGTCGAACTTATCCGCCTCCGCGGCCTTGTCCCCTGCCCGGAGCTCCTCCGCCTTACGGGAAGCGGCGACCGCCTTCGTCCCCCATTCCGTCGAGGCCTTCTCGACTTCGTCCAGGTCTTCCTCCAGCATCCGCAGGTTGCCGACGGTCTGCGCGACGGCGCCTTCGGCATCGGCGATGTTGGACGTGAAGTCGCGGACGAGCTGGTCGAGCATCTTCTCCGGGTCCTCGGCGCGGTCGATCAGCGAGTTGATGTTCGCGCGGGCGAGGTTGGTGACACGGCCGAGGATCGAAGTGGACACTGGCTACCTCCGTTGGTTCCGAATGATGGTGACACGGATCGGACGGGGCGCGCTACCAGCGCCCGCCGCGCGACCGTCCCTTCCCGAAGCCGCCGCCAGCCATGCGGCCACCGATCTTCGCCGCCGCGCCCCAGCCGCTGCCACCGAACCCGCCGCCACGCTTCCCGCCACCGCCGAGGATCCCGCCGAGCACCTGACCGAGGATGATCGCGCCAGCCTGGGCGGCGTCGCCGCCGCCCGAACGCCCCGAGGGCCACCGCGGGAACGCGCCAGGCGAACCCGACCCTGACGGCCGCTCCTGGTCGCGGTCCCAGCGGGCGAAGTCTCCGCGCGCGAGGTCATACGCTTCGTCCGCGCGCTTCTGCGCCTTCACCGCCAGGCCGGAGGCCTGCTCGGGGTCCGACCGTTCGAGCGCGCGCGCCTCTTCGAGCGCCCGTGTCGCGTCGGCAAGCCGGGTGCGCGCCTCCCGGCCCACGCCGGTACGGCGGGTCGCGAGGTAATCCTCCGCCCTGCGGATGGCGCCTTCGGCGACCTCGAGGTTGGCGACGAGCTGTGCCTTTGCCTTCGCGGAGCGTTGCTCGTGGTCGCGCACGCCAGCGAGCACCGCATCGGCCAGGCTGTCGGCGCGCACGGCCTCGGCGAGCGCTGCGATTGCGTCGGGCTGCGGCGCCGTCGCAAGCGCCATCGCCGAGCGCAACGCAGCGTCAGCCTCCGCGAGTTGAGCGTCGAACCCGGTCACCTGGCCCCGCCCGACGGCGTCCTGGGCGCTGGCCAGGTCGCGCGCGGCCTCTGCCCGCTTCGCCTCATAGCCGATAGCCGCCTGGCGCGCCGCCGCGTGCTGACGCTCGATCGCGTCGAGCAGCGCCTTCGCGTCTTCCACGGCCTCCTGAGCCTGGCACGCCGCGGCGGCCGCGGGCGCCGAGTTCCCCGCCCCCAGTGCTGATTGCCCTGACTCGACCGCGGCTGCTGCGAAGGCGAGGCGCTTCGCAGCCTCCTCTAGGTTTCCGTCGATCGGGTCGAACACGGAGTCGGCCAACCGGTCGAGTCCGTCGACGAGCACATCAAGCGGCTGTAGCCGCCGTTCCTGGCCCTGGATGAGTGCTGGCAGCTCGGCCAGAGCTTCAGGTGCGCGGCGTTCGAGGTCGCGCAACTGAGCGATCCGTTGCTCTTGGGCCGTGATCAAGGCCCCGGCGGCCACGCACCGGGCGACGACCGTCTCTAGCAGTTGCCGGCGCTCCTGGGGCGTGTCCGGCACGCTGTCGTCGACCTGCTGGTAGGCCGCGAACGCCGCCTTCAGCTCCACAGCCGCCTCGTCCAAGCCCCGCGTGATCTCCGCGGCCTCGGCCGTCCCGTACTGAGCCTCGGCGAAGGCGGCTTCCTGACGGGCATCGCGAAGGGCCTCGTCGGATTCTAGGAGGATGGCGTTGGCCTTTGCCACGAGCTCAGGCGTCGGGGCTGCGCCGGTCGCCGGCTTCGTCCCGGGCGCACCGCCTCGCCGCGAACGCCGTGAGGCCACGAACAGGAACCCACCGACGCCCCCGACCAGTACCAAGAGCGCCAAGAACACCCACCCCACGTGAATGCCGCCGCCACCACCCGACCCGGCCGAGGCGCCAGGCACCGGCTCCGCGGCCGGTTCACCAAGAGCACCCGCGTGCGCCTCACCCAGGCCCTTCGCGAGGTCGGCGATCGCCGCGTCGAAGTCGCCATCGCGGAGCGCCGGCTCGAGCCGGTCGGCGAGGATGCGGTCCTGCTCGTCCTCCGTCACCTCATCGAGCAGCAGGTCACCAAGCCAGAGCTGGTAGGTGCGGTCGTCGATCGCGATCACGAGCAGGGCATCGCGCCCGCCGAGATTGTTCCGCACAGCCACGTCGTCGGTGTACGCGGGGACATCCCGGGAGCCCGTCGTGTCCACGAGCAACACGAAGAGCTGCACGTTCTCGGTGTCCTCGACCGCCCCGATCGCCCGCCGGGCATCGGTAAAGCCGTCGCCGGTCTCCGCGAGGTCGGTGACCGGCCCATCCAGCCGGGGGACATCCTGGGCGAGACCCACGGACACCACGAGCAGCAGGGTCAAGACAAACGCCGCGAGGGCGGCCCACGGGCTGATCGCGACCCGCCAGCAAGAGTGATGCGCCACGCCTACCATCGTAGCCGATGGTTCGCGCCAGGACGTGCGGCCCGGGCCGCGGCCTACACCAGTTCCACCAACTCGCCGTCGTACTTCTTCGCGCCGCGCCGAAGTTCGACCAGCTTCCCGAGCTTCACGACACAGTCGGCGACGCCACTTGCTTCACCAAGCGCGTCGAAACCCTGCATGCCGCAGACGTTGCAGCCTCCGTGGTGGCAGTCCGCCACCGTCCGGCCCGTCGCGACGGAGTGCCACTGGCCGCGCAGGTAACTCTTGGTCACACCGGAATCGATGTGGTCCCAGGGCAAGGGCTCGCGGGTGTCCCACTCGCGGTGCGCGAAGCGGCTCGGGCCGACCTCGGCGGCGGCGAAGGCCTCGGCCCAGATGTCGGTACGCAGGTACTCGGTCCAGGCGTCGAACTTGGCGCCCGCCCGCCACGCCTCGTAGATGGCCGTCCCGACGCGGCGGTCGCCGCGGCTAAGGACCGCTTCCAAGAACGAGTCGTCGGGCTTGTTCCAGCTGAACTCGACGCCGGCCGAACGGCAGCCATCGCGCAGCAGGCGATGCTTCGGGTCGAGCTCGTCGCGCGTATCTTGCCGCGCCCACTGGAACGGGGTGTGCGCCTTCGGCACGTGGTTACTCGTGCTCACGCGGACGCGCGCCCGGCCACCCATGTGGCGCTTGCCGATCGCCTTCACCTGTTTGCCGAGCTCCACGATCCCGGCGACATCGTCCATCGTCTCGGTCGGCAGGCCGACCATGAAGTACATCTTCACGCCCGTCCAGCCACGCTCGAACGCGTTCTCGCAGGCGCCGAGCAAGTCGTCGTCGCTCACGAGCTTGTTGATCCGGTTGCGAAGGGCCTGGCTGCCCGCTTCTGGCGCCAGCGTCAGCGTGTGCTTCTTGCCCTTCGCCACAGCGTTCGCGACATCAACCGAGAAGCTATCGACCCGCGTGCTCGGGATGCTGATCTTGAGGTCCGGGAACTCCGCATTGAGGCCGTCGATCATCGCCACGATCTCGCTGTGGTCCGTCGTGCTTAGCGAGAGGAGTGAGAGTTCGTCGTAGCCCGTATTGCGCAGGATCTCGCGAGTGACATCCACGACTTCTTGGGGACTCCGCTCCCGCGTCGGCCGGTAGATCATCCCCGCCTGGCAGAATCGGCAGCCCTGCGTGCAGCCGCGCTGGATCTCGACCGCCGCCCGGTCATGCACGGTCTGCAGGAAGGGGACGATGGGCTTGGTCAACGCCGCGGGCAGCCGTTCGACGATCCGGCGCCGGATCACGGGCGGCGCCTCGGGCACCAGCGGCTCCAGCGCGCGAAACGCTCCCGTGCGGTCGTAGTGGGCCTCGTAGAACGAGGGCACGTAGACGCCCGGGAAGGCAAGCAACTGGCGAAGCCGTTCGCGCCGGGGCATGCCTTCGCGCTTCCACTGCCGCACCAGCATCGCAAGGTCGACCACCGCGTCTTCGCCTTCGCCGAGCACGAACGCGTCGATAAACGGCGACAAGGGTTCTGGGTTGAAGGCGCCGCTCCCGCCGGCGATCACCAGCGGGTCGCCTTCGGTGCGCTGCTCGGCCCAGATCGGGATGCCGCCCAAGTCGAGCATGTTGAGGACGTTCGCGTAGGTCAGTTCGTACTGGAGCGTGAATCCGACGACATCGAACGCCCGCAGTGGCTGGCGGTTCTCCAGGCTCCAGAGCGGGACGCCCTCGCGCCGCATCTCCGCCTCCATGTCTTCCCAAGGGGCGAACGCGCGCTCGCAGAGGACGCCGTCTTCGCGGTTCAGGAGGTCGTAGAGGATCCCCAGGCCCATGTTCGACATGCCGATGTCGTAGGCGTCCGGGTAGGCGAGCGCGAAGCGGACGTCGCACGACGCCCACGGCTTGGTCACGCTGTTCCATTCCCCGCCGGTGTAACGGGCAGGCTTGCCGACGCGGGGGAAGAGTTGCTCGATGGTCGCCGCCATTGCGGCCTCCTGTGCGCCGAAACGCCAGTCCATCGTAGGCCAGCGCGGCGCTTGGGGTCATGGAAGCATGTTTCTGGGCGCTAGTGGCCGCGTTCGTAGATTTCGGCGAGCCCTTCGAGCACCGTGTCCGTGAGGTGGAGGACTCGCTCGAGTGCGTCCACGGCCTCCTCGCTGCTGAGTCCGGCCTCCGAGGCGATCTGGGCCGCAGTCTCTTCGATCGAATACCGCATGACGTTAAATGTGCCGACCGCGGCCGTGAGCCCGACTCCCGCCGCAATCAGGGTGCGGCCGTAGTCGTGGCCGATCGTGCGGGCGTCCTCGCTGAAGCGCTCGCCCTTCGCTCCCGTCGTGATGAAGCGCGCGAAGAGGTCGACCAACTGCCGTCCGATCAGGCGCAAGCGCTCGCGGGCCTCCTCGCCGAAGCTCTCGAAGGCGGCCCGCGAGGCTGGCTGGCGGTTGCCGCTGATCCGGCGCTTGGCGCGGGCGAGGGCGAGGTCGCTAATGCGCACGCTGTCGTTCGTGTCGGGCGATGCCGGCGTGGTCACGAGCTGCCGCAGGTCTTCGTCCGCGACCCGGCGGTGCCCGCCGCTCGTCCGGTACGAACGCACCTGGCCCGCGTCGGCCCACCGTCGCACCGTCGACTCGCTGACGCCCAGCAGCGTGCTCGCGGCGCCGAGGGTGAGCCAGGTGGTCTTCGCGTCGCCGTCCATGGCCTCGAAAGCTACCAAACTTGCCGCCCACGCGCGATCATGGGACCCACTCGCGTACCACGTGCCGAATGCATCCGGGCGCCGACAGGCGTATATTGACTGTGTCGTCCCACTTGTCGTGCGAGCGCCGGGCCCAACGGTCCCATCCCCTGGGAAGTCGCGGCGCTCTGCTGGACGGCTGCCGCGCGGCGAGGCCCGCGGAAAGGGCCCAAGCACCTTCGGAAGGAGGCTTGGGGCAGATGACGTTCGACCCGTATTGACGCGTGACCTCCCACGGCGACCTCACGACCGCAGCGGAGGTGTCCCCATGGCTGTCCTCGGCATCGACCACGTCCAGATCTCCATCCCGCCCGGAGGCGAAGGCGCAGCGCGCGCTTTCTACGGCGGCCTCCTCGGGCTGGCCGAGATCACGAAGCCGCCAACTTTAGCAGCGCGCGGTGGGTGCTGGTTCCAGGCCGGGCCGCAGCAGCTTCACTGTGGCGTCGAACCCGATGTCGCGGCCACGCGGCGCCATCCTGGGCTGCTCGTCGATGACCTCGACGCCGTCGCCGCCGCACTCGCCGCGCACGGCTATGCTGTCGCGCCAGATGGCGGCATCCCGGGCGTGCGGCGGCTCCACACCGTGGACCCGTTCGGCAACCGCCTCGAATTCGTCCAACCGATCGATTCAAACCCCGCGGGCTAACCCGCGAAGGAGGGCTCAATGAACCTCAACAGCTTCGCCACACGGGCGTCCTTGCGCTCCGGTGGGCGCACCTACACCTACTATTCGCTCGAGGTGCTCCGCTCGCAGGTGGCGAACGTCGGCAACCTGCCGTTTTCGCTCAAGATCCTGCTGGAGAACCTGCTCCGCCACGAGGATGGCCGGATCGCGACGACCGACGAGATCGAGGCGCTCGCGAACTGGAAGCCGAACAGCGGCGAAGACCGCGAGATCAGCTTCACGCCCGCGCGCGTGCTCCTCCAGGACTTCACGGGCGTCCCCGTGGTCGTGGACCTCGCGTCGATGCGCGAGGCCATGCGTAAGATGGGTGGCGACCCGAAGAAGGTGAACCCACTCCAGCCCGTCGACCTCGTGATTGACCACTCGGTCCAGGTGGATAGCTTCGGCCTCTCAGAGTCGTTCCGGGCGAACGTCGACCGCGAGTTCGAGCGGAACAACGAACGCTACAAGTTCCTGCGCTGGGGCCAGCAGGCCTTCAACAACTTCCGCGTCGTCCCGCCTGGCACCGGTATCGTCCATCAGGTGAATCTGGAGTACCTCGCGACCGTGGTCTTCCGCAAGGAAGAGGAGCGCGAGGTGGTCGCTTATCCGGACACGCTCGTCGGCACCGATTCGCACACCACGATGATCAACGGCCTGGGCGTCCTCGGCTGGGGCGTCGGCGGCATCGAGGCCGAGGCGGCGATGCTCGGCCAGCCGGTCTCGATGCTGATCCCGGAGGTCGTCGGCTTCAAGCTCACGGGCAAACTCCCGGAGGGCGCGACCGGGACCGACCTCGTCCTCCGCGCCACCCAGATGCTTCGCGCCAAGGGGGTCGTCGGGAAGTTCGTCGAGTTCTACGGCACGGGGCTCTCCGCCCTGCCGCTCGCCGCCCGCGCCACGATCGCGAACATGGCGCCCGAATACGGCGCCACCATGGGCTTCTTCCCCATCGACGACGAAACGCTCAACTACCTGCGCTTCAGTGGCCGCGACGACACGCTCGTCGCGCTGGTCGAGGCGTACGCCAAGGCGCAAGGCCTCTTCCGGACAGACGCGACGCCGGACCCGGTGTTTTCGGACACGCTCGAACTCGACCTCGGCGAGATCGAGCCCGCGATTGCGGGGCCGAAGCGGCCGCAGGACCGGATCAACCTCCGCGACGCCAAGGAGAACTTCGCCCAGAACGGGATCACCATGGCCGCCGAGGCGAACCGCGCCAAGAGCGTCACGGTCAACGGCTTCGAGATCAAGCAAGGGGCGGTCGTGATCACGGCGATCACGAGCTGCACCAACACCTCGAACCCGGAGGTCATGCTCGGGGCCGGCCTGTTGGCGAAGAACGCGGTCGAACGCGGCCTGAAGACGCCGCCTTGGGTGAAAACGAGTCTCGCGCCGGGGTCGCAGGTCGTCACCGAGTACCTGGACGCCGCGGGCGTGTCCGAGTACCTGGATGCGCTCGGCTTCAACCTCGTGGGCTACGGCTGCACGACCTGCATCGGGAACAGTGGCCCGCTGGACGAGGCGATCTCCGCGGCGATCAAGGAGAACGACCTCGTCGCCTGCGCAGTGTTGAGCGGCAACCGCAACTTCGAAGGGCGCGTCAACCCGGACACGCGGGCGAACTACCTTGCCTCGCCGCCGCTCGTCGTCGCCTACGCGCTCGCCGGCCGCATGGATTGGGACCCGTACACCGAGCCGATCGGCGAGGGCAGCAACGGGCCCGTCTTCCTGCGGGACATTTGGCCCAGCCAGGCGGAAGTAGACACGGCCGTCCGCACCCACGTCCGCTCGGAGATGTTCCGGGCGCGCTACGCCGACGTGTTCAAGGGCACCGAGGAGTGGCAGCAGCTCGAAACCCCGACGGGTGAGTTGTACGAGTGGGACAGCTGGTCGGCGTACATCAAGAACCCGCCCTACTTCGAAAACTTGCAGATCACTCCGCCGCCCGTGACCGACATCAGCCGCGCCCGGGTGCTGGCCGTGTTCGGCGACTCGATCACGACGGACCACATCTCGCCCGCGGGGAACATCAGCGCGAACAGCTCGGCCGGCATCTACCTCCGCGAGATCGGAGTCGCGCCGGAGGACTTCAACCAGTACGGCGCCCGCCGCGGTCACGACGAGATCATGGCGCGCGGCACCTTCGCCAACATCCGGATCAAGAACCAGCTTGTCCCTGGTACTGAGGGGAGCGTCTCGGTCCACCTTCCGGACGGTGAGCAGGGCTCGATCTACTACGTGGCCCAGCGCTACAAGGGCGAGCGCACACCGGTCATCATCCTCGCGGGCAAGGAGTATGGCTCGGGCTCCTCGCGCGACTGGGCGGCGAAAGGGCCGTCGCTGCTCGGCGTCCGCGCCGTCATCGCCGAGAGCTACGAACGCATCCACCGTTCGAACCTCGTCGGGATGGGGATCGTGCCGCTTCAGTACCTCCCCGGCGAGAACCGGGAGACCCTGGGCCTGACTGGTCGCGAGACCTACGCCATCAGCGGCATCGCCAACGACCTGAAGCCGCACAAACGGATGACCGTCACGGCCACGGCCGACGACGGCAAAACCACGACCTTCGAGGCCCTCTGCCGGATCGACACGCCAGTCGAGATCGACTACTACCGCAACGGCGGCATCCTCCAGTACGTGCTTCGGCAACTGCTGAGCAACGACTGATGACCACGGCCCGCGCCGATCCCGGCGACCTCGTCGATGCGGCTATTCGCCGCGCCGGGGAGGTCGCCGGCCCAGCGATGGCCGCCAACTTCACGCACCCAGACTGGCGCATGACGGCGACCGAGTTCCGCACCTTCTGGGGAGTCACGCGCCTCGTGGCCGTTGGCACCTCGAGCCCGGAAGGCCGGCCGCACGCCGCGCCGGTGGAAGTCACACTCCGCGGCGACCGCTTCCTGATCCCGACCTTCGCGGACGCGGTACGGTTGAAGGACCTCGAAAGAAACCCGTGGCTCTCGCTGACGACCTGGGACGACGCGTATCACGCGGCGATCGTGTACGGCCGGGCCATCGTCCCGGTGGGGCGCAGCGGAATGATGTCGGTCACGCTCGAGCCAACGCGGATCTACGCAATCCGCCCGCCGAGTTGGCACCACGCGAGCAGGCGGCCTCTCTGATGTGGCGAACGTCAGCCCGCCACATCAGCAGCGAGGGCCACGGCCAGGCTTCGGGGGGGTCGCACGGCGAACTCGTCGCTTTCGAGGTGTCCCCAACCTCGGGCAAGGCACACGGGGCACGGGCGGTCCCCCGCGGGCAGCATGCCGGCGCCGAAGCAGCCTAGGCATTGACCAAGGATGGACACTACGCTCCATGCCCGGTTCTTGACTCGTAGTCGTGCCAGGTAGGGGTAACGAGATTCGGGTGGATCACCAGAATCCCACACAAGGAACGTGGCCTCGTTGCGATAGGCGATTCCAGGCCCGATAACGAAGGTGCCCGAGGGCGGCGGCGTACTCCACCGGCCCATTCCAGCGGCGAGCAACCCGGTATCGTCCTCCATGAGGGCTTCCAGGCACGCCTTGGCGTCACTCAGGTGACGAGCGGCGCTCTTTACGGCTGCATCAGGCATTCAGGAACCTCGACGCCAGGATAACGCAGCACGGCGGCGTAGGCGTCTGCGGCTTGACTCGATAAGGGCCGAAGGTGCTTCCAGCGATGCAGCTGTGCCTGCTCAGCGAGCGAAGCCTGCGCGCCTCGGTTGGCGGCGGAACGAAGGATGACCAGACGAAGATTCTCCAGAAGCGCCCGTGCAAGAGCATCGTTGAGCGAAGCGCCCTCGGGCAAGGATTCCGCGGCCCGGATGCCAGCGACCATCTCGCCGGACGCACAGAAGCTCCGCCCGGTTTCGAAGCCGCATTCGGCAGCGATGGCAGCCATGCGTTCGGCTAAGTCCCGGTCCATCGTCGAGGCACGGTACGGCGTTCGTTCCTGAGCCGCGAGGCGGTAAGGGTGAGGTTCGGTACCATGCCCTGCAAAGTCCGCCGAGGGTAGTCAGCATGGCAAAGATCAAGGTCGTGAACCCCGTCGTCGAGATGGACGGCGACGAGATGACCCGCATCATCTGGCAGTTCATCAAAGACAAGCTCATCCTCCCATATCTGGATATCACGCTCGAGTATTACGACCTCGGCATCGAGCACCGCGACGCAACCAACGACCAGGTCACGATCGATTCGGCGAACGCGACCAAGAAGCACGGCGTCGCCGTCAAGTGCGCGACCATCACGCCCGACGAGGAGCGCGTCAAGGAGTTCAACCTCAAGCAGATGTGGCGATCCCCGAACGGGACGATCCGTAACATCCTCGGCGGGGTCATCTTCCGCGAGCCGATCGTCTGCTCGAACATCCCGCGCCTCGTCCCCGGCTGGACCAAGCCGATCGTCATCGGCCGCCACGCCCACGGTGACCAATACAAGGCGACCGACTTCGTCGTCCCCGGCCCCGGCACAGTGACCATCACGTACACGCCGGACGGCGGGACGCCCGTGGTGCGCGAAGTGGCGAAGTACACCGGCGGCGGCATCGCCATGGGCATGTTCAACTACGACGAATCGATCCGGGATTTCGCCCGCGCGAGCATGCGATACGGCCTCAACCGCGGCTGGCCGGTCTACCTCTCCACCAAGAACACCATCCTCAAGGCCTACGACGGACGCTTCAAGGACATCTTTGAAGAAGTGTTCAACGCCGAGTTCAAGCAGGACTTCGCCGCCAAGGGCATCACCTACGAGCACCGGCTGATCGACGACATGGTCGCCCAAGTCCTCAAGTGGGAAGGCGGCGTCGTCTGGGCCTGCAAGAACTACGACGGCGACGTCCAGAGCGACGTGGTAGCGCAAGGCTTCGGCTCGCTCGGCCTGATGACCTCCGTGCTCCTCTCTCCCGACGGCCGCACCGTCGAAGCCGAGGCGGCCCACGGGACCGTGACGCGCCACTACCGCCAGCATCAGCGCGGCGAGAAGACCTCCACCAACCCGATCGCCTCGATCTTCGCCTGGACGCGCGGTCTCGCGCACCGGGGCAAGCTCGACGGTACCCCGGACCTCATCGCATTCGCCGACACGCTGGAAGCCGTGTGCGTCGAAGCCGTCGAGGCCGGCGAGATGACCAAAGACCTCGCGATCCTGATCGACAAGAACGCCCCGTTCCTCACGACCGAGGACTTCCTCGCGGCGCTCGACCGCCGCCTCCAAGCAAAGATGGCCGCCTGGTAGCGACCATCTCGCCGGTTGCCGAATGCTATAATCGGCTCATGCGAGCCAGCGTCGACCTGAATCCAGACCAAGTTGAGCGATTGGGAGGCTATTGCACCCGCGAGGGGATCTCGCGGGCGGAGGCTATACGCCGGGCAGTTGACGGCCTCCTCGAACAGGCCCGATCCGATCAGAGAAAAGAGATTCTTCGATCGACGTCAGGCGCCTGGAAGGACCTCAACCTGGACGCCCTGGCGTTTGTCCGTGCACTCCGCGACGAATGGGGACCGTAAACGCCTGTGCGGACAGCGTCATTCTGATCGACCACCTGAACGGTGTGGACGAAGCCACCGCCCTGCTGGCGGGCTACGACGCCGTATACGCCAGCATCATCTCTTGGATCGAGGTGATGGCTGGTGCCCGGACTCCAGCCGCCCTCCACGCCGCGACCAGGCTGTTCCTCACCGTCACAATCGTAGGCATCGATCACGACGTTGCATCGATTGCCGCGGAACTGCGCCGGACCACTCGCCTCAAGCTGCCCGACGCAGTCATCCTCGCCACGGCTCGCTACCTCCGCGTCCCACTGCTGACGCGTAACACAAAGGACTTCTACTCGGGCGACGCGGCGATCATCGTCCCGTACCGCCTTTGACGGACTGCCGGACGTTGACGCTAGCCGCTACTTCTTCGCGAGCTTCTCGAGTGCCTTCTCCAGGCGCGCGAAGCCCTGCGACATGCAGTCGATGATCGCCTGCGTGTCCGTGGCGGATGCGGCGCTGTTTCCGTTGCTGTGGCCGTTCTTCGCCCGGACCTTCGCGTAAGCAGCACGGAGTTGTTCGCCAGAATCCCGCTCTTCGGCGATGTACCAGGTCATCATCTTCGCCGTCAGAGGGTCGAAGATGCCGTCAGCCAGCTGCCGGTCGATGTCGCCGAACGCGTCACGCTCTTCGCCGCGCTCCGGGCCAATCTTCTCCAGGTCGGTGACGCGCGGGTTGCCGTACTTGGCGACTCGCTCGGCCGCGCCCGGGTCCGGCTTCGGGAGGAGGCTGAAGCCAAGTTCGGAGATGCGGCGGCAGAAGACGTCGCCGTGGCTGGACTCGCGGGCTGCGACACAGCGCAGCGTGGTGGCGAGGTCCTCGTCTGGGGTTGCGTCGGCCCAGGCGCGCAGATACACGCCGGCGTTGGATTCGGCAAGCGAGATCGCGTTCAGCAGGCCAAGGTAGGACGGTTTGGTGGCGGTTGGCATCGGTGCATTCCCTCCAAGGTTTAGGTGTGGGCGGTCATCGTGTCCGGGCATCGCGGGCCTGTCAACCGCCGTTACGAGCGCTCGTCCCGCATCCACCCGGCCACGCGCTCGCCGATCATGATCGAGGTGAGGTTCGTATTGCATGAGACGATGTCCGGCATAATCGAGGCATCGGCAACCCGGAGCCCGTCGAGGCCGTGAACCCGGCCGTGCTGGTCCACGACCGCCGCCGGGTCGCCGGCAGCGCCCATCCGGCAGGTCCCGCAGACGTGCCAGGTGGTGCTCGCCGTCGCCCGCAGGTACTCCTCCAGCCTGGCATCGTCGTCGATGACTTCGGCCGAGGGTGCGATAAGCTCGCCGATGAACTGCGCCAGCTCGGGCCGCTGCATCAGCCGCCAGCTCAACCGCAGCCCTTCCTTCATCCGCCGGATGTCGTCGGGATGGCTGAGATAGTGCATGTCGAGTTGCGGCTGCTCGGCTGGGTCGATGCTGCGCAGGGTCAGGCGGCCGCGGCCCTTCGTCCGCTGAATCACCGCGCCGACCCCGAAGCTCTTCATCGCCCGCGGGAGTTCGCTCAGGCCGCGGACCTGGTCAGGGTCGAACACGGTCGAGCAGGCGACCTGCATGTCGTTGAACTCGTCCGAGCCACCCGCCGTGTAGCGAAGGCCGATCTCGGTGACGACGTCCGGGTCGTGCTCGATGCCGTCCTTCGCCAGCGCCTGGACCCCCGACGAGAAATGGTCGATCAGGTTCTCACCGACGCCCGCCAACTCGCGGACGACCGCGATCCCGTGCGCGGCGAGCTTCTCACGCGGTCCGACGCCGCTGCGCAGCAGGATAGCCGGCGACTGGATCGCGCCGGCCGAGACCGTGATCCGCTTGCCCCAGACGCGCTGGGTTTCGCCCCCACTCGAAAGTTCGACCCCCACCGCGCGGACACCCTCGAACAGGACGCGGTGGACGAGGACGCCCGACCGGATGGTGAGGTTGAGCCGCCCGCGGATAGGAAGGAGGTAGCCGATGTTTGTGGAGACGCGATTGCCGTCGGCGCGGTTACGCGGCCACGGGCCCACGCCGGTCGCGTCGGGCAGGTTCTCGTCCCACGATTCGGCGAAGCCTTCCGCCCGGCAGGCATCGAAAAAGGCCCGCTGGATCGGCTGCCACTGGTCGCGCCGGGGACGCTCGATTGGGATTGGGCCGCTCGTCCCGTGGAAG
>JBJXFX010000021.1:0-5195 GCA_046152925.1 Dehalococcoidia bacterium
TCCCGCCTCCAATCGGGGTCCTTGGCGATCATTTCCTCCCACCAGAGCGCGGAGCGGCTCGGCATCCCGGCCGTATCGGTCCGCACGGCGTCCCAGATCGCGGGCCAAGCCGCCAGCACGTCGGCCTTATCGACGTACCGGCAGGTCGCGCGGATCGTCCCGTCCTTCAAGGCGACGTGACGCGTGCTGATGCTCAGGTCGACGCCATCGGCCGCGAGCCCGTAGCCAAACCGGCCGTAGATGATGCTTTCCGAAGCCCAAAGCGCGGCCAACTCGTCGCCACGCTCGTGCGCCATGCCGAGGTGCTTGCGCATCATCGACGTAAGGACGCCCTTGCGCCGGTGGCTCGCCCGAACGGTCACCTGCGTCAGTCCGGCGCAGCCCACGTCGCCCCCTGGCACGCGCATGACCTGCTTGAAGTTGCCGGCGGTGCCAACGATCGCGTCGCCGTCGACGGCCACGACGTTGTTCTCGTAGTCGTAGAGTGGCCGCCGCCCCTCGATTCGGGCCGGATCGTCGCCGGGGTCGAAATGAAATCCAAGCGACATCTGGCGGACATAGGCCTCGAGTTCGGCGGCGGTCGGCGTCCGGACTTGATACTCCACGGTGGTGCTCCTTCTAGACGAGGGCGGCGACGGCGGGCAGCACGTCGCCAAGTTGGCCCCGCAAGACGACGCTCGCGTACTCGTCGAACTGCGTCTCCTCGGCGTTCATGATGATCAGTCTCGCCCCGGTGCGCAGCGCAATCGGCACCATCCCGGCGGCCGGATACACCGCAAGCGTCGTCCCGACCGCCAGCAGCACGTCGCAGGTGGACGCGGCCGTTTCGGCACGCATCAGGTCCTTCGCGACCAGCTGCTGGCCGAACGAAATCGTCGCGGATTTCAGGATGCCGCCACAAGTCCGGCAAGGCGGGTCCGCTTCGCCGCCCTCGACTCGCGCCAGCACCTTCTCGATCGGGCCATTGTCCGTGCAGCCGGTGCATTGAAACCGGTGGACGGTGCCGTGGATCTCGATAACGTGCTCGCCCGGGAAGCCGCCCTTCTGGTGCAGTCCGTCGACGTTCTGGGTGACCAAGGTCGAAAGCTTCCCTTTCCGGTGCAGCTCGGCCATCGCCACATGCCCGGCGTTCGGCTCCTTCTGGCGCAGCTCGCCCTTCAGGTGGTTCTGCCAGGCAGCGGCCCGCGCCTCTGGGTGGCTCAGGTAGTACTGGATGGTCGAGCGCTTCTCGGCCTCGGGGTCGCGCGTCCAGACGCCCTTCGGCCCGCGAAAGTCCGGGATGCCCGACTCAGTCGAAATGCCTGCGCCGGTGAGGGCGACGACGCGGCGGGCGCCGCGCAAGAGGCCGGCTGCTTCCTCGATCGCCTGCTGCTCGTCCAAGTCCTCCCCCTTCGCTCGGCGACACGGTAGCGACACGGCCACGCCGCGCACAAGGCTCGGAACTCGGCGCTCGGAACTTACAGCGGAATGTTGCCGTGCTTCTTGGCCGGGCGCTTGTCCGCCTTGTTCTGGAGCATCTCCAGCGCCTTGATCACCTTGTAGCGCGTCTGGCGCGGGTCGATCACGTCGTCGACGAAGCCGCGTCCCGCGACGATGTACGGGTTCGCGAACTTCGCCGTGTATTCGGCCACCAGTTCGCGACGCCGGGCATCCGGGTCCTCGGCCTTCGCGATCTCCTCGCGATAGACGATGTTCACGGCGCCATCCGGCCCCATCACGGCGACCTCCGCCGTCGGCCAGGCGAAGGCGACGTCGGCCTTCAGGCTCTTCGAACCCATCGCGATGAACGCCCCGCCCACGGCCTTGCGGAGCACGATCGTGATCTTCGGCACGGTCGCTTCGGCGTAGCAGTAGAGCAGCTTCGCCCCGTGGACGATGATGCCCTGGTACTCCTGCGTCGTCCCCGGGAGGTACCCAGAGGTGTCGACCAGCGTGACCACGGGCACGTTGAACGCATCGCAGAAGCGGACAAAACGCGCTGCCTTGCGGCTCGCGTTGATGTCGATCGAGCCCGCGAGGACGTTCGGCTGGTTCGCGACGAAGCCGACGCTACGCCCACCCATCCGGCCGAAGCCCACAACCATGTTGGCGGCCCAGAGCTCGTGCACTTCCATGAAGTCGCCCTCATCGACGACCCTCGTGATGATGTCGCGGACGTCGTAGGGCCGGTTCGATTCGACCGGCACGATGCTGAGGAGGTCATCGTCGGCGCGCGCGATGTCGTCGCCGGTGGGCATCAGCGGCGCGTCCTCGGCGTTGTTCGAAGGGAGGAACGAGAGGAGCCGGCGCACTTCGGAAAGCGTCTCCTCCTCGCCGGCGATTGCGAAGTGGGCCACGCCAGACTTCGAGGCGAGCGCGAGCGCGCCGCCGAGTTCTTCGTGGGTGACTTCCTCGCCAGTGACCGAGCGGATGACGTCTGGCCCGGTGATGTACATCTGGCCGGAGCCCTCGGTCGCGAAGATGAAGTCCGTCAGGGCCGGGCTATAGGCGCCACCGCCGGCCGACGGGCCCATCGTGACGGTGATCTGTGGGACCACGCCGCTGGCGTGGACGTTGCGCGTGAAGATGTGGCCAAAGCCCGCCAGGCTTTCCGACCCGTCCTGGATGCGCGCCCCACCGGTGTCCTGGATGCCGATCACGGGTGCGCCGGTCAACATCGCGAGGTCCATCACCTTGCAGATCTTCTCGGACACGGTCTCCGAAAGTGAGCCGCCGATCATCGTGAAGTCATAGGAGAACACGTAAACGGGGCGGCTATCGACCTTGCCCCAGCCGGTGACGACCGATTCGCCGGGCGAATCCGACCCGCGCGGGCGGACGAGCATGTCCAACTCTTCGAACGTCCCTGGGTCCATCAGGAGGTCGATCCGCTCGCGGGCCGTGAGCTTGCCGCGCGCATGCTGCGCCTCGATGCGCTTCTGGCCGCCGCCCTCGAGCACCTTGGCCTTGAGGGCTTCGAGCGTGGCGAGCTTCTGCTGGGGGGTAACCGGGTCAGGCATGTTGGTCGTCCAAGAATGGGAGATTCGCGGCGCCAGCGGCGCAGAAAGCCCGGCGCATGGGCGCCGGGCGGATGGTTAACGCGCCCGCGATGGTAACACAGCCAGCCACTATCGTCGGGGCCTCCGCAGGTGCTGGCGCCGCCGTAGAATCCCGCCAGCACCACGAAGGAGCGCACGTATGCAGCGCGAATTGCTCGACGCCGCCGCCCGCAATGCAGGCCTCACGCTCGACCCCGCGACCGATATCAACGTGGTGGGCGACGACCCCGTCCTCGCCTCACCGTTCCACCTCGGACAAGGCGTTGCGACCTCCCAACCGCACCCCTCGGCAGCCACTCCGCGGCCTGGTTGCCCCGATGACTGGACGTGCGGCCAATCGCGCCCTAGATTCGCGACAAGCGACGTGGAGGGCCGGGCATGGGCGAGGTCGAGGCGTACCTGACAGACTGGATCCGGGAGTATAGCGACCACTTTGTGATGTCGTTCCACGCGAATGACGCGTCGCTCGTGCGGCCCTACTGCCACATCCCCTCAATGCGCCTGACGGCCGACGGCGTCAAGGTCATGTCGACGGCGGAAGAGGTCGACGCGCACTGGGCCGCCGCGCACGTCCCGCTCCGGCCGCTGAACTATGCGAACAGCATCCTTCACACCGTCGATGTGAAGCTGATCAACCCCGGCGCGGCCTTCATCACCGTAGACTGCGGCCGGTACAACACGGCAAACGAGGAGATCATGCGGTTCTACTCCTCGTACACCGTGTGCAAGACCGCGGATGGCTGGAAGATCACGAGCTGGATCGGCCATAACCCGCCCCGCCAGAAGTAACGGCGCGCAAAGACCGTCCTCGCGGTGATAGTCCGCACATTGGCGGACGGCGGCCCAGCCGGTAGAGTGAGGCCGTCCCTTAAGCCTGCCAAGGACGGTACCTCGGATGCGCGCCCCCTTCTTCACCGAGCCCAGCCTTCGGGCACGGTCGCTCGCCCTCGTTGTCGTCGCCTGCCTCGGTCTGGTCGCTGGCGCAGCGGCCACGCAGGCCGCTTCCGCCCCCCAGAGTGGCGAGCAACCGGCCGTTCGCGAGGCGCTCGGCGGCCCGACGCAGTACTGGTTCGCCCCTCAGCCGCCTCGGGGTCCGCAGGTGGGCGCGCAGGACTTCATGAGCCTCTTCGATCGCCGCGCGAAGTGGGCGAAGTCATCCCAGCGGCTGGACACGTTCAAGCTCTACCAGTTCTGGGTCCAAGGGGCGACCGATCAGCAACTCTCCGTGATTATCAAGGAGCTGAAACGGAGAGGCCTCCGGATTGCCCTCGAAACACCACCGCTCTCCTCAGCCGAAGGCTGCGGGCAGGGCGTCGAGGGCTTCGACCCGAACCCGATCACCGCCACACGCGACACGGTCCAGCGGCTCAAGCTACTCGGTGGGACGGTCTCCGTTATCGCCTTCTCGGAGCCGCTCTCGTTCGCTACCAACGTCTACACCGGCCCGAACGCCTGCAACTGGTCCGTCGACCAGGTCGCCGACCGGGTTGCGGCCTACCTGACGGGAGTTCTCGCCGTCCATCCCGGACTGACCTACGGCGACATCGAAAGCGACCACGCCGACGTCGGCTTGGTCGAACAGTTCCTCGCGGCGATGCGCGCCCGCGGCAAGCCGATGTCCTTCCTTCACTGGGATGTCGACTGGGAAACGGAAGTCCACTGGGTCGAAGATTCGGCCCACATGGCTCAGCGCGCCCGCGCACATGGCGCGCGCTTCGGCATGCTCTATTACGGCCGCCCCAGCGACCCGACGAGCGCCTCGTGGCTCAACAGCGCCCGCCAACACGCCGCCATGTTCGAAACGCTCACCAACGTGCGGCCGGACGACGTCCTCTTCCAGTCATTCCACGCCCTCCCGCTCTACACCCTCCCCGAGGCAAATGCGGCCGCGATGACCAACCTGGTCCTCCGCTACTTCCTCCGGCGAACGTCGATCACCCTCAACCCGCTTCAAGCCGATGGCGCCAGCCTGCCTGTGAGCGGCGCGCTTCGCCGGACCCCGGGTGGCATTCTGCCCAACCGGCCCGTCCAAGTTGTCGCGCGCGCACTCGATGGGCCTGGCTTCGTGCACGAATTCCGGATCGATAGCGTCGTGCCCGCCAACGCCAGCGAGGCGCTGATCGGCATCCGCGTGAACACCGAGTGCTCGTGCGCTGG
>JBJXFX010000030.1:0-19375 GCA_046152925.1 Dehalococcoidia bacterium
GCGAGAAGGTTGGCGGTGAGGGTGATCATAGGTGGTGACGTTCCTCCGAAAGGAGATGCCACCTACGCCACATCACCGGCCCCGCGACCACCAATCCCGCGCTGTCGCTGCGGCGCATCCGCACCGCGACGGTAACGGAGCGGCCTCGGTGCTCGCAGCTCGGGTCGCGAGCTTCAGACGGGCACCTCTCGCAACTCGCGAACGGACATCCTCGCCGCAGTCACAACGCCCGTCGTGCTGGCCGCTGGGTCGCAAGCTTCAGGCGACCGCGGTGCTCACGCCCGCTCGGTCGCCGGTCCAGCCTTTATCCCGGCGGCGCAAAGGCATCGAGCAGGCGGCCCAGCACGTGGATGTCGAGCGTCGAGCTCGCCTCGTCCAAGTGGGTCACGAGGAGCCGTTCGAGCACGCTGCGAATCGCGGCGCGCTCTTGGGCGTCCCTGAACAACCGCTCTCGCGACTCCAGATGGAACAAGAATTGGTCGAGGTAGTACTCCTCGCCGTGCCCCGCTAACGCGAGCCGCACCAACCCGGGCAAGAAGTACCTGTACGCCTCGGCGTTCGCCATGCAGACGGGGTCCCATGCCGCCGAGCCGAGCTCCGCGAGCGAGACGGTCTCGGGGGTGAGCCCCTGCAGCGTCTCCTCGTGCTCTTCGCACTCGTCGCAGCGGCAGTCGCCGGTCATCTTCGCGGGGCGTGGATGCCGGAAAAGGTCGCCGACCAACCCGACAAGCGCCGCATCCGTCGCATCCATGCACGTTAGCTTAGCCGCGCGGGGGCCCGCCGGGTGTCACGCGAGAGGGTCGAGCCGGAAGACCGGATGGTCGGCCGGGTCGGGAAGCTGCTTGAAGTAGCCTTCGACCACGCGCCCTGCCACCGGACGATACGCCTCGATGATCGGCGGGCGCTCCGCGATGGGCACCTCCGTCGCCTGGAAGCGCTCGACCTTGCCCTTCGCGCGGAGCTCGCCGGCGCCACTCGCCCGGAGGTTTTTCACCCAGAACGCCTCGCCGCGGGTCGAAACGAGGTACTTCTGCCCGCGTACGGTGACGGGGACGACGGGGATCGAGACCGGCTTGCCGCTCTTGCGTCCGGTGGTCACCAACGTTTGGGAGCCGCCGAAGCCGAAGCGCATCGCCAGTTTATTGAAAAGGAGCCGCTGAAACGCCGGGGGTTTGAGATAGGCCATGGCCGCTCCTCCGGATCCGAAGATGGGGGGCATCGTACAGACTCCTGCGCGGCCTGTGGCGACCAATTTGGCCGCGCGGCCAGGTTGTTATGGCTCCACACCTTCACGTTCGCGTAAACGTGTGATAGATTCGGGGCTCAGGGAAGAGGGATCTCCGTTGCGTATCTTGTTGCGACTGTTCGGGTACATGCGCCCGTACCGGAAACAGCTCGGCCTCGCATTGCTGTGCGTGGTCGTTGCCGCCGTCCTCACCATGGCGAGCCCGTTGCTCGTCCGTTACGCGATCAACTTCGGGCTCGACCCGCAGCGTGACGCCAACGGCAAGCTCATCGGCCTCGATGGCAACCAATCGTTGCTCATCTTCGGCGCGCTGAGCATCGTCGCGTTCGCCGTCGGCCGCGGCCTCGTCCAGTTCGGCCAGCAATACCTCGGCGAGTCCGTCGGTCAGCGGCTGGCATACGACATCCGTAACGCCATCTATAACAACCTTCAGAGCTTGAGCTACGCCTACCACGACACCGTGCAGACCGGGCAAATCATGTCCCGGGTCACGCAGGACGTGGAGAGCATCCGGATGTTCGTCTTCATGGGCATCATCCGGCTCCTCTTTATCTTCCTCATCCTGGCGATCGCGATCACGGGGATGTTCATCATCCATTGGCCTCTGGCGCTCGTGAGCATCGTCTCGGTCCCGATCATCGGGTTTATGTCGTTCTGGATGGCCAAGGCGGTCCGGCCGATCTGGATGGAGATCCAGCAGAACATGGCCGAGATGACGCAGGTCGCGGAAGAGGGCCTCAGCGGCATCCGCGTCGTCAAAGCGTTTGCGCAGGAAGACTGGGAGAGCAAGAAGTTCCGCGACGCCTCGCGCAAGCAGGCCGACCTCAGCCTCCGGGCGTCGCTGGTCCAGGCCCGCGTCCAGCCGATCATGCAGAACCTCAGCATCTTGCAGGTCGCCGTCACGGTTGGCGTCGGCGCCTACTTCATCTCCAAGGGGACGCTGGGCGCGACCGACCTCCTCACGTTCACCCTCTGGCTCAACCTCCTCCAGATCCCAATCCGGACTATCGGGTTCTCCGTGACGTTCATCGCCCGCGCACAGACATCGTGCGAGCGCATCTTCGAACTGCTCGATGCGCAGTCCGCGGTCCAGGAGAAGCCCGGCGCACCTGCGCTGCAGGGCGTCACGGGTCACGTCCGCTTCGAGGACGTCGCGTTCGGTTACGACAATCTGAGCGCCGTGCTCAACGGGATCACGATCGATGCCAAGCCCGGCTATGTCATCGCGCTCCTTGGCCCGACGGGCTCCGGTAAGTCCACGGTCGTGAACCTCATCCCGCGCTTCTACGATGTCACGGCTGGCCGGATCACGATCGACGGCACCGACATCCGCGACATCACCTTGGAGTCGCTCCGCAAGAACGTCGGCATCGTGCAGCAAGACGTCTTCCTGTTTATTGGGACGATCCGCGACAACATCGCCTATGGGCGGCCAGAAGCCACGCAGGAAGAGGTGGAGCGCGCCGCAAAAGCCGCCCGCATCCACGACTTCATCGTCAGCTTGCCCTATGGCTACGAAGAGTGGGTCGGCGAACGCGGCGTGACGCTCTCGGGTGGCCAGAAGCAGCGCATCGCGATCGCGCGGATGCTGCTCACCGACCCGCGGATCCTCGTGTTCGACGACTCCACATCGAGCGTCGACACGCAGACCGAGATGCTCATTCAGCAGGCGCTGAATGAGCTGATGACGGGCCGGACGACGTTCGTTATCGCCCAGCGGCTGCGGACCGTGGTCCGCGCCGACGAGATCATCGTGCTTGAACGCGGCCAAATCGTGCAGCGCGGCAAACACTCAGAACTCCTGGAACAGCCGGGCCTCTATCGCCAGATTTACGAGCTCGAACTGAAAGACCAGGAGGAGGCGCTCGGCGCTGCAACTGCAGCCGCAGCCGTCGCAGCCGCGAACGGGTCTGGGGGCAACGGGCACGTGCCTGTCCCAGTGTTGGAGCAGCGCTCCGCGACTCGGGCGCAAGAACCAGCCGGCGTACCCGCCGGCGGCGCGGGAGGGGTCTAGCCATGGCAATGTTTGGTGGCGGAGCCGGCGCGGGCGGGTGGTCGACGGGCATCGGTGGGCAAAACATGGGCCCCCGCAATGCCGCGGGCCGCGGCGCCGACGGCTGGGACGACGATTACCTCGGCAAGGTCTATGACTCAGCGGTCATCAAGCGGCTCTGGCCGTACCTGATGCAGTACAAGATGCTGGCCTCGCTCGCCTTCGGGTCGATGGCCATCTCGGCACTTTCGAACTTCCTCCAGCCGCTGCTCATCGGCCTGGCCGTCAAGGCCGGGATCGAAGGCAACACCGATAGGATCTGGCTCCTCGGTACGATCATGGTCGTCATGGCCGTGGTCGGCGGGGTGGCGTCGTTCCTGCAGCAGTGGTCAACGGCGAAGATGGGCAACCGGCTCCTGCTCCAACTCCGGACCGAAATGTACGAACACATGCAAGGCCTTTCGCTCTCGTTCTACGACGAGATGGAAGTCGGCCGCATGATCAGCCGCCTCACGAGCGACGTCACGGTGATGCAAGAGCTGCTGACCAGCGGCTCGCTCACCTTCGCAGCCGACTTCGTTGGCCTCGCTGTCGTGGTCGTTGTCTTGCTCGGCCTGGACTGGCATCTCGCGCTGGTGACCTTCGCGATCGTGCCGCCGCTCGTCGTCGTCATGGCCTACTGGTCGAAGCGCGCCCGCCAGGCATTCGTCAACGTCCGCATCAAGATCAGTGCGCTCTATGGCACGCTCGCCGAGAACCTGAACGGCGTCCGGGCGATTCAGTCGATGTCACGCGAAGGCGAGAACGCCAAGCGGTTCGACGCGCTCAACCAAGACAACCGCAACGCCAACATCTGGGCCGGCATGATGAGCGCGGCGATCATGCCCATCATCGAAGTCTCGGTCGCGATCGCGACGGCGCTCGTCATCATCGTTGGCGGCCTCCGGGCGCTTCATGGCGACACCGTGGACATCGCCAGCCTGTTCGCCATTCTGACGGCGTTCACGCTTTACGTGGGCCGCTTCTTCGACCCGATCCGCGACCTGGTCCTTCAATACACCATGGTCCAACGGGCGATGGCCGGCGGCGAACGCATCTTCGAGGTGCTCGACACCGTCCCGCGCATCCAGGACAAGCCCGACGCCGTTGAGCTTGACGCCGTCGTCGGACGCGTTGACTTCGACCACGTGAACTTCCACTACGTCGAAAGCATCCCGATCCTCCGCGATGTCGACCTGCACGTCGCGCCCGGCGAGACGATTGCGTTTGTCGGGCACACCGGCGCGGGCAAGACGACGATCACCTCCCTCGTCTCGCGTGGCTACGACGTGACGGGCGGCGCGATCCGGATCGACGGCCACGACGTGCGCGACATCAAGCGCCGGTCGTTAACGCGCCACATGGGCGTCGTGCTCCAGAACCCGTACCTGTTCAGCGGGACCATCCGCGACAACATCGCCTATGGGCGGCCAGAGGCGACTCCCGAGTCGATCGAAGAGGCTGCCCAGGCGGTCGGGGCGCACGACTTCATCTCCCGGCTGCCGAAGAAGTACGACACCGTCCTCCAGCAGCGCGGCCAAAACATCAGTGTTGGCCAGCGTCAGCTGATCAGCTTCGCGCGCGCCATCCTCGCGCAGCCGCGGATCCTGGTGCTCGACGAAGCGACGGCGTACGTCGACACGCAGACCGAGGTCATCATCCAGCGCGCGCTGCGCAGCCTGCTCAAGGACCGGACAAGCTTCGTGATCGCCCACCGCCTTTCGACCATCCGCGAAGCGGACCGGATCGTGGTCCTGGATAAGGGGTCCGTGGTCGAGGTCGGCAGTCACGACGAGCTTCTCGCCCGGGATGGCGTCTACGCGAACCTCTACAAGATGACCTATGCCCAGGAACAAGCGCGCAAGGACGAGGAGATGGCCGGCGAAGATGTCGCCTTTGCTCGCCGCCGCGCGGGCGAGCTGCAAGCGGCTCCGGCGGCGGGGGGCCAATAGCGGGACCCACTGGTGTAGGATCGCAATGTGACTACCGCCGAGCTTCGGAAGCAGGCACGTCAGCGGCTCAACCGCCTTTCGCCCGAGCACGTGGCGGCGGCGGCCGCATATCTTGCGGAACTTGAGGAACGCGAGTCGAGGGAGGCGACGGCTGAACTGCTCGCGATCCCCGGTTTCATCGAGGAGCTTGAGGAAGCAGAGCTAGAGGTCGCTCGGGGTGACGTTGTCGATTGGGACGACGTGGCGCTCCGGTAGCGTCGATGTACAAGTGAGTTGGCGGGCGCAGGAGTCGGGTCGCAAGATTGGACCATGGCACGCGAGTATCGAATCCAGCTTTCAAAGTCGGCCCATCGGTTCCACCAGCGCGCTGACCCTTCGCTTCGCCACCGCCTGTCCACAGCTATCGACGAGCTGCGAGCAGACCCTCGACGCGCCGGTGTCATCGCGCTGCAAGGGCGCCTTGCTGGTCGATTCCGCTACCGAGTCGGGGACTACCGAATCGTGTTTGAGGTTCACGACGACAAGCTGTTCGTCTCGGTCGTGAGCATCGCTCACCGCTCCGCCGTGTACTACTAGCCGAGCCTGTGTTTCTGCACGCCTTCCCTTGCCCTCCAGGATCGGATAGCATTGCTATCTATCTTGACTAGGAGTCGCACGTGACCGCGACCGCCACCAGCCCCACCGAAGCCGCCCCGGCAGAAGCCGGCATCTTCCCCGACTACCCCACCCTCCTCCGCAAGCCCCTCTCCCCGCGCGAGGCCAAGCTCCTCGAGCGCGCCCGCACCCACGCGGCCGACTTCCGCACGCGCGCCGACGAGCACGACCGCGAAAACTCGTTCCCCCACGAGAACTACGACGCGATGAAAGCGAGCGGCTATTCGACCATGACCCTCGCCCCGCAATACAGCGGCGAAGGCGTCGACCTGCTGGAGCTTTGCGCCTGCCAGGAACAGCTCGCCCAGGGCTGCAGCGGCACCGCGATCGGCATCAACATGCACATCTTCGTCCTCGGGTCGATGCAATACGACCTTGAGAACTCGGTGGCGCCCGACATGATGCGCCAGATGTTCCTCACGATGGCCGGCCAACAGAAGGTCATCATGAGCGGCAGCTTCAGCGAAAACGGCGCCGCCGGCGCCTACCTCCTCCCCCAGACGAAGGCCCGCAAGGTCGACGGCGGCTGGCTCGTGAACGGGCGCAAGAGCTACAACTCGAACGTCCCTGCGGCGGAGCTCGTCGGCGCCCTCGTCCACCTCGAAGGGCATCCGGACGGCGACAGCCTCGTCTCGATGTGCGCGATGCCGAAGGGCACCCCGGGCCTCGACATCCAGGGCGCCGATAGCTGGGACGTGCTTGGCGTCCGCGCCAGCGGGAGCTACGACACCGTCTGGAAGGATGTCTTCGTCCCCGAAGCGATGATGCCGCCGGCCCAAGATGCGACCTCGACCTTCACGAACATGGCCGCCTTCGGCGCCTGGTTCGGCCTCACCCTGTCCTCGGTCTACCTCGGCGTCGCCCAGGCGGCCGTCGATTGGACCACGGACTACGTGAAGAGCCGCCGCCCACAGAGCGAAGAGCGCCCGCTCTCGCACATGGCGGGCATCCAATACCAGCTCGCCGAGATGCTAGCCCTTCAGGAAGCGAGCCGCGCCCTGATCCGGACCTCCGCCGAGCACTGGATGGCGAAGCCTTGGGGCGCCGCCGATGGCGGCTTCCACGCCGGCATCTGCAAGTACATCGTCACCAACAACAACGTCCGCGTGCTCAACCTGGCGATGGACATCGCCGGTGGGCCCGGGCTCTTCCGCAAGTTCGGCCTGGAACGGCTCTACCGCGACGTCCGCGCTGGCAAGGCGCACCCGCCGTCGGACATGACGGCGCTGGAGTCGATCGCGAAGTACCACCTCGGCATCCCGAACGACTTCCGGCCGCGCTGGGGTTAGGCCACCGCAAAGCGACGGGCGGCTACGTCAGAACGTGGCCGCCCGTCTCATTCGTCCGGCGAATCAGCGGTCGCGTTCGCCTCGCGAGTACGGTCGACGAGGATCCGGACCCCGAGCGAGCGGGCCAGGTCGGCAGCACTCACGTTCACTTCCTGGCCGCCCGCGGCAGCTATCGCGCGGACGCCACACCTTTCCAGGAGGGCGGCTCTGGTGGCGGCCCGCTCCACATCTCTCTTGGCGACCGTCCGCGAGATTTCGAGGACCACCACGACCTCTTCGCCATCGGCGCCCTTCCGAGGGCGACCACGGAAGAAGGCATCAGTCGCTTTGAGCTGCTCCCATTCCTGATCGGAAATCAGCCCGGCGTCAAGAGCGTCCATAACCGGATCCAGGTCGGCGGGAGGCACGCGACGTGGGCGTCGGACAAGGTCGCCCAGGCGGTGGTCTGCCTTGAACTCGGTCTCGTAGCGCCAGCCCTCGAGGTTGTCGACGCGGCCGAACAGCTTCGCCACTACGGCCTCGGTCTTCAACTGTGCGTGAGCGAGGTCTTCGACCCGCCGCGTGAGTTCGTCCAGGCGCTGAGAGACCACCTGCAAACTGGCGTCGGTTCGTTCCTGTGCGGCGATGAGAGCTTCGAGCCGAGCGTCAGTCCGGCGCTGCGCTTCCACCAACTCCCGGAGCTGATCCGTCGCACGATCTTGCGACTCGGAAAGGCGCCGCACGATGAGCGGAAGGGCGCGCATATCCTCATCAATGAGCTCCGCTCGCGCGGCATCCCGCAACTCCGGGTTCTCCCGGAGCAGCCGGATCAGTTCCCGGACATCGCTCACATCCAGCGCCATGTGTCTAGCATAACAAGGCTTGGGACGTGCGCGTCACGGACCCACGTCCGCGATCTCGCCGAGCAGTTGCTTAATGCCGCCGGGGTCGTGACGGTAGACCTCGATCCGCGAAAGCCACTTTACGCTTTTGTAGCCCTGGAGAAACGGCACCACGAGCCGCACCGGCCCGCCGTAGGCGTGGGGCAACGGGCGGCTGTCCATCCCGATCGCCAGCATCGCCCGCGGGTCGCGGGCCTGGTCGCGGGTCAGCGTCTCGAAGTAATAGCCATCAGCCGAGGCGAAGCTATACCAACCGTCGGGCTCGGCCTGGAGGTTCAGCGCATCGAGCACATCGCCCAGGCAGAGCCCGTCCCAGAGGACGCGTTCCGACCAATTCGTCAGCTGGCAAACCAACTCCGTGTCGAGCCGCCGGCGCGGGATCGCCCGCAGGTCGCGCCAGGCCACGATCCGCGGGCGAAGGTCCTCCCCGCGGATGTCGAGGGTGGCATCGCGCAGCTGGCGGACGGGCGGGGGCGCGAACATCGAGATCACCGGCATCGGCTCGGCCGTAAAGTCGAGGATCGCGTAGCGCTCGGGATGGACCGGCGGCCGGACGCCCTCTCGGGGTGCGCCTTCTGAACGGACGGGCGGGATAATCGTGAGCTCGGCCGCCGCGGCGCTGGCAGTCATGAGGCGAAGGCTCCAGCGGAAGCGGCGCCCATCATGAAGACGAGGCTATGCCCACTAGGTTTCGGGGCCGTTTCTGCCGGATGAAGGTGGAGTGACGGAGGGCCGCCCAGGGAGGCCGCCCAGCCGCGTTCCCGCTTAGAAAAGGAGCTCCCGCTGCGCCGCAGGGGCGACATCGGCCAGTTGCGGACGCAGTCCCACCCAACGCTCAAGGTCGACCGGCTCGAAGGCGCCGATGGCGTCGAACGCGCCCACCGCGTACGGCGCGGGCTGGCGGCCCGGCCTGCCCATGGGCAATTCCATCACCTCCGCCCGGTAAACGATGGCCAACTCCCACCCGCCTCCCTCGACTGTCAACGAGAGCACGTCCGCCAAGCTGAGGTCGTTCAGGGGCGTGTCGAGCCAGTCATCGGCGAGGATCGAGGCGGCCTCGTAGGGGTTCTGGCCGAACTCGATGACGGCCCAGGGCAACCAGCGCCCGCGGATGGGGCCCTGGTCGAGGTCGAAGGCGACGAGCCGCTCCTGAAACACCGGCACCAGGTGCACCGTGACGTGGAGGCCCCCGCGGACGGGGTCGCCTTTGGGAGGGCCGAAGATTGCGCGAACTGGCATACGGCTATTTAGCGGCGGACGCCGTGCCGTTGCAAGCGCCGGTCGGCGTGCGAGACGGCGGGGCTACGCGCCCCGCCAGCCAGCGCCGGGAGGATGTCCAAGACATCGCCAGCCTTCACAGCCGCCTCAGCGCCACCCATATACCGGATGTCTTCATCGTTCAGGTAGACGTTCACGAAGCGGTGCAGCTTGCCATCTTCGCCATACACCTTCCCCTTGAACCCGGGGTAGCTGCGGTCCAGGTCTTCGAGGATAGCCGCGACCGTCGCCCCAGAGGCGGAGACGCGCTTTTGGCCGCCCGTCAGGTTCTGGAGCACGGCGGTCACCCGGACCTGGATGGTTGGCGTGTCAGTCATGGATCCTCTCCCTGGTGAGGTCGCGGGGCGGTGCGCCGCCCCGCGACTGCTGGACTCGTTGGATGGACACCGGCCGTGGCCCGCGGCTAGCCGCCGAACGGCGCCTCGCGGTGCGGGATGGGCGCCCCGCAGAACACTTCGTAGTCGATCAATTCGTCGATCGTCGGGTTATCGCCGCAGAGCGGGCAGTTGGGGTCGCGGCGGACTTTGACGATGCGGAACTCCAGCGAGAGGGCGTCGTAGAGGAGCAGCCGGTTCACGAGCGGCTCGCCGGCCCCGAGGATGAGCTTCAGGACCTCGGTCGCCTGGATGCTCCCGATGGTGGCGCACATCGCGCCCAACACCCCTGCTTCCGCGCAGCTCGGGACCATGCCCGGCGGCGGCGGCGCGGGATAGAGGCAGCGATAGCAGCCCTTGCCCGGCAAGTAAGTGGTCGCTTGGCCATCGAACATGAGGATCGAGCCGTCGATCAGCGGCTTCTTCAGCAGGTAGCAGGCGTCGTTTACCAGGTACCGCGTCGCGAAGTTGTCGGCGCCGTTAATCACGTAGTCGTACTGCTCGATGATCCGGAAAGCGTTGTCGCTCGTGATCGGCTCTTCGTGGGTGACGACATCGATGTTCGGGTTGTGGCTGAGAAGCCGGGCCTTGGCTGACTCCACTTTGGGCATCCCGATGCTCTCGGTGACGTGCAGGATCTGACGTTGGAGGTTCGAGCGGTCGACGACATCGAAGTCTACGATCCCGATCTTGCCAACGCCAGCGAGCGCGAGATAGAGCGCGACCGGGGAGCCAAGCCCGCCAGCGCCGATGATCAGCGCGCTGGACTCGATGATCTTGCGCTGCCCGGCGCTGCCGACCTGCGGCATGATCAGGTGGCGGCTATAGCGCTCCACCATCTCCGGGGTCATGACCGTCGCAGGGCGCGGCATACTCACGGGCCAAACCTCGTTCATGGCGTCGACTACCTCTTGGGCAGCTCCGATCGTGTTCGCTTTGATCTCGCCCACGACCCCTAACTTGTCCCGAAGCTTCTTCAACC
Organism: Dehalococcoidia bacterium; assembly: GCA_046152925.1. Taxonomy (GTDB): domain Bacteria; phylum Chloroflexota; class Dehalococcoidia; order Tepidiformales; family Tepidiformaceae; genus CAMAUF01. Next base: position 10,689 of record JBJXFX010000030.1, read on the forward strand.
CCGGACCGTTGACGGTTTGCGGTGTGTTGGGGTAGCTAGCCCGACGGCTATAGACGTTGAACCAGGCAACGTGCGTCGCATCGTTACCATCAACCAGGCTCGCCTGGCCGGAACGGTCGACGCGAAGCGCTGCAATGTGGTCGGCGATCAGGGCTTCTCGCGTGTTGGTGGTGACGATGCGTCTGGCAGCGTCTGACAGAGCAGACAGGGGCACGGCCATGTGCCCGGCTTCCGAGGCCTTGCTCGGGTAGTCGTCCAGAAGGTCCTTGTACCGAAGTGGCGCTGCCCCACCGGCGAGGGCGGGGATGACGGCGAGCTCGTCGTTGTCGTTGAGCGGCGTCGATTCGCCGTCGAGGTTTTCGATTTCGACCTGGTTCACATAGACGTTGATGTGCCGCGCCAGGCGCCCCGAAGGGTCCTGAAGCTGCGCGCCGAACCCCGGGAACTGGGCATCAAGGTCCTGGAGGGCTTCGCTCACGGTCGCGCCGTGAGCCCGGACGTTCGCCCGGTTACCGACAAGGTGCCGGAATGGCGTGGGGATATAGACGTTAATGGGCATGCGAGTCCTCCTTCGGGTGCCCGGGCGTGAATGGGTATTGTGGCCGATCGGCGTGTTGTCCGCGCGATTAGAGGTTGACGCTGAGATAGCGCTCCCCCGTGTCACAGAGCATGGTGACGACGGTGCGGCCGGAGCCGAGCTTCGCCGCCACTTTGAGCGAGGCGAGGACGTTCGCCGCCGCCGAGATGCCGAGCAGAAGGCCCTCTTCGCGGGCCAACCGCTTCGTCATCTGGAGCGCATCTTTGTCCTCGATCCGGATGACCTCGTTGTAGATCTTGCGGTCCAAGACGCCCGGCACGAAGCTCGCGCCGATGCCCTGGATCCCGTGCATGCCCGGCCGGCCGCCGCTCAGCACGGGCGAACGCGACGGTTCGACGGCGTAAATGCCGACCCGGTCGCCGGCCTTTTCACGCAGGTAGTGGCCCACGCCCGTCACGGTGCCGCCCGTGCCGACACCAGCGACGAAGGCATCGATCCGCCCCTCCGTGGCTTCCCAGATCTCGGGCCCCGTCGTGCGGTAGTGGACGTCGGGGTTGGCGGCGTTCTCGAACTGCTGGGGCATGAAGTACTTGTGCTTCGCCACGAGCTGTTGGGCGGCGAAGACGGCGCCCGTCATCCCTTCGATGGCGGGCGTGAGGATCAGCTCGGCGCCATATCGTTCAAGCAGCCGGCGCCGTTCGACCGACATGTCCTCCGGCATCGTCAGGATCAGGCGGTAACCCTTCACGGCCGCGACGAGCGCGAGGCCGATCCCCGTGTTGCCCGAAGTTGGCTCGACAATCGTGGCGCCCGGCTTGAGCGTGCCATCGCGCTCAGCGGCTTCAACCATCGCGAGCGCGATCCGGTCCTTCACGCTCCCGCCGGGGTTCAGGTTTTCCAGCTTTCCGAGGACGGTGGCCGCGTCCGGCGGCACGACGCGGTTCAGCCGGACGAGCGGCGTCGCCCCGATGAGGCCAAGGGCATTGTCGCTAATGGCAGGCCGGGCGAATGCGCTCATATTCGATAGCTCCCTGCGATGGCGCGCGGTTCGCGCTCGAGAAGGTCGGCGATCGAGTACTCGGCGAGGATCGTGCTCGTCGCCTTGTGCACGCGGTCCCAGATTTCGCGCTGGCCGCACATGTGCGGATGGTCGGTCGCGTCCGGCGGTTCATCCAGCCAGGCAACGGGTGCGAGGCTGCCATCGAGCGCGGTGATCACTTCGAGGACACAGATCTCGGCTGGGTCGCGGAGCAGCTCATGGCCGCCGCCCGGGCCGCGCGTCGAACGGATGAAGCCCGCCTTGCGCAAGGCCGTGAGGAGTTGGTCGAGGTATTGCTCGGGGACGTGGCGGCGCAGCGCGATCTCCGAGGACTGCAACGGCCCGCCGCCAAAGTGGCCGGCGAGCTCGATCAGTGCCCGGAGTCCGTAGTCGCTGCGTGTGGAAACGCGCATGGTGTTGGGCGGGGCCCGGCCTTTCGCTAAAGTCGAGTGCTGTTGTCAACAATCGTAGCGGGAGCGAAGGGCCCAGCGCAAGCCCCGGCGAAGGCGAAGCGGACTGGGCGTGCCGGGGCGGAAACGCCGAGCCCCCGCTCCGCGGTGGCATGCGGAGCGGGGGCGGAAGGGCGCGCTTCGTACAGCGGGACGAGAGTTGAGGCTACGCGGGCGCGGGCGCCAAGCGACCCACCGCGGCCACGGATCGCGTCCGCCAGAGGTCGACAGCGCCCGCGACAGCCCAAAGCTGGATCAGTGGGCTCGCCCAGGGGCCCATGCCGGCGGCGGCCGCGGCGAGCGTGACCACCGCGACGACGACGCCAACCACACCGAACCAGAGACCGAACGCCCGTGTGCGAATGATGAGGTACGAGGCAGACGCTACCGCGAGCGCCGCGGCGGCCATCGCGACTACGCCAAAGAGGAACGTCCAGACGTGCCAGAGGGCGCGGAGCACATCGGGCCCGGGCAGCGACTCATCACTGAACTGGACGGCGTGCGCCACGCCCCCGCGCGCCCCGAGCCCGGCGAGGACGGCGGCCGCGAATGCGACCGCCATCGCCGACATGAACCACGTCACCGCCGCCGGCCCGCCTTCGGCAACTGCGAATCGCGCACGGAGGCCAGCCACGAAGAGCAGAAAGCACGGGATCGCGGCGACCAGGAACATGGACGACAACACCGTGTTGTCCCGGTTGCTGGAGGAGGCCCACCAGTCGACGATTTCCTGGTCGGTGGCCTCGTGGATCGGGTCTACCGAGGCGAGACCGAAGAGCATGAGGAGTGCGAAGGCCACGCCGGCCAGCGCGCTCACAAGGATGGGGGACGGGAGAGGACGGTCCATTCTCAGCGGCTCCTTCGCCCAGCAGTGCCTGCTTCGGGCGTGCCCCTAGCCTGGCGTGCGCTCGTCTTCGCCGCGCCGGTACGGGCACCAGACTTCTGGGCGTGCCCGCCCGAGGCCGATCTCCGGGGTAACCCTGAGGCTGGCGGCCGGTTTGCGTGCGAGAATGCGCGCCATGCCGCGCGTCAGGAAACTTGGTTGGCCGTTCGCGCTGGTGGTCGCCGCCTGGCTCCTGGGCGTCGCCTCGTTCGCGGTGAGCGTGGCCTTCGACCAGAAGTTCCAGGCCGCGGGCCGGGCGGACCTCAGCGAACTGCGATCGCTGAGCACTCTGGCCTTCGTCATCCCGGTGATGAGCGCGCTCCTCGTCGGCTCGGCCATCGCCATCCGGCGGCCCCGTCACCCCGTGGGCTGGCTGTTCGCTGGCCTCGCGCTGATGATCGTGGTGACGGGCCACTTCGACAGTTACGCAGCCTACGGCGGCGTAGCCCGCCAAGAGTCGCTCCCTGGCATCGGCATCGCCGGGGTGATCGGCGATGCCTCCTTCATCCCGTTGATTGCCACCCTCGGGTTCATCATCCTGCTGACCCCGCATGGCACGCTCAGCGGCCGGGCCGCCTGGGCGAGCGCGCTCGTCGCCGGGACGAGTGCGTTGGTCGCCTTCGGGGCCGCGCTGTTTCGCCCCTACCGGGGGCCCCTGGCACACACTGGCCAGATAACAAACCCGCTCGAGCTCGACGGCGCCGCGGGAGAGGTCGCGGCGACGGTCGGGGTGAGCGCCATCGCCGCGCTGCATCTGGCGCTGCTCGTCGCGGTCGTCCTGCTCTTCGTGCGGTTCTTCCGGTCAGCGGGCGACGAACGGCGGCAGCTCTCGTGGCTCGCGCTCGCGCTGATCCCTTTTCCGGTCCTCGTCGCCGGCGCCTGGGTTGCCGCCGCGTCGGGCCGCGAAACGATCTTGGCGTTCGTCGGCGCCTCGTTCATGGCGGTGATCCCGATGGCGGCGGGGCTTTCGATTGAGCGATATCAACTGTACGAGGTGGACCGCCTGCTGAGCCGCGGGCTCACCTACTCGTTGCTCTCGCTCTTGCTCGTGGCGACGTACTCGGTCACGGTCGTGTTCGTCAGCACATCGTTGGGCCAGTTCGGGGGCGATGCCCAGCTCCAGGCGGTCGTCGCCACGCTCGCCACCGTGAGCCTCGCCTTCCCAGCGCGACGCTTCCTCCAGGATGGGCTCGACCGGCGCTTCAACCGCCGGCGGTTCGACGCGATCGCGACCGTCCGCGCGTTCGTCCGCGAGCCAGCCCCGGGCACGACCGTCGAGGATGTGCTACGAACCGCGCTCGGCGCTCCGGACGCCCGCGTGGCGTTTTGGGTCGAAGATCGCGCGGAATGGGCGGCAGAGGACGGGACGATCCATACGCCAGGGGCGGACGACCTGGTCGCACACCGCCGGGGACGGCCGGTGGCGTCGATCGAGTTGGCCGGTGCAAAGAGCGACCCTCGATTAGTGACCGGCGTGGTTGCCGAGGCGCTCCCCGAGCTGGAAAGCGCGCGGCTGCGGGCGGCGATCGCGCTGCAGCTGGTCGAAGTCCGGGAATCGCGCGCCCGGATCGTGGCCGCCCAAGCCGCCGAGCGCCATCGGATCGAACGCAACCTCCACGACGGCGCCCAGCAGCGCCTGCTCGCGCTGGCCTTGAACCTGCGGGCCGCACAAGTGAGCCCAGACCCAACGCGCCAGCCAGCAGCTATCGAGGCAGCGATCGGTGAGGTCCAAGCGGCCGTCCGGGATCTCCGGGACCTCGCAAACGGCCTCCGGCCAGCGGTCTTGAACGATGCCGGCTTGGCCGCCGCCTTCGAAGACCTCGCGACCCGCGCGCCGGTGCCCATCGCGATCGCCGCCACCGCGGAGCGATTCGGGCCGGAGGTCGAAGATGCTGCCTGGTTCATCGGCTGCGAAGCGATTGCGAACGCCGTGAAGCACGCGGCGCCGCGCTCGATCGCGCTCTCCCTCACCCGCGCGGGCGACCACCTGGACCTCCTCATCGAAGATGATGGCCGCGGCGGCGCCGACCCGGCAGGGAGCGGCGTCCGCGGCATGGCCGACCGCGCGGCGGCCGCCGGCGGCCGCGTGGTCGTTGCTCCACGGCCGCGCGGCGGCACGCTCGTCAGGGCCGAGATCCCATGCGGGTCGTAATCGCGGATGACTCAGCGCTCCTCCGCGAAGGGCTCGCGCGGCTGCTGGCCGAGGCCGGGACCGAGGTCGTCGCCGCCGTCGCCGATGGTCCAGCGCTTCAAGCCGCGGTCGCCGCGCAACGGCCCGACGTTGCCCTGGTCGATATCCGCATGCCGCCAACGTTCACACACGAAGGGGCGGTGACGGCAGTAGCACTCCGGGCGGCGTGGCCCGCGCTGGGCATCCTCCTGCTCTCCCAATCGATCGAGAGCCGCTATGCGCTCGACCTCGCGCGCGAGCACCCTCGCGGCTTTGGCTATCTGCTCAAGGACCGTGTCGTCGACGTCGCGACGCTCGTCGATGCGGTCCATCGCGTCGCCTCCGGCGGGACCGTGCTCGACCCAGACATCGTTAGCCACTTTCTCGGGCGACAAGGCGCACGCTCCCGCGTCGCCTCCCTCACCGAACGCGAGCGCGACGTCCTCGCGCAAATGGCCGAGGGCCGGTCGAACAGCGGCATCGCGCAACGGCTGGTGCTGACGGAGAAGACCGTGGAGTCCCACATCGCCAACATCTTCGCCAAGTTGGACCTCGCACCGGAGCCCGAAGACCACCGGCGCGTCCTCGCCGTGCGCGCCTGGCTGGAGCCATAGCGGCCGACCGCGATGCCGCCCTTGACGGACAGAACCACCGGCCAGCTGGCACGGTCACATTCATAGCGCTGCGCCACACATCGCGGACTGGCCTTTCGCCGCCACCCACATTCCGGTACCCTGAGCCTGTCGGGCGACTGGCGAGGTTCGCGGAGTACCGCGAGGGAGCCCGGCACTGCACATGGTCGCTCGCCTGGGCCGAAGGTCTCGTCGCACACCCGGTGCGCGGGGCCTTTTTCGATCCCACTGCATACCGTCCCAGGAGGGCACACCCATGCGCGCACTGCTCGGCGTCTACGACAAGACTGGCATTGAAGACTTCGCCCGCGGTCTCGTTGGCCTCGGCTGGGAGATCTGCTCCACCGGCGGCACCTTCGCCGCCCTCGAACGCGCGGGGATCCCCGTGCGCAAGGTCGAAGAGATCACGGGTTTCCCGGAGATGCTCGATGGCCGCGTGAAGACGCTTCACCCGGCCGTCCACGGCGGCATCCTCGCCCGCCGCGACCTCCCGGCCCACCTCGCCGCCCTCGAAGCCCATGACATCGGCCCGATCGACCTCGTCTGCGTAAACCTCTACCCATTCGTCGCGACCGTGACGAAGCCAGGCGGCGTCGCCTTCGAAGAGGGCATCGAGAACATCGACATCGGCGGCCCGACGATGATCCGCGCGGCCGCGAAGAACCATCAGGACGTCCTCGTGGTCGTCGACCCGGCCGACTACGGGCCGATCCTCGATGGCCTCCGGGGCGGGAACATCGACCTCGCCCGCCGCAAGCAGCTCGCCTGGAAGGCGTTCGCGCACACCGCCTCGTATGACGCGGCCGTCAGCGAGTGGCTCTGGCCAGCGGCGGGCGAAGGGGAGTTCGCCCCGTCGCTCTCCATCCCGATGGACCGCCTCCTGGTCGATGGCGCCCCACTGCACCTCCGGTACGGCGAAAACCCGCACCAGAGCGCCGCCGTGTACGTCGACCGCTCCCTCCGTGAGCACGGCCGCGGAGGCATCGCCACCGCCGTCCAACATCACGGCAAAGAGATGTCGTACAACAACTACCTCGACGCGGACGCCGCCTGGAACGCCGCTGTCGACTTCCCCGGCCCGACCTGCGTGGTCGTGAAGCACACGAACCCTTGTGGCGTGGCGACGCGCGACGACCTGCTCGAGGCCTACCGCCTCGCCGTCCGCGCCGACGCCACCAGCGCGTTCGGCGGCATCGTCGCCTTTAATCGTGTGGTCGACGAAACGCTCGCCCGCGAACTGCGCGAGTTTCGCAGCCCGAACGACGGCGAAACTCGCATGTTCTACGAGATCGTCGTCGCCCCTGGCTACACGCCGGAAGGCCTTCAGGTGCTCAAGGGGAAGTCGAAGGACTTGCGCATCCTGACGGCCGAACCGCGTCACCGCGGCGGGCGTGCTTATCGCCAGATCGGCGGCGGCTGGCTCGTCCAAGACGCGGACGACCGCGGCCCGGAGGACATCGAGTTGCGCGTCGTCACCGAGAAGGCCCCGACGCCCGAGCAACTCGAAGACTTGAAGTTCGCCTGGCGCTGCGTGAAGCATGTAAAGAGCAACGCGATCACGGTGGCGAAAGACGGCCGCCTCCTCGGCATGGGCAGCGGCCAGCCAAACCGCGTGAAGAGCGTCGAGATCGCCATGGAGAAGGCCGGCGCGGAAGTGAAGGGCGCCTCATTAGCGAGCGACGCCTTCTTCCCGTTCGCCTGGGGCGACTCGATCGAAAAGGCGTGCCAAGCGGGCGTGGCGGCGATCATCCATCCCGGCGGGAGCCTGCGCGACCAGGACGGGATCGACTGCTGCAACAAGTACGGCGTCGCGATGGTGTTCACGGGCACGCGCCACTTCCGGCATTAGGAAGACTTGGTCACCGCTCGCCGGGCCAATCACTGAGATAGACGAGGTCATTGACCAGGCCATCACGGGCGCGTCCGAGCGCGGCGATCCGCCGCGCCAGTTCGCCCGGGCTCCACTGGCGATGCGTCACGAGCAGGATCCCGGCGTGTGTCCGGCCCGCTCGCACCGTAGCGGTATGGAGTCGAGCGAAGTCCTTTACGTTCGCCGTGAGGATGGCCCGTCCGAGTAAGGCCGCGAACTCCAATTGAGAATGATCGGCTTCTCCGTTCCGGCCGGCATCAGCGGTCGTAAGGATGTCGAAGCCGAGCGTCGCCAGGGCCCCCGCGATTGCACGGGACTGGATGTCCTCATCGAGGTAGAGCGCGATCACCAGTCCGGGAGCAGGCCAACGGCGCGGGCCGCCTTGTACTCGGCTTCCATCCGCCCGGCGTCTTCGTCATCTTCGGCCCATTCCTGGTCGAGCCGCTCGCGGTTCGCGTAGTAGAACGCGAGCGCAGCGTAGACGTCCCGGGTGGTGATGCCGGCGTAGTCGTCGGCGACCGCCTCTGGGCTGAGGCCCTCCCCCTCCACGCGCCAAACCAGCATCCGGACGGGCATCCGTGTCCCCGCGACGCAAGGTTGGCCGCCTTGGACACCGGGCGTACACGTCACAAGCGTCCCGATATCCGCATAGCTCGGTGCTGGAGGGGTAAGCGTCGCCATGTCACCCCTAGCGTATCACTCCGGACTCCGGGCATGTCCGCTTCATCTGCAACGCCGAACGGGGCTGCCTTTCGGCAGCCCCGTTTCGTTCTAAGCCCCGCAGAGAGCTACGGACGGACGCCCGTCAGCCTCGCCAGCTTCACCGTGTTGAACAGCGCGAGGCTCGCGTACCACTTCACGCGCACGCGGGTCGCGTCCTTTGTTTCCAGGCTGCCGACGCGCTCCACCGTCAGGCCGCCCGGCGCCGTCAGGCCCATGACGCCGCCCTCGCCGAACTGCATCGCGTAGATCGTGCTGCAGTCCGTGCTCGTGCCGACGGTCAAGGCATCGCTGATGTAGTCGTTGATCCCGATCGGCACGCCGTCGTAGAACTGGAGCATCTGGCCGAATTCGTCCCGGTCCGCCTCCAGGAAGCTGCCGGATGC
>JBJXFX010000034.1:0-12503 GCA_046152925.1 Dehalococcoidia bacterium
ATCCAGGCCCAGCTTCCCGTCCGCATGGACGACGGCGCCCTTCGCATCTTTACGGGCTACCGCGTCCAGCACAACGGCGCCCGCGGGCCCTACAAAGGCGGCGTCCGCTACCACCTCAAGGCCGACATCGACGAGGTCCGCGCCCTCGCGATGCTCATGACCTACAAGTGCGCTGTCATGGACCTGCCCTATGGCGGCGCCAAGGGCGGCGTCATGTGCGACCCGATGACGATGTCCGAAACCGAGCTCAACCGCCTCACGCGGACCTATACCCAGCACATCCACATGCTCCTGGGTGTGAACCGCGACATCCCCGCCCCCGACATGGGGACGAACGCCCAGACCATGGCCTGGATGATGGACGCCTACGGTGCGCTCCACGGCTACACGCCTGGCATCGTCACCGGCAAGCCCGTCGAGCTCGGCGGGAGCTTCGGGCGCGACCAGGCCACGGGCCGCGGCGTCGCCACCTGCATGCAGCAGTACGCCAAGCGCGAAGGCGTCGCGCCGGCCGACATCCGCGTCGCCGTCCAGGGCTACGGCAACGTCGGCTCTTGGACGTGCCGGACCGCCGCGCGCATGGGATTCAAAATCGTCGCCGTCGGCGATGTCAAAGGCGCGGTTGTGAACGACCGCGGCCTCGACATCGCCGCCCTGGACGCCTGGGTGGCCGAGCACCGCTTCGTGGAGGGCTTCCCCGGCGGACAGGCGATCCCCGCCGGCGACCTCCTGGAAGTGGACTGCGACTACCTTGTCCCGGCCGCCCTTGGCGAGGTGATTACCGCAGCAAACGCGGACGATGTCCGCTGCCGCGTGGTTGTCGAAGGGGCGAATCACCCAGTCACCCCGGCCGGCGACACCGTCCTCGCTGAGCGCGGGATCGCCGTCCTTCCGGACATCGTGGTCAACGCTGGCGGCGTCACCGTGAGCTACTTCGAATGGACCCAGAACATCCAACAGTTCCGCTGGGACCTGGAACAGGTCTGCGCCGAGCTCGATGAGCGTATGGTTGCGGCATTCGACACCCTGGTGGCGCGGGCCGGTCGCGATGGCACGCGGCTCCGTCAGGCGGCCTTCGATATCGGCGTCGAGCGGGTGGCCCGCGCGATCAAGCTCCGCGGCTTCGTTTAGCGAAGGCGGGCGACATCCTTACCCCGCGAGGTGACCGAATCCGTTAGCATGCGGCGAATGGTTCGCACGTGGTTCTCCGAAACCTTCGCGTCGCTCTCCGAACCGCGCTACCGCGTGCTCTGGGCGGGGACGTCGCTCTCGTTTCTCGCCTTTTCGATGTCGATGATCGTCCAAAGCGTCGTCGCATTCGACCTGACGAAGAAAAACGGCTCGGTCGGCTTCGTCCAACTTGGTATGGGGATTGCGACGATCATCTCCGCCCCGTTTGGCGGCGTGATCGCCGATCGCGTTTCTAAGCGCGTCTTACTGCTCATCGGTCAAACGATCATCTCCGCCAACTTCGGTCTGGTCGGCGTCTTGATCATCACGGGCCACATCACGATCCCAATCCTGTTCACCTCCACGCTCATTCAGGGCCTCGTGTTCTCGTTCATCGCCCCCGCGAGGCAGGCCTGGCTCGGCGAACTCCTCTCCGGCCCGCTTCGCGCCAACGGGATCGCGCTGCAACAGGTGGCGATGACCGCAACCCGGATCTTCGGCCCGTTCCTCGCCGGCGCGCTGATTGCGCTCGCGTTTGTTGGCCCCGGCGGCGCCTATCTGGCGATGGGCGCGATCATGCTGCTGGTCGTCGCCACGCTCGCCCAGCTCCCGCCATCGCCGCCGAACAAGGCGGCAGGCTCGACGGCCATGAGCGCGTTCATGGACGGTGTACGGCACGTCTCGGCGCGGCCACGCTTGGCGCTGCTCACGACGATGTTCGTGGGTGTGGTGATCGGCGGCTTTTCCTACCAGGTCCTGCTCGCCGGCTACCTCGAACATGAGCTGGGCCACGACCGCAAGGACATGGCGTGGATGCTCGGCGTCGCCGGCTTTGCGGGCCTCATCACGACCGTCCTCGTGGCAGGCCGCGCGAGTTCGCCCCGTGCTTGGCAGATGATGGTCGGATCTGCGCTCGTCCTCGGCGCCTCGTTGATCGCGCTCGCGGCCGTCGGGAGCTTCGCCGGCGCGCTCGTCGTGATGCTGGCCCTGGGGGCGGGGTCCAGCGTCTTCCAGATGATCAACAGCGCCCTCGTCCTCCAGGAGTCAGACCCGGCCTACTTTGGGCGCGTGGCCTCGCTGACGATGCTCGCTTGGGGCTTCAACAGCCTCGTCGGCCTCCCCTTCGGCGCCCTCGCCGACCACATCGGCGAGCGTGAAACGCTGATGCTCATGGGCGCGATCGTGATCGGCGTGACGATCGCCGCGAGTGGGGCGCATGTCGCAATCGGGCGGCGCGTTGCTCGCGTCCCGGTCCCTTCGCTCGCGCGGAGCGACTGATCTAGGGGCCTGCTACGCTGGACGCATCCCACCCAACCTGAGGCGTCTGTATGGGCCGCGAAGAGCTTGCCGCGCTGATTAAGATTCTCACCGACTTCCAGGCGCAAGGGCTCTCCAGCCCGGCCATTGGCGCCTGGCACATCCACCTCGACAAGGGCCAGCATGCCTTCGTGTTCGACAAATGCGAAAACGAGGGCTACTGCGAAGAGCGCCCGGCCGTGATCGCGATGAATGGCGAGGTCCTCGACCCCGGCGGCCCGCTCTTCGGTTAGGAATCGTCCATCGAGAGTTAGGAAACCCTTGGGTTTCGTGTCAGGGCAGTCGAATGTGAAGGTACATTGACCGCGCTTGCCGTTGCTCACCCATCCTCAGGCCCATCGCGCCTGATCAACGTGCTCATCCTCGAGCGCTCGCTGGAGGACACACGGCGGTTGCGGGACCTCTTCATCGCCCTGCCGCAGGTAAAGCCGTTCACCGCGCGCGACCTGCCCGACGCCCTCGCGACCCTCTCGACGACCAATATCGATGTCGCGCTGATCGACGCAACGATTTGGCTCCGAAGGAACGGTGAAGGCGCGAAACAGCTCAAGGCCGCCGCACCAGACACCGGCTTCCTCGCGCTTTGCGAACTGGAGGGCGAGGGCCTGAGCTGCGTGAAGCGCGGCGCACAAGACTTCGTCGCCCGCGGTGCGATCGAGCCCGCTGGCCTCCGCGACAAGATTGTTGCCGCCGAAGAAGCGACCCGCGCCAACCGCCGCCGCGACACGCTGCGGCTCTGGATGGAGCGCGCGGCCCGCGTCGACCAGCTCACCGGCCTCCAGACGCGCAAGTCTTTTTCCGAGCACCTACGGGCCGCCTGTGCTGAGGCGGCAGCCGAAGACGACCGCGTCACCGTCCTGCTCATCGATGTCGCCGGGACGTCCGCCGTCAACGATGAACTGGGGTATGAAGCGGGAGACGAGTTGATCCGCCGGGCGGCCCTCGGTCTGAGCCGCTGCCTGCGGGGCAGCGACATTGCCGGCCGAGTCGGCGGCGATGAATTCGCCGTCATCTTGCCTGGCGCCGACTTGGAGGTCGGCCGGCGCGTGGCACGGCGGATCCGGGCCGAGATTACCCAACTGAACGGCAGCCAGTGGCGCGGTCTGCCACCGATCCTCCTCAACTTCGATGTCTTGGATGCGACCGGGCGAGAGCCAGAAGCCGTGCTCGCCGGCGTCACCGGCGGGGTGCGCCCTCACGCGTCCAAGCTCCACCTCGTCGAACCAAAGGAAGAGGCGAACGATGGCCCGTCGGTGGCATGACCCCGTTACCCGCGGAGAGCGGGCGCGGCGCTCAGTAGCGGTCGCGGTGCCGGGCGTCATCGCGCTCGCTGGGATCGCCGTCACTGCGGAAGAGGTGTTTCCCCGGCAAGACGGCGTCGGGCTCGTTATCGCGGGCCTCTTTGTCGCGTGCGCCGCGAGCGCTTGGGGCGCTCGCAGGTTCATCCCGCCGGAAGTCCGCGCCGCTGTGCCCGACCCGGCGACCCGCGTCTTGGACACAGAGACCGGCCTCGGCAACTCGCGCCTCCTGATCTCGCTCCTCCGCTCGGAGGTCGCCCGCGCCAAGCGCTATGGCCACCGGAGCGTCCTCATGGTGATCGAGGTGGCTGTCACCGGCTTTCGGCCGTTGGACCCTGCCGAGCGGCCGCCATCGCCGGCGCGGTTCGTTGCGGCCACGCTGATGCGCGCGGTGCGCCAAGGCGACCTCGTCGTCCGGATTGATGAGTCGCGCTTTGGCGTGCTGCTCGTCGAGTGCAACGACGCGGGCGCCGAAGCCCTGGAGCCACGCTTGCTCCACGAGCTCACCGCGACGCCCTTTTCGCGCAACGACGACGGCTCCGCCATCTTCTTGAAGGCGCGATCAAGCCGGGCTGTCTATGACCAGACCGTGGACTCCGCCGAGGAGTACTACGAGCAGGCGCTCGCGAGCTTCCAGGGGCCTTCCATCCGCGAACATCGCGGGCCAATGCGCCAACGCATCGCCGGCTAGGCTGTAGTTCCCATGAGGGTTGTACACGGGAAGTAGTCATCAGCTTATACGGATAGCTTGACGAAGAGAGGGGCCAGGCCGTTGGTTGGGGTTGTCACACACCTGACCACGGAGGCCCCTCAATGTCCCATGCTAACGCGAAGCTCAACGACTATGGACGGCTGCTGCTGGTGAGCCGCCTGCAGGAGGGCTGGACCCAGGCCCAGGTGGCCGAGGCGCAAGGGGTCTCGCGAAGCACCGTCGCGAAGTGGTGGAAGCGCTATCGCGAAGAGGGCTTCCAGGGTCTACGGGATCGATCGAGCCGCGCCAAACGCCTGCCGCACGCGCTTGGAGAGACGGTCGTGGAGGCGATCTGCACGCTCCGGCGAGAGCTCGGCGCTGGACCACATCGCATCGCCTACGAGCTGGGGATGTCTGCCTCCACGGTCTACGGTGTCCTGCGGCGGAAGGGGCTGGCCGTCCTTGCCCGGCTCGATCGCACCACCCGCGCCGTCATCCGCTATGAGCGTGAGCGGCCGGGTGAGCTGGTCCACTTGGACGTGAAGAAGTTCGGCCGCATCCCGGAGGGCGGTGGCAAGCGTTTCGATCCTGGCTTCGCAGAGAGCGGTGCAGGACGCCATCGACCTGGCCCCACACGTGGCCATGACTACGTGCATGTCGCCGTCGATGACCACAGCCGCTTCGCCTATGCCGAGGCTCTCCCGGACGAGACCGGGGCGACCACGGCCGCCTTCCTCCTGCGGGCAGTCCAGGCCTTCGCAGCGGCCGGGGTCACCATCGAGCGCGTCCTCACGGACAACGCCAAGAACTACCGCGTTTCGCGCGCGTTCCTCGAGGCTGCCGCCGACCGTGGCATCGCCCTGCGCCATACTCGCCCGTACCGGCCACAGACCAACGGCAAAGCGGAGGCCTTCAACAAGACCCTCCAGCGCGAGTGGGCCTACCGTCGGCCCTACACCAGCAACCAGGAACGGCTAGCCTCTCTCCGGCCATTCCTCGATGACTACAACTTCGCCCGCCCTCACACTGCCATCGGCAACCTGCCGCCGGCGTCCCGCCTGTAAACAACGCCCGCGAAAACTACATCTAGCCGCCACGACCGTGCTTCCTCTCCCCCGCGGGGGAGAGGACCGAGGTGAGGGGGCAGCGGCGGCCAATCAGCCGATCAGCCCAGCTTCACGGGCAGCGGGCGGCGCCCAAACCCCAGCGCGCTCGCGCGGGCCGGAGCGACCTCGCCCACGGACGCCATCCGCGGGAACCGCTCGATCAGCGCTTGGAGCGCAACCTGCGCCTCGAGCCGCGCCAGATTCGCCCCGAGACAATAGTGAAGGCCCCAGGCGAAGCCGAAGTGCGGGTTCGGGTCCCGGGTGAGGTCGAGCTCGCCCGGGTCCGTGAAGACGGCCGGGTCGTGGTTCGCCGCCGCGATCCCGAGGTAGACCGTCTGGCGCGCCTTGAGCAGCTGGCCGCCGCGCTCATGGTCGGCCTTCACCTTGCGCACCATCGAACGGGCGGGCCCGCCGACGCGCATGAACTCCTCGACCGCCGTGGGATAGGCCTCAGGGTGGCTCCGCAGCCACTCACGCTGCTCCGGCCGCTGGAGGAGGATGGCGAGCGCGTTCCCCAGCAGCGTCGTCGTCGTTTCGTGCCCGCCGAAGAGGAGCAGCGTGCAGGCGCCGACGAGCTCAAGCGGCGTCAGCCGATCCGTCTCGGAGTGGACCACGGCCGAGAGGATCGTCCCCGACGGCGCCGCCCGTTCCTGTTCGATCAGCCGCGAGAAATAGCCGGTGAACTCCTCCATCGCCGGGACGACCGTCGCGCCGGGCACGGCGCCGGGGTTCATCGCGAAGACGAGCTTCGAGAGCCCGTCGGACCAGGCCGAGAGCCGGTGGCGATCGGCCGGGTCGATCCCGAGGACGTGGGCGATGACCAGGGCCGGGATGGGCCGGGCGAAGTCGTGCTCCAGGTCGACGATGCCATCAGCGAGGCCCGCGACGGTCTCGTCGACCACTTGGCGGACCGCCGCTTCGAGCCGGGATATCGCCCGTGGCGTAAAGGCGGTGCGGACGGGCTCCCGCAGGTGGGAGTGGACCGGCGGGTCGCGGAAGTTCATCCAGCCGCTGAGGAGGTCGACCGCCGGCCCGAGCGCCGCGTCTTGGCGGGCGGCGCGCTCCCAGGTCTCGCGGCGTTCGGAGGAAAGGGTGTCGCTATCCCGGAAGGCGGCTTCGACGCCGGCATGGTCGAGGATCACCCAGCCCCGGTGGAGGTCGGACCACTGGAGGTCGCCGCCGGCTTCGCGGGCGCGGGCGAAGTAGCCGGCCGGGTCGAGAATAGATTCGTGACAGCCCAGGTCGAGCATGGGGTTCTCCGGGGACGGCCTCAGCCGCCGAAGCTCTGGCGCATCTGGTTGAGCTGGTCCGCGTGGCCGAGGGAGTGGACGCGGAGGGTGAGGAACCACTCGCGCCAATCGAGCGGGCCGAGCAGGGGGTGTTCCCAGGCGGCCTCGGGACGCGCCCCCTCGGGCGCCGCGCTGACCGCCTCGAACACGGCATCGAGCGTTACGCGCTGGAGCGAGAGGGCGCCTTCGCGGTCCTCGGGCGCCGCTGGCGACGGGCCGTCTGGGAGTCTGCCGGTCGACGCGACGGCGGCGCAGCGCGTCGCGGTGTTCATATTGATCCCGGCGACGTGGGTGATGCACTGGAGCGGCGTCCAATCCTGCTCAGACGGGGGGACCATGGTGAGGAGTTCGGCCGGGACGGCGCGGGCCGCTGCTTCAAGCTGTGCGAGGGCCGCTTTGACGCGTTCGACCATCTCAGCGTTGGTCCATTGCGGGGCTTTGGTGCGGACGTAGCTGAGGATTTGGGAGCCGGCGCCTTCGGGGATGGTGAACTGGGTCATGGCCGGGAAGGATACAGGGCGGCGGGAATGGCGTCAGGAGTGGGCGCGAGTTCCGTCACGGCTCGAGCGCTGCCGCCCATTCCCCGGCGAGGACGCGCTCGGGGTGCATCCGCAAGCCCGGGAAAGCGTCGCTCGCAAGCCAGCCCTCGGTGTCGGGCGGCAGCGGCTCGAACGTCCTGCCGCGGTTGGCGAACCAGACGATTCGTCCGTCCTCGACCGCCCAAACGATGTACTCGCTCACGCCGGCCCGCTGGTAGGCGCGGAGCTTCGACCCGAGGTCGGAGGAACGGCTGGACGCAGCGACCTCAACGACCAGTTCGGGAGCGCCCTCCAGGTAGCCGTCCGCGCGTTTCACCGCCGTGCCCTCGCGGCGCATCAGGATCGCGTCGGGTTGCAGCGTGTCGGCGGCCGAGATGACCACGGTCGCTTCGACCGCCGAACGGACCAAAGGGTGGCGCCGCGCATACCCCGCGAGCCAGCCAGCGATCAGCCCGTGGGGCTCCGCGTGTTCTTCAAACCGGACGGGCGATGCCACGTAGACCACCCCCTCGACGAGTTCGGCCTTCCTGATATCCGGCCGAAGCTCGTGGCGGCGCAGGAACTCGTCGCTGCTCAGGATCATCCCGCTTTCCAGCGCTGGGGACCGGGCGGGTGGGCTCGAAGGCGCGGCTGCCATGATGCTGAGTATACGCGCCCGCCCGTCGCCGCTCGCGCCCGTTGCCGGTATGGTCGTCTCCACCAACCCCTCAGGAGCAGCCATGATTGGGACGCCGCAGTTCGACAAGTTCATTTCCGAGAACCGCTGGGCGGTCGTTGTCAGCCTTCGCAAGGACGGGACGCCGACCAGTTCGATGAACGCCTACGCCCGCGACGGCGACCAACTCGTCGTCAGCACGCAGGCCATCCGGCTGAAGACCAAGACCTTGCGCAACGACCCGCGGATCCTCCTCTGCATCATCAACAACGCGGAACCGTTCAACTTCGTCTCCGTTGAAGGAACCTGCGTGGTCGAGACCGAGAACTTGGTCGAGGCGACCAAGAAGGTGTTCGCCAACATCACGGACGCAGGCTACACGGAGCCACCCAACCTGGAGCAGTGGCTCAAGGAGCAGGGCCGCGTCATCCTCCGCGTGACGCCGACGCGGGTTTCGGGCGTGATCCGGGGCTAGGGGTTGGCCTGGTAGACCACGTCGGCCCGCGTGCGGTTGCCCTGGACGAAGGCCGCCGCATTCGGCCAAACGCCGTCGACCGTTTCGAGCTTGGTCCACTCGTGCACGCAGATCCGGCGGCTGATCCGCCACTCGCCGTTGCGGCGTTCGTAGCGGTCGACGTATCGGCCGCCCCAGAGAAAGTCTTTGGCGGGCTCGCCATCCTTGGCTGCGGTCCGGTGGCGCGCCTGGCAATACGCTTCACCTTTGGCGGTGTCGCCATCCACTTCGATGATCACGTTGCTGACGGAATGCTGGGTCAAGGCGTAGAGCGGGAGGCCAAGCTTCCCGCCGGCGGCGAACTCCGCGGGCGACTGTTCGGCGCCGTAGCGAAGGCGCGCGTCCGGCCAGAAGACGCTCTCGACGAGCTCGAAGTCGAGGCGGTCGATCCCGCGGCAATACCGAAAAATCAAATGGCGGATGTCGCGTTCTGCGAGCAGTGCGTCGATCTCAGGATTGGTCACCAGGTCTCTCCTCGTTGTCGATTGCGCTTCCGGCATTCTACCGAACGTCCACCAAGTTGGATGCGCGCGGGGCGCCCGAGCGCTGCTACTGTGTCCACCACGGGGTGCGAAAAACGATATGAGCGAAACATCGAGCGTCCAAGCTGGCCATGTGGGCGTCACGGTCCTCGAAGGGGCGACTTCGGAGGCGTTGACGGCCGTGGCCGATTCCTGGTTCGAAGCCCATCCAGACGCGCGCGTCCATTCCATCGATCTCCAAGCGAGTCCGGTGCCAGGCGGGCCGTTGTACCTCCTCGTGGTCCACGACCGGATCAAGCGGGGCGGCCGGAATGGCTCGCTCGGCCCGATGCTGGCTGGCTTGCGCCGCTACAGCTAGACCGGCGCGAGCAGACGACCGTAGGCTCACTGGCATGGCGGGCCCGCGTGTGTTTGTCCATCGCCGGCCGCAGGGGCGCGCGACGCGCGGCAAGACGGCGCCGAACCGCCTGCGCCGGGTAGACTCGTTCGTCCTGAGGTACGACCGGCAGCTCATTGCGCGCGACGATGGCGCGCTCCGGGGCGCGATCGCCGTCGACCTCGGCTACGGCGCGGATCCCTCGACAACCTTGGAACTCGCCGCCCGGTTCCGGCGCCACAACCCTGGCCTTCAGGTAGCGGGCGTCGAAATCGACCGCGCGCGGGTGGAAGCGGCGTTGCCCTTTGCGGACGAGCGCACGCATTTCCGCCTCGGCGGTTTCAACGTCCCACTCAGCACCGACAGCGAGGGTCGCCGCGAGCGCGCCCGCTTCATCCGGGCGTTCAACGTGCTCCGCCAATACGACGAGGCGGACGTAGCGGGCGCGTGGGAGTTGATGGGCGGCGCGTTGGCCGAAGGGGGCCTCCTCATTGAAGGCACCTCCGACCCCTTGGGGCGGCGGTGGGTGGCGAACGTGCTGCGACGGCGAGGTGCCGGGCTTGTGCTTGAAGCGATGGTGTTCTGCCAGAGCTTTCGCGTTGCCGTCGAGTTTGCAGCACTGCAGGCGGTGTTGCCGAAGAGCGCGATCCACCGGGTGTCGCCCGGGGAGCCGATCGCGACGTTCTTCGAGGCTTGGAAAGCGGCCGCCCGTGAGGCCGCCCCGGCAAAGACCTGGGGCGAACGCGCCTGGTTCGTGGCGGCGGGGGAGGCGCTTGCACGGGCGGGGTACGCCGTCGATCGGCGCCGCGCCTGGCTGCGCGACGGGTACCTCATTTGGCGTCATCCAGAGCTGCCTTCGCCGACGGGCTTCAAGGCCCCGTAAAGGCCTGGTGATTGCTCGCGAACCTCGCCCGCGTACTATCGGAGGGTGCGCCCCCGCGCGTGGAGGGTCTGTCATGAACAATCGACGAATCGCCCGGTACCTGGCGAGCGGCGCGTTCGTCGCCGCAGTGGTCGCGAGCGTGGTGGCGCTGACCCTCGCCGGAGACGCGCCCTGGGCGGCGGGTCAGAGTGCGAAGCGGGTCGTCGTCCCCGGTGTGGCGCGCGATGCCTCGGGCGGGGCCACGGCCTCGCCGACCGCCTCGCCGACGAGCACTGCGACCGCGACAGGGTCGCCGTCCGTCACGGCCACCGCGACGCCGACCGCCACTCCGACATCGACCCCAACCCCGACGCCGACAGCGTCCCCGACCGCCTCTCCGACCCAACAGCCGGGCGGCTGCACCACCGTCTGCTCGCGGAAGACGACCCTCTACACCGACGAGTCCGGTACCTGGGTCGTGGGCGAAATCGTGAACCTGCGCCCGAGTGCCATCGAATTCGTCACGCTAAACGTCGACCTGCTCAACGCCGGCGGGTCGGTGGTGGACAGCGCCGAGGCGTATCCCGACGTGGTTGTCTTCCCGGCGGGCGGCGATGGGCCCTTTGTGGCGTTCTTCCCTGGGGCGGCCGGGGCGGCGGGCTTCCGCGTGACGGTGCTCTCCTACGACGAGCCTGCCTCGGAACCGCCGGTCACCGGCGTGACGGTCTCGCTCAACGCCGCGTTTATCGACGAATTTGGCGGGTACGTCGTCAGCGGGCGGGCGACCAATACTTCCGGCGTCACCTATCTCGACGTTGCCGTCATCGTGGCGCTCTACGATGCGGCCGGGAACGTCATCCGGTCGGACTTCAACTACGTTGATGGCGATGGGCTCGCGCCCGGGCAAGGGGCCGACTTCGAGATTATCTTCGACCCTGCGCCCCTCGCGGTGGCCGCGACACGGACCTGGGTCGAAGGCGTGCGCCCGGAGTAGCTCGATGCTTCGCTTAGCGGCGGTCCGGGCTCGCGAGCAAGACGCCGCCATCGACCGGCAAGACGACGCCCGTGATGTACCGCGCTTCGTCTGAGGCGAGGAAGACGACGGCCCAGCCGATATCCCAGCCCGTGCCCTCCACCTTCAGGAGGGAACTGTTCTTGCGGCGTTCGCGCGTCTCTTCGGGCATCCCGGCGGCGTAGACCATCGGTGTATAGACCGGGCCGGGAGCGACGCAGTTCACGCGAATGCCTTCGCGGCCGTGGTCGACGGCCATCGCCTGGGTGAGGGCGATGACGGCGCCTTTGGAGGTCGCGTACGGCGTCAGGCGCGAGGGCCGCAGCGCGGCGATCGAGGCGATGTTGACGATCGCGCCGCCGCCACCTGCACGCATCGCCGGGATAGCGTGCTTGCTCGCGAGCATCATGCCCTTGACGTTCACCGCCATCACGCGGTCCCAAGCCGCTTCGTCGACATCGATGACGTTGCCAGGCCCGCCGATCCCAACGTTGTTATCGAGGATGTCGAGTCGGCCCCAGCGGGCGACGGCTTCGGCGACCATCGCCGCGCAATCGGCCGACTTCGTTACGTCGGCCTCGAAGGCGGCCGCGACGCCCCCTTCGGCGGCGACCATCGCGAGCGTCGCTTCGGCCGCGGTGCGCTTGCGATCTACGACGAGGACGCGGGCGCCTTCACGCGCCAGCAGGATGGCGGCCGCGCGGCCATTGCCGATGCCGTCGTTGGTCTGCGAGCCCGCGCCCGTCACGATTGCCACTTTCCCTTCGAGCCTTCCCATCGGTCACCTCCGCGGTTGGATGGCGCATTTTGCCACTGGGCGGACTGCGGGCACCCGCTGGGAGCCGACTTACCGGCCGGAAAAGAAAAATTCGGAAATTCTGCGAGATCCTGTAATCGGCCTCAGGGGGTCGTGTCTCACTTGGTAGGCGGAGAACAACGTCGCAAGACGGAGGGATCCAGCCTGCGAAGGGAACGTGACCAGGGGCCGCCGAACCTCTCCATCGGCGCTGCGCCCTGTCCCTGACACGTCCTTTCGCGGGTGCGCCCGCCCTTCGGGCTCCGCCACCAGCCGGGCTGTGCGCCCCCCACCGGCTGGCCCGAACAATACGCCCACAGTGTGCTGCCAGGTTGGCAGCGTCGCCGTGCCAGGGAACCCTTCGGATGCGTCCCCGAATGGGGCCCCCTCCCTGGC
>JBJXFX010000053.1:0-15559 GCA_046152925.1 Dehalococcoidia bacterium
GGATGTGGTCCGGTAAGCGGCTGAATCGCTGGCGGATATCGAAGTCGAGCGCGTCCGCTTCGACGCGGGTCTGGCCGCGCAGGTCGAGGAGGTCGGCGTACTCGGCGTCGAAGCCATCGTTGGGCCATTTGCGGACGCGCAGTCCCGTCGCCTCGGCCGGGACTGCCACCGTCACCTCGGCGGCGCCGCGCGCGCTGTGGAACCAGTCCCCCTCGACCCCAGCGTCACCCACCAGCCACGCCGCGAACCAGATCATCGGCCGCTCCTGCTCGTTGAGGACATGGGGGAAGGAGACGGTGATCTGGGTCATGGCGGGGATTGTATCGGAGTGGAGAAGTATCGGAGTGCCGGACGAGGCTCTGCCCGGCGCGGTGCCGGTCAGAGCCTGGGATCGAGCGCGGCGGATGCCGACTATCGGTTCCCGTCGTTAAGCACGATGGCGGTGCCGCGCGGCCTGGCATTCACAGGGAAAAGAGTATCGAAATCCGGCAACGCTTCCCGGGCGACGGCTTGCAGTTCGGGCGCGCGGCCGCCGGACGCTGCGCTGAGGAGCTTGCCGGTGCCGTCCTCAATCACGACCACGACGTAGGCTGTGGCTTCTTCCCAGCCAACCCGGTCCGACGTTACTGCACCCCGTTCCCACGAGGCGACCCAGACATCGACGGGCTGGTGTGACCGAAAGCCGGAGTCGATCGAGGTCACCAGTTTGGTCACCCGTGGGACGAAACGGAGGTCCACCCTGGTCATGGCGTCAAGGACGATCGGCCGGCCGTCCGCCTGGACGGCAGTCGAGACCGAACCGTCGTCCTCGGTGATCGTCGCGCCGATCGTCATCGCGACGTAGTCCGCCGCAGCCGTCAACGCTAGCGCGCTTGCCTGGGCTTCCGTGAACTTGGAGTTTTCGGCCAACGCCCTGGAGGTCGAAGTGGCGTCGGACGCTGTCCGGACTAGGCTCGGGCCCATCACCGCCCATGCGGTAAGCCCGGCCGCGAGGGTCCACCCGGCGGCTGAAAGCAGGACGAGACGCTTGTTCATCGCACCCCTCCTAGATGTTGATGTACCGCCACACGTCGGCGTAGCCGGTGAGCCTGAACCTGGTGTTCTGGTCCGACTGCCAGCCGCACGAAGTCGCAGGCAGCCAGCCGGCATTGACGCCGAGCTCAGCGGTGTTGTCGGCCCCGATCGGAACGCTGTAGTACAGAGTTCCGCAAGACCAGTCCCGCAGGTTGAGGAACGAGATCCTGTTGAGCGTTCCCGTCGAGTTTCCCCAGTGCTCGTAGTATCGCGACCGAATACCAGCGCAACCGGGCTCGGAGTAGATGTCGATCCAGTTCTGAAGTGAGTACGGTCCGATGGTGCCGAAGTTCGAGTTAAATCCGCACCAGACGACGGCCTGAGCCGAATGAGGTTTGACGAAGAGGATCGCTCCGACGATGAGCGGAGCGATGAGCCCGGCCCAGAGGATGGTGTTACGGACCCAGTTGGGAGCCCGCATCAACACCGCGCCCCGCGCCCAGGGTCCCGAAGGACCCCCGGTATGGGTGTTGGTATGCATGGTGCCTCCATGGCTGTGATCGGTCTGCTCGAGCGACCACTGGCATTAGAACACACACACACACACACACACATGTCAAGTAATTTATTTGTAAACCCGAACGCCATTCGGGTTTAACAGTGCGCTACCCCCGCAGCATCGGGAACTTGCCGGTGCTGATCGTCTTCGCGATCTTGCGGGCCTCGAAGAACTGCTTGAGCAGGTTGTTCACGTCGTGGGGCGTCGTCCCGCTGCCGGCCGCGATCCGGCGGCGGCGCTTCCCATCGATCTTCTCCGGGTGGCGGCGCTCCCACTTCGTCATCGAGAGGACGATCCCTTCCGCCTGGTTGAAGAAGCGGTCGTCCATCGCGTCGACGTTGAGTTGGGCCTTGATCCGGTTGAAGCCAGGCAGCATCGAGACGAGTTGGCCCAGTGGCCCCATCTTCCGCACCTTGCGGAGTTGGTCGACGAAGTCCTGCAGGTCGAAGGTGCCGCGCTTCATCTTCTCGCCGAACTTGTCCGTGTCCTCGTCGCCCATCGTCTCTTTGGCGCGTTCGATGAGCGTGAGCATGTCGCCCATGCCGAGGATGCGGCCAGCGAGGCGGTCCGGGTGAAAGAGTTCGAGCGCGTCGCTCTTTTCGCCCGTGCCGATGAACTTGACCGGCACGCCCGTCACGTTCCGGATCGAGAGCGCCGCACCACCGCGGGCGTCGCCATCCATCTTGGTCAGGACGAGCCCGGTGGTGCCGACCCTCTCGTGGAACTCCTTGGCGGCGTTGACGGCGTCTTGGCCCGCCATCGCGTCGGCCACGAAGAGGACCTCCACAGGCCCGAGGAGGGAGCGAAGGTCGGCGACCTCCTGCATCATCGCCTCGTCGACGTGGAGGCGGCCGGCCGTGTCGACCAAGAGATGCGTGTTGCCCTGCCGCTTCGCGAGCTCAAGCCCGTTCTTGGCGATGACGCGGGGGTTCACCTGCGTGCCCTCTTGGTGCACGGGGATGTCGAGCGCTTTCGCGAGCGTCACGAGTTGGTCGACGGCCGCCGGCCGGTAAATGTCGCAGGCGACCAGGAGCGGGCGTTCGCCCTGCTTCTTGAGCAGGTTGGCGAGCTTGGCGATGCTCGTCGTCTTCCCGGAGCCCTGAAGGCCGACGACCATCACGACCGAAGGTGGCTGCATCGAGGTCGCGAGCTTCGGCGAATCGCCGCCGAGCATGCCGACCAACTCGCCGTGCACGATATCGATGACCTGCTGGACGGGCGTCAGGCTGGTCAGCACCTTGGCGCCGAGGGCCCGCTCCTTCACGCGGGTGGTGAATTCGCGCACCACCTTGAAGTTAACGTCGGCCTCCAGCATCGCCATCCGGACTTCGCGGAGTGCCTGGTCGAGGTCTTCTTCGGTGACGACGCCCTTAGACCCGAACTTCCGAAAGGCGCCCTGCAGCTTGTCGGTCAGCGTTTCGAACATGAGCCTTCAGTGTAGCATCCGAGCCCGGCCGCGCTTGTGAAATCTGTTACAATCGAGGGCGTGGCACGCGTCCGCGTCGAGCCCGCGAACATCGAGTTCGAAGCCTCCGAACAGGAGAGCCTGGTGGAGGCGGCGACGCGCGCGGGCTACTACTGGCCGGTGGGCTGCGACCTCAACGGCGAGTGCTCGAATTGCGCCTGCGAAGTGATCTCTGGCCTGGGCCGGCTCTCCGCGATGGGCCGCTACGAGCGATCGAACCTGCTCCGCCAGCGTGGCCCACGCGCCACCGAAGACCCCCGGCTGCGCTTCGCCTGCCAGGCGCGTGTCCTGGGCGATGTGGTGGTGTATAAGCGGGGCGTTGAGCCTCGCTGAGCCGGAACGCGCCAAAGGAGAGCGACAGACACGCATGTCATCGCATAAGCGGACCTCAGCCCAGGCCACCTTCCCGATGGGCATCCGCCCGCCGGGCCGCCCCGTGCACCATCGACCCGCCCAGGCGAGGTCGCGAATATGACAGGAGGGTCCGCTGTGGAGCTCGCCCAGCTCGAAGCATTTCTCCAGGTCGCCCATTACCGGAGCTTCAGCCGCGCCGCCGAGGCGCTCTTCCTCACGCAGCCATCGGTCACCGCCCGCATCCAATCGCTCGAACGCGAAATTGGTGACCGCCTCTTCGAACGGACCGGCCGCAGTGTCACCCTGACGGACGCGGGCCGGTCGTTCTTGCCACACGCCCAGCGCGCGCTCACCGCCGTGCAAGAAGGCACCGACGCTATCGAGGCGGTACGCCACGGCGATGTCGGCAGCATCCGGATCGGTGCCTCGTCGACCATTGCAACGTACGTCCTGCCCAACATCTTCAAGAAGTTCCGTGGCGTGCGCCCGCGCGTCCACGTCCACCTCAGTACTGGCAACACCGAGGAGATCGTCGAAGAACTGATCGCGAGCGAAATCCACGTCGCGATCACCCGGCTGGCCCAGCACCCGGAGATCGAATCGCTGCACCTCTATAACGACGACCTCGCGCTCGTGGTCGCGCCGAACCACCCGTTCGCGCAGCGGGGCCGCGTGCTGATGACCGAAGCCGGGCGCGAGCCCTTCCTCTTTTTCGAGCGCAGCTCCAGCTACCACGGGATGATTTATTCGACCTTCCTTCGGGCCGGCGTCGTGCCGGAGTCCGTTATGGAACTCGACTCGATGGAGGCGACCAAGCACATGGTCGAAGCCGGCCTCGGCGTCGCCATCCTCCCAGAGGTCTCGATCGTCCGGGAGATCGCGTCCGGAGATTTGGTAAAGGTCGAAATCCGGGACATGGAGCAGCCAGCCCAGCGCGAAGTCGGCGTCCACGTGATGCGCAATCGGGCTATGGCGCCGCCCCTGCGCGACTTCCTCAAGCTCCTCGTGACCGAGTACGGCGTGACCAACCCGTTCGAAGGCCGCCGCGGCGCTGGGGATTCCTGAGATGGCCGCTACCGCCCTGCGCGGCGCCATGGTCTGGGACGGTACGTCGACCCCGTCGGCCGAGGCCACGGTCGTGGTCGACGGCGGCCGGATCGAGTCCGTGGGCGGCGACGCCGACGCGAGTGAATCCGTCGACCTCTCGGGGCTGACTCTGATCCCCGGCCTGATCGAGGGCCACGCCCACCTCTGCTTCAACGCCGCCGCCGACTGGCGCAGCGTCTACGACCACGACACGCCGAGCCGAATGCTCCTCCGGATGCAGGCCTACGGCCTCCGCATGCTGCGCGCCGGGATCACGACCGTCCGAGACCTCGGCGCCCCGACCGCGCTCGCCGTCGAATTGCGCGACGCCGTCGGCGACGGCCTCGTCGGGGGCCCGAGCATGGTCGTGGCAGGCGCGCCCATCACCACGACTGGCGGCCACTGCCATTTCATGGGCGGCGAGGCCGACGGCGAACTCGAGGTGCGGAAGGCGGTCCGTGACCACGTCAAGGCCGGCGTGGATTGGATTAAGGTGATGGCCACTGGCGGCAACATGACCCGCGGGACGAACACCTACGCCGCCCAGTACTCCATCGAGGAGCTTGCAGCCTGCGTGGAGGAAGCCCACCGGCTTCGCCGGAAGGTGGCCGCCCACTGTCATGGCACCGAAGGGATCAGGGTCGCCGTCGCGGCCGGAGTCGATTCGATCGAGCACTGCAGCTTCTCGGCGCCAGGTGGCATCGATTTCGACGCAGCCGTGGTCGCAGCGATGGCGGCGAAGGCCATAGCCGTGTCGCCAACGGTCTCCGTGGGCTACCGGCTCTGGCCCGACGATGGCCTGCGCCAGCGCCGGGCCGAGGTCCTTCGCGCGATCGTCGCCTCTGGGGCGCCGCTGGTGATGAGCACCGACTGCGGCATCCCGAGGGTGCCGCACGAGGCCCTGGCGGGCGGCATGGAAGTCCTCGCCGAACTGTCGGGCCTGCCCGCCATCGAGGTCCTGCGTTCGGCGACCAGCCGCTCGGCCGAAATTCTCGGCCTTGCTGACCGCGGCCGGGTTGCCCTGGGGTTGCGCGCCGACCTCATCGGGGTCGAAGGCGACCCCACGTCGGACCTCGGCGCCCTCCATCGCGTCCGCTTCGTGATGGCAAACGGCAGGGTCGCGCGCTTGGACGGGTAAGTTCGCCCGAATCGACCGCGTCTGGCCCCGGCCATACACTCCGGGGATGAAGTCAAGCATCGTCCTCGCAGCCGGGATCTCGTCCCGCATGGGTGAGCCCAAAGCCCTCCTCGATTGGGGCGGCCAGCCGCTCGTCTGTTATCAGGTCGAACAGCTCCGGGCGGCCGGAGTCGACGAAGTCATCGTGGTCCTCGGCTTCAAGAGCGACGAGATCCACCGCCAGATGAAGCGGGCCGATTGCCGTGTGATGCTGAACCCGCGGTTCATGCATGGGCGCGCGGGCTCCCTCCGGATCGGGGCGAAGGCGGTGAACCGCGACGCTGAGTCGATCGTCATCCTTAACGTCGACCAGCCTCGCCCAGCCTCGCTGATTCGCCGCGTGCTGGATGCGCACAAGCCCGAGTTCATCGCCACCCGGCCTGGCTTCGATGGCCATCACGGGCACCCGGTCGTCGTTTCCGGCGCGCTCCGGCCCGACCTCCTCAGTGTGACGGACGAGAACGATGGCCTTCGCGGCATCCTCCGCGCGCGTATCAAGGAAATCCAGGAAGTCCCGGGCGACGCGACCTGCTTGGTCGACTTCAACACGCCCGAGGAGTACCAGAGCGCTCTGTCCAGCTATTTCGCGACCGCGTGAAGGCGATCGCCAACACACCCACACCCTGGCTTCGGGCCGTGGTCTTCGACCTCGACGAGGCGCTGCTCGACCGCTCGCGTGCGTGGCGGTACGCGCTCGAACAGGCGGTCCTCGTCGTCACAGGTCAGCGCGTAGATGCACGCGCCATCGAGGCGGAATACCGGACGCGGCCGTGGCGCCATGCCCTTAGCGTGGTGGTCGCGGACACGAAGGATCTCGGCCGCTGCGAGGAGGTCTGCCGCGACATGTACGCCCGCAGCGCGATGAAGCACCTGCTCGTGCACGACGGCCTTGGGATGGCGCTCGACAGCCTTCGCGGCGCCCGGATCGACATGTGCGCGGTCTCGCGGGAGCCGCACCGTATCGCCCTTACGCAGATGGAATCGACGGGCCTGGATCGATTCTTGGGCGTCCTCGCTGCGACACCAGCGGGCGAGGCGTGGGACGCGGGGGAGCGGATTGCGCACTGCCTCACGTTCCTCGACAGGCCCGCGGCAGTGGCTGCCTTCGTCTCAGGCGACCTCGGCGATATCGGCGCAGCGGTCCGGCTTGGGCTGCACGCCGCGGTCGCTGGCTGGACCGGCGCCGAATCGATGCGCCAACCGACCCTCAGCCACCCCCGCGAATTAGCCGGACTGGCCAGGTTGCTCGGCGGGCCGGAGCGACGTTAAGCGACCTTCGGTTCGACGAGCTGGTGGCAGCCGGGGCAGAATGTGCGCGGCCGCGCCGAGAGGAAGCGAAGTTCGCAGGATGGACAGGCGACGATCTTCCGGATCATGGGTTGCCTCTTCACGTATGGATCGATAGGTATCGTCTCTGGCGTGAGCGAGGCGTGGTAGGGGCGATCTCCGCATATTCGCCACTTGAGACATAGACCCAAACTATCTATCTAAAGTCTTTTGTTACCGGCTCGTTACGACCGTTTGAGGTCACTCGACAGAGTGCGTCACCGCCTCTCTACTCACGGGCCGCCCAAGCTCTACCGGTGGACGGCCCACTTGGTGCACAATCTGCGACCAACGCCGCCAGTCGCGGAGGGTTCGATGGCCGACACCCTGACTCGCACGCTAGCCACACCCGCCGGACTCCGGCGGCCGCGGATCTTCGAACTCGACCAGAGCATCGAGCGTGCTGCCACGCACCTGCTCAGCCTGCAGGACGACGATGGCTACTGGTGGGCCGAGCTTGAGTCGAACGTCACGATGGCCTCGGAGCACCTGCTGCTCGAACACTTTCTCGGCATCGGCGACGCGAACCGCTGGGCACAGCTTTGCCGCTACCTTCTCCAGCAACAGCGCGACGACGGCTCGTGGGCTGTCTACTTCGGGGGGCCTGGCGACGTTAGTGTCACGATCGAGGGCTACTTCGCCCTCAAGCTCGCCGGGACCGACCCGAGCCGTCCGGAGATGGCGCGGGCTCGCGAGTTCATCCTGGCGCACGGCGGCATCGGCGCGACGCGGATCTTCACGAAGCTCTGGCTCGCGCTTTTTGGTCAGTTCGAGTGGGACGCCCTTCCAGCCATGCCGCCCGAAGTGATCCTCCTGCCCGAGCGCTCGCCCTTCACCATCTACGAATTCGCGTCGTGGGCACGTGCGACCATCGTGGCGATCCTCGTGGTCTGGGCGCACCGTCCCGTGGTCACGATCCCAGAGAGCCGCGGCGTGCCCGAACTTTACGTCGACCCTGAGCATCGCTGCCGGATCGCGTTCCGGCGCGACGAGCGGCCGCTGAGCTGGCGGAACGGCTTCCTGGCGGCTGACCGGGTCCTGCGCGCGCACGAGCGGCTTCCCTGGAAGCCCCTCCGCAAGCGGGCGCTCCACGCCTGTGAACGCTGGCTTGTCGAGCACCAAGAGGCCGACGGCTCTTGGGGCGGGATCCAGCCGCCGTGGGTCTACTCGCTGATCGCGCTCAAATGCCAAGGCTACGCCAACGACCACCCGGTCATGGCGAAGGGCATCCACGGGCTCCTGCACGACTTCGCCGTCCACCGAAACGGCACGTTTACGGTCCAGCCCTGCCTTTCGCCCATTTGGGACACCTGTCTCGCAATCACGGGCCTGCGCGAAGCCGGGGTCCCCGCCGATGACCCGCGCCTCGTCCGCGCCGGTGAGTGGCTGCTCGCGAAGGAGGTCCACCAGCCCGGCGACTGGGGCGCGAAGGTGAAGGGCGTCGAACCCGGCGGCTGGGCCTTCGAATTCGCAAACGACTGGTACCCCGACACCGACGACACGGCCGAGGTGCTGATTGCGCTCCGGCTGCTGCGGCTCGACGGCGCCGGGCCCGCCGTGGACCGCGCCCGCGCCTGGCTGGTGGCGATGCAGTCGCGGAACGGCGGATGGGGCGCATTCGATAAAGACAACGACCGTCAGTTCGTCACCAAGATCCCGTTCGCCGACTTCGGCGCCACCCTCGACCCACCGACCGAGGACGTGACGGCACACGTCATCGAATGGCTGCTGCTCGATGGGGTCCCAGGGGATGACCCGGCCGTGGCCCGCGGTCTCGAATACTTGCGCCGCACACAGCAACCCGACGGCAGTTGGTGGGGCCGTTGGGGCGTGAACTACGTCTACGGCCTCGGCGCTGCCGTCCCGGCCCTCGTGGCCGCAGGAGAGGACACGAAGGGGCCAATCGTCAGGCGCGCGGTCGCCTGGCTCGAACGTCACCAAAACCCGGACGGCGGGTGGGGCGAATCCTGCGCTTCCTACGACGACCCCGCCCTCGCTGGCATTGGCCCGAGCACGCCGTCTCAGACCGCCTGGGCCGTGCTCGCCCTCCTCGCCGCCGGCGAGGTGGCCAGCGTCGCCACCGAACGCGGCGTCCGCTACCTCGTCGCGACGCTCCGGAAGGACGGCAGTTGGGACGAGCCGGAGTTCACGGGCACCGGCTTCCCACGCGATTTCATGCTCAACTACCACCTCTACCGGCAGTACTGGCCGCTTTGGGCCCTCGGCCGCTACCGCCGCCTCGTCGACGGCAACCCCATCCATGAACCGGGAAGCGACCCGTGGTCGTGAGCGCGCAGGCTGGCGCGGGTGGGCCATCACTCGTCGAGAGCGACGCCTGGTGCGCTGCCTATGCCAAGGCGCACCAGGAGAACTTCACGGTCATCTCGTGGGTGTTGCCCGCGGCGCTGCGGCCCCACTTCGCATCGCTCTACTCGTTCTGCCGTTGGACGGATGACCTCGGCGACGAGGCGGAAGGCGACCGCCTTGCGCTCCTGGACGCCTGGGAGCGCGACCTCGTCCGTTCCTACGAGGGCATCCGCGACCAGTCGCTCCTCGTCGCACTCGGCCGGACGATCGACCAGTTCAAGATCCCGCCGGAGCCTTTCCTGAAGCTCATCGAAGCCAACCGGATGGACCAGCGCATCACCCGGTTCCCGACGTACGCGGACCTGCTCCGCTACTGCGAGCACTCCGCGACGCCCGTCGGCCGGATGGTGCTCTACGTGCTCGGCTATCGCGACCCCGAGCGCCAGGCTCTCTCCGACGCGACCTGCAGCGGGCTTCAACTCGCCAACTTCTGGCAAGACGTCAGCGTCGATTGGGCGAAGGGCCGGGTCTACATCCCGCAGGAGGACCTCGCCCGCTTCGGCGTCAGCGAAGCGGACATCGCCGCAGGCCGCCCCACCCCGGATTTCCGGCGCCTCATGGTGTTGGAAGTCGAGCGCGCGCGGGCACTGTTTGCCACGGGCGCGAAGCTCGATCGACTCGTCGACCGGCGGGCGCGGGCCGATGTGCGCCTCTTCAGGCTCGGCGGCGAAGCGACCTTGGACGCGATTACCGCGGCGCGCTACGACGTGCTCAGCGCGCGGCCACGGGTGCCGAAGACCAAGAAGGCCTGGATGGCGGCCACCAGCGGTCTCCGGATGAAGTTGGGAGTGTAGCGGCGCCGGTCCTTCGCCGCCCGATGATTCACGCCGGTCGAACCTGGCGCCGGGCACATGTAGGATGGGCCGCCGAGCCGCGGGGCGGAGCACGCCACCGCCGACACAGAACGAGGACTCCCGCCGATGCCCGTCACCAGCCTCCTGATCGCCAACCGCGGCGAGATCGCCATCCGTGTCATCCGCGCCGCCGCCGAGCTCGGCATCCGCACGGTCGCGGTCTACTCCGAAGATGACGCGGACTCGCTCCACACGCGGAAAGCCGACGACGCACGGGCACTTTCGGGGACCGGCGTCCCGGCCTACCTCGATATCGAACGGATCATCGCGGTCGCCAAAGAGGCCGGCTGCGACGCCATCCACCCCGGCTACGGCTTTCTCTCGGAGAACGCCGCCTTTGCCGCGCGCTGCCTCGCCGAGGGCCTCACCTTCGTCGGGCCGCGACCCGAGGTCTTGGACCTCTTCGGCGACAAGGTCAAAGCCCGGCACCTCGCGACCGAGGCCGGCGTCCCGGTCATCGAGGGCACCGCAACCGCCGTCGACCTTGCGGGCGCGCGGGCCTTTTTCGCTGGGCTCGGGCCCGGCGCGGCGCTTATGCTCAAGGCCGTGGCGGGCGGCGGCGGGCGCGGTTCGCGCGCCGTCGAAGCAGGCGACGACCTCGAAGCCGCTTTTACGCGCTGCTCTTCCGAAGCCCAGTCGGCGTTCGGGAACGGTGCCCTCTATGCCGAGCGGTACATCCGGCGGGCCCGCCACATCGAAGTCCAGGTCATTGGCGATGGTTCGGGCGCGGTCAGTCACCTCTGGGAGCGTGAGTGCAGCCTCCAACGCCGCTTCCAGAAGATCGTCGAAGTCGCGCCCAGCCCGGGATTGCCGGGTGGCCTGCGCCAGCGCCTCACGGCCGCGGCCGTGCGCATGGCCGAGGCGGCGCGCTACAACAACCTCGGCACGTTCGAGTTTCTCATCGACGCGGACCACGTCAGCGACGACGCGCCATTCTGGTTCATCGAAACCAACGCCCGTCTCCAGGTCGAACATACGGTCACCGAAGAGGTCCTCGGTCTCGATCTCGTCCGCATCCAGCTCGAACTCGCGGCCGGCAAGACGTTGGCACAACTCGGACTGCTTCAGGCCAACGTCCCGAGCCCGCGTGGCTTCGCGATTCAGGCGCGCGTGAACATGGAACGGATGATGCCCGATGGCTCGACGCGGCCCGCTGGGGGCACGATCACGGCGTTCGAGGCGCCGTCTGGTGCGGGCCTGCGGACTGACACCTTCGGCTACGCCGGCTACAAGACGAGCCCTCGCTTCGACTCCCTGCTCGCGAAAGTCATCGCCTACACGCCGTCGAACACCTTCGCCGACGTGGTCGCGAAGGCGTACCGCGCCCTTGCTGAGTTCCGGGTCGAAGGCGTCGGTACCAACATCAGCTTCCTGCAGACCCTCTTCCAGCACCCAGATGTCCGGGCCGGCACCGTCTACACCAAGTTTGTCGAGGAGAACCTCGCGACGCTCGCCGCGGAAGTCGAGCACCGCGAGCTCTACGTGCGCACAGCCAGCCCAGCCGTGCCCGCGGCCCCGGAGGCGCCGGGCGGCCCGAAGCTCGCGGGTGTCCGGTTGCAAACCCGCGACCCGCTCGCTGTGCTCGACTTCGGAAAGAGTGTCTCCGACGTGGAGCGGACCTCCGACCCAGCGGCCGAACCCATGCCCTCGGCTGCGGCGAGCCCCGACAGCGCCATCGCCGTGGGCGCCCCGATTCAGGGCACCATCGTTTCGATCGATGTCGAGGCCGGCGACCGCGTCCGCCAGGGCCGTCAACTGCTGGTCATGGACGCGATGAAGATGGAGCACGTCATCTCCGCGACCCTGAGTGGCATCGTGCGCCAGGTTACGGTCGCGGTCGGAGACGCGGTCTACGACGGCCACCCGCTCGTTTACATCGAACCAGCGGAGGTCGAGGAAGGCGACGACGCGGATGCCGCCGCCGTCGACCTCGACTACATCCGGCCGGACCTCAAGCTGATCCATGACCGCCACGCACTCACGCTCGATGCATCCCGGCCCGACGCCGTCGCGCGCCGCCGCAAGACGGGCCAGCGCACCGCCCGCGAGAACATCGACGACCTCTGCGACCCTGGAAGCTTCCACGAACACGGCGGCCTCGTCGTCACGCCCGGCACGGGTCTGCCGATGGACGAGGCGATCCGCAAGTTCCCGACCGATGGCATGATCACGGGCGTCGGCTCGGTGAACGGCGCCCTCTTCCCGGAGGATGACTGCCGCGCGGTCGTGCTCTCGTACGACTACACGGTCCTCGCGGGGACGCAGGGCACGGTGAACCACCCGAAGACGGACCGGATGCTCGACCTCGCCGAGAGGTGGCGCTTGCCCGTCTTGTTCTACACCGAAGGTGGCGGCGGCCGCGCCGGCACAGGCGGCCGCCGACCAGGCGGCGGAGCCATCGCGGGCGAAGCCTCCGACTTCGCTGGGCGCCCGCTCGATACGCCGACCTTCTCCACCATGGGGCGGCTCAGCGGACTTGTGCCGATGATCGGGATCAACTCGGGGTACTGCTTCGCGGGCAACGCCAGCCTCCTCGGGATGTGCGATGTCATCATCGCGACCGCGAACTCGAACATCGGCATGGGTGGCCCCGCAATGATCGAAGGCGGCGGCCTCGGCGTCTTCGCCCCGACCGAGGTGGGCCCGATGTCGATTCAAGTGCCGAACGGCGTCGTCGATATCGCCGTCGCCGACGAGGCAGAGGCCACGGCCGCCGCCCGCCAGTACCTCTCGTACTTCCAGGGCGACGTCAAGGTCTGGGGCGCGCCGGACCAGCGGTTGCTCCGTCAGGCCATCCCCGAGAACCGCCTGCGGATGTACGACGTCCGCCGGGTGATCGAGGGCCTCGCGGACCACGGGTCAGTGCTGGAAGTGCGGCGGGGCTTCGGACTCGGCATGGTGACCGCGTTCATCCGGATCCAGGGCCGGCCGATTGGCGTCATCGCCAACAACCCGGCCCACCTCGCCGGCGCCGTCGATACCGATGGCTCGGACAAGGCCGCCCGCTTCATGCAACTGCTCGACGCCTTCGATATCCCGCTGCTCGTGCTCTGCGACACGCCGGGGATGATGGTCGGCCCGGAGGTCGAGAAGACCGCGCTCGTCCGCCATTGCAGCAGGCTTTTCGTTACTGGCGCGAACCTGACCATCCCGCACTTCACGGTCGTGCTGCGAAAGGCGTATGGCCTCGGCGCGCAGGCGATGGCGGGCGGCAGCTTCAAGCAGCCGTTCTTCGCCGTCGCCTGGCCAACGGGCGAATTCGGCGGCATGGGCCTCGAAGGTCAGGTGAAGCTGGGCTACCGGAACGAACTGGCCGCAATCGAAGACCCGCAAGAGCGCCTCAAGCGGTACACGCACCTCGTCGACCGCGCCTACGAGCGCAGCAAGGCGATCCACCAGGGCGTCTCGTTCGGCGTAGACGACGTGATCGACCCCGCAGACACCCGGGCCTGGCTGCTCAACGGCCTTCGCTCGGTGGTCCGGACGTCGTGGCGGTCGGGGCATTCGAAGAAGCGCCGCAACGTCGACACCTGGTAAGCGCACGGGAGATTCGCTAGGATCACCGTATGCCGACATCCCCGGCCGGCGAAATCCCCGCGTACGCACGCGACCTCCCAGAGCCCTGGAATGCCTGGACCAACGCCCAATGGGACGAGTTCTGGGGCGACCCGCAGGAAGCCCTCCGCCGCAAACAGGCGTCCGACGCAAACATGGTCATCGCCGGAAGCAAGTGCACCTTTGACAAGTACCCTGACTGCTGGGTCGCCGTCTTTGAGGGCCGTGTCGTGGCGACCGCGCCCACGTCGACGGAAGTCTATGGGGAGATCAAGCGGCTCGGGATTGACCGGGGTATCACCGCTGTGCTCGACACCTTTCGCGGCGTTCGCCGCCAGCGCGCGTGATCTCGGGGCAGGTGGGCGACAACAAGCGGGCGAGCGTCGACGCCCAAGTGTGGGTGCCGACTCTCGGGGCTCGGGTTGACGTTCGGCTCCGGATCGACCTGGGCGCCGATGTCACGTCCGTCAGCTTTAGCGATCTTGGGCTGGATGCGCCGCCGGCGGTCCCGCTCGACGATGCGGCACTTGTGCAAGTGGAGGGCGCCCGCGTCGTCCCGGGCACTTCATCGAGGGCGCTGATTCGATTCACGCATGATGAAGGGGCGACATACACAGCAATGGTCGACCTCGTCTTGCTGGGTGGCCCGGAGGGACACGCGCGGCTTGGGCTCGACGTCCTCGGAAGCATGGTGTTGGTGTACGACCCAGGCAGCGCCGCGGCCTTCCTCGAACCAGTCACCTGAGGCGCGTTAGACGCCGATCGAGGCTGGGTCCAATTCGAGGCCGAGCAGGACGCGGCCGTGGATGTCGGCCGCCCGGTCGTGGTCGAAGACGACGTGCCCCGAAAGCGTGTTGAGGTCGCGCATCCCGCGTTGCAGCGGGTCGCTCAGGAAGTGTGACCGCGCCCCTGACCCGGCGACGATCTCCGCGACCGCGTGCCGGGCCATCTGGACCGCGTGCGCCGTCCAGAAGCGCACGTTCGCCCGGTCGAGGATGGTCATCTTGACTTCGCCGCGGTTCGACTTCGCCGTGATATCGACGGCGGCGTCGAGGAGCAGCGCTGCCGCGGTCACGTCTGCGCTCACGCTCGCGAGGCGGATGCGTTGCGACTGTTCGCCTTGGCTGAGCTTGCCGCCGGAGTAGGCGAGCACCCGGCCACCCAGGCGGTCGATGTAGTTCGCGACTGCGCCTTCTGCCACGCCAATCCCCGAGGCTGCCGCGACCAAACTCGCGAGCGGCCGGGTGGGGCTGCGATAGAGGGGGCCTGCGTTCAGCTGCTGGCCCGGCGCCTTGCCCGTCATCGCCTGGACGCCGTCGAGGACGTAGTCCTCGGGCACGAAGGCATCGCGCAGTTCCATGTCCACGCTCCCGGTCGCGCACATGCCCTCGGTGAACCAAACGTCGTGCAAGATGAGGTCTCGGCGGCGGGCGAGCACCGTCACGGGGCGGTTGCCCTGGTCCGGGACGGTGGCCCCGAGCGAAGCAAAGTCGGCGTGCAGGATCGCGGTACCCCAGGCCCAGCGGCCGGAAACGCGGTAGCCGCCCGGGCACGGCGTCGCCTGCCCGTCGAAGGTCGTCGAGCCCGCCGTGAGCCCGAAGCCCTGGGCGAAGATCTCCTCTTGGACATGCTCAGGGAACATCGCCAGCCCGCGGTTGTGCCAGCCAAGCCACGGGATCACCCAGCCACTCGACGCGCACACCCGCCCGAGCAGGCGACCGACATCAGTCACCGCGCTGATGTCGAGTTCGAGCCCGTTGTAGCGTTTCGGCACCATCACCCGGAAGAAGCCCGACCTGATG
>JBJXFX010000061.1:0-26029 GCA_046152925.1 Dehalococcoidia bacterium
ATTCAGGCGGCCCGCCTGATGACGATCGAGACCGCCCGCAAGATCGACCGCTACCAGGAAGCGCGGACCGACATCTCCGCGATCAAGATCTTCGTCCCCGCCGCAGCGGAGCGGGTCATCGACCGCGCCATTCAGGTCCACGGTGCGATGGGCGTCTCCGGCGACACGCCGCTCGCCGGCATGTACACCGGCGCGCGCACGCTGCGCATCGCCGACGGGCCGGACGAGGTGCACCGCATCCTCATCGCCAAGAACGTGCTGAACAAGTACCGCGACGGCATGGCCTGGGACTTCGGCGTCGACTAAGGCGGAGGAGTGCTCTCCTGGTTGGGGCGGGCTTGAAGGCATGGGCTCTTGTTGCCACCTCCAAGCCGTCCCAGGCAGGCTAAGCCAAGGAGCGTTGTACTGGAGGCTTCGCTTGAGAAACTGGCAACACGGAGCGCGGATAGGCGGTCCAGATGCCGACTGGGAGCGCTACGCTGAAGCGTTCCGGCTAGCCGGAGACCGCCTGGTACAGGACTACCTCAACCCGCCCCCAACTCCGTCGAACCTACCAGATGACTTTTTCGATCGCGTCACTGAGCTACAGAACCATCCAGTGCTCGACCATCTCCGAGTCGGTTACCCGGTACTGTATCTCTACCGCCACTCTCTCGAACTGTGGATCAAAGCCGTATTCGCGCTCGCGTCCCAAGTCGTCGACGAAAATCAACCGCCTCAAGTGACTCACAAACTCGGGCGTGCCTGGAGACCGACGCGCGACCTTCTCAGCCGCATCTTCGACGATGAAGATACCGCGACCGCGTCTGCGTTTGTCGAAGAGGTAGTCGTCAAGTTCGACAGCTTAGACGCGGATAGCATCGCACTCAGATACCCATATCGTGCAGAGGAAAAGAAACGGAAGGATAGCAAGGGACAATCCCAAGGGAACGACAAGGCTCAAAAGCTGACCCTACCCGAAGTCAGACTCGAAGACCTGATTAACTGGCGTGACTCGGTTCGGCAAGCGTGTTCTTATCTCCTGGGTTTCGCCACGGAATTGGAGAACCTGCTGGAACAGCGCCGTGAGGCCGTGGCCTGGGGCTTCGGCGTCGACTGAGCGGGCCTCTTTCGTGGCAGCGCCGGGAATGCGATGGTGACCGCCAACGTTCGCCACGGAGCCCGCTATGTCCGGACAGCCCGCCGATGTCCCCCGCACCGTCGTCGATTTCGACATCCTCACCACGTGGATGGACGCCCAAGGCCTCGGCTCAGGCCCTATCACCGATGTCGCGCCCATCCTCGGTGGCTCCCAGAACGTGCTCTTACGCTTCCAGCGCGCTGGCCGCGAGTACGTCCTCCGACGCGGGCCCGAACACCTCCGCCCCGCGAGCAACAACGTCATCCGCCGCGAAATGCGCCTGCTCGCCGCCCTGGATGGGACGGGCGTCCGGGCGCCCGGCTTCATCGCCGGCTGCCCCGACGAGACGGTCATGGGCGGCGCCGTCTTCTACCTGATGGAGCCGGTCGACGGCTACAGCGTCAACCTGGGCCTGCAGGAGGACCAACGCACACCGGAGGCCGTCCGCGAACTCGCGCTCGACGTCGTGCGGGCCTCGGCGGAGCTTGGCCGCGTCGACCACGCCGCCGTCGGGCTCAGCGATTATGGCAAGCCAGAGGGCTTCCTCGAACGACAAGTGCCGCGCTGGCTCTCCGAACTCCGGGGCTACAGCGACCTGCCGGGCTACCCCGGCCCCGCAATCCCCGGCGTCGATGCCGTCGCCGCCTGGCTCGACGCCCACCGCCCGGCGACCGGGCGCCCCGGCATCATCCACGGCGATTACCACTTCGGGAACGTCATGTTCCGCCGCGACCGGCCCGGCGTCGCCGCCGTGGTCGACTGGGAGATGTCCACGATTGGCGACCCGCTGCTCGACTTCGGTTGGATCCTGGCGATGTGGCCCGGGACGCTGAACACGCCCGCTGTCACGCCGCCGAACGGCCCCTCCGTCGTCCAGGTGGGCGGGCTGCCGTCGCGGGACGAGGTGATCACCGAGTACGCCAAGCACTCGGACCGCGACCTGAGCAACGCGACCTGGTACGAGGTGCTCGCCTGCTTCAAGCAGGGCATCGTGCTCGAAGGCTCGCACGCCCGCGCCTTCGCCGGGCTCGCCCCGAAGGAGATCGGCGACCGCCTCCACACGACAACGATGGCGCTCTTCGAAAAGGCGCGAAAGCTCATCGGGATCGCCTGATGCCGTTCACACCGGTCCTCGGGACACTTGGCTACATCCTCTCGGCCGACCGCACGGCCGTCCTGATGGTCGTGCGCGACGCCCGGCCGGATGACACGGCCTTCGGGAAGTACAACGGGCTCGGCGGCAAGCTCGAACCCGGCGAGGACGTCGCGACGGGCATGGTCCGCGAAATCCGCGAAGAAGCCGCGATTGAGGTCACGGCGATGGAGCTCCGCGGCACCCTTTCCTGGCCCGGCTTCGGCCGCGAGAACGAAAGCTGGTTCGGCTTCGTCTTCCTGATCACCGCGTTCGAGGGCACGCCGGCGACCGCGAACCACGAGGGGCGCCTCGTCTGGGTGCCGCTCGAAACCGTGCTCGCGGGCGGCGTGCCGATGTGGGAAGGCGACAAGCTCTGGCTCCACATGGTCTTCGATGGCGACCCGCGCCCCTTCCACGGCGTCGAGCCCTACGACGGCCTCACGCCGCTGCTGGAAGAGTGGCGCTTCACGCGGATGTGATTCGCGGCCAAGCGGCCCCGGAGATGTGGCCGGCTGGGCCTCGGCCAGGAGCACCTGCTGGCGCACCCTCAAGCGACGACTCGACGCTTCGGAGCAACGCCATGCCCGCTACAACCACGCCCGCGCCCACCGACGAGGCCGTCCGCGAGGCGCTCGCCGTGCTCGGCCGCCGCGGGTTCACCGCCGGCGACCTCGATTTCCTCCTGTACGAAGGCCAATACGACGAC
Organism: Dehalococcoidia bacterium; assembly: GCA_046152925.1. Taxonomy (GTDB): domain Bacteria; phylum Chloroflexota; class Dehalococcoidia; order Tepidiformales; family Tepidiformaceae; genus CAMAUF01. The sequence goes on from JBJXFX010000061.1 coordinate 2,962, forward strand.
GAGCTCCAGGCCGACGTCGAGTTTGGCGCGGCCTTGGATGTGCTCTCGCGGCGGCGCGAAGCCGGGCTGCCCGTCCGCTGACGCCGGTTACGGCTCACCGCTGTACGCTGGGCGCTCGGGTCTCCAGGCCCGCGGAGGCAGCCGTGACGAAGTGGGAGTACGCGTCCATCCTCAACGAAGGGCCTGCGAGTAAGCAGACGCTCGACGAGCTCGGGAACGATGGATGGGAGCTTATCTCGATCCTGCAAGGGCAGGGGACAGGCAAGCTGCTCTACGTCTTCAAGCGGCCCAGCGAAGCCTAAGTTAGCCCGCAACCAGAATGGAGGGGTCCCCGTGGCCATCGAAGTTGGTCAGCCGGCGCCCGCGTTCACACTTCTCGGCAAGGGCCGCGAGCAGATCACGAACGCGTCGTACCCCGGCAAGCACATCGTCCTCGCGTTTTATCCGCTCGCCTTCACCGGTGGCTGAACGAGCGAGATGACGGCCTTCCGGACGTACACCGATTCGTTCGTGAGGGCCAACGCCCAGGTCGTGGGCGTGAGCGTCGATTCCTTCGCCGCCGCTGGCGAGTTCCAGGACAAGCTGGGCCTCGAGTTCCCGCTGTCGAGCGACTTCCCCAAGAACCAGGTTGGCCGCGATTTCGGCGTGTTCAACGAACCGTTCGGCATCCACAACCGGACGACGGTCGTGATCGACAAGGACGGCGTCGTGCGGGACCTGTATGTCGAAGCGCGCGACTTCGAATCGCACGCCCCCCACGCGCTGGAAGTGCTTCGGGGCCTCGGAGAGAACCCGGACTAAGGGCCCAAATCGAAGCCGTCGCTGGTGATTTTCCATGCGCGAGGCGGAGCCGCGGCAGTCGCTACCGACCAACGTTGATGAAGACGGCCGGCCTCGGCGGTCTCACCGGCGAGGTGCCGTGTACAGGCAGCGTCGTGCCGCGTAACGTCCGGGGGATGGTTCGGCTTGGGGTCGTCCTCAAGATTCCAGCGGCCCTTATCTTGGGTGTCACCCTTGCAGCAGCGTGCGCCGACGACGAACCCCGCGTCCTGACGAAGTGGGACAAGGAGTTCTTGCGCCAGGTCTACGACCGTTCGCGGTGCGCGCCGTCGAGCGATCTCGAAGGGCTCCTTCCCGACCCAGGCGACGGCGTCGCAGGAGTCCCGTTCCCGCCCTTCGAGGGCGGCCGGGTGACGTCGACCGTGCCGCTCAACCCGTATCCAGGGTCCGTCCTCGTCGACGGCTTCGTACGCAAGGGCGGCCTGTCCGGAGGCAGGGGCAAGAGCCGCGTCCAGGTCTATCAGGTCGCTGCCGAACAACAGGCCGTGCTGGACCACTTCCACCGGCGCTTCCAAGAGTCGGGCTGGATGCCATATGGCGGAGGCTTCGGGGTCTCGGGCCTTGTCTGCACCTATTGCCCGGTCTCGCGTCCTCGGGTGTCGAACCCTGACAAATGGGCAAAGATCAGTACCGAGTACGTCGGACGAGACGACCCCCCGGCACAAGAGCCACCGCCCGGGTTTCGGGGCAAGGGTGTCCCGTTCGCGCCCCGCACTCCAGGCACCTTCACGTACTACGTGGTAACTCCGGACTGACCGGCTTGCCATGTGCACTCCCCGGTATACTCTCACCCAGCCCTAAGACTGGACGCCGCACATGTTCTTCAAGGACTCGCCCGAACACGCCGCCTTTCGCCAAGAGCTGACCACCTTCCTCGACGCTGAACTCCCCGGCGACGACTGGGACATGCGCAACGATCGCGACCACCTCCCGCCGGGCGGCGAGGTGTTCACCGCCCAGTTCCGCAAGAAGCTCGCCGGCCGCGGCTGGTTGACCATGGGTTGGCCCAAGGAGTTCGGCGGCCAGGGCGCCAGCTACATGACGCAGACCGTCTACATGGAGGAGATGAGCCTCCGCGCGGCCCCCGGTGCCTACGACCAGGGCGTTTGGCTGGCCGGGCCGGCCCTCATGATGTACGGCACGAAGGAACAACAGGACCGCTGGATGCCCGGCCTGCGCACGGCCGATTCGCGCTGGTGCCAGCTCTTCAGCGAGCCCGGCGCCGGCTCCGACCTCGCCTCGCTCCAGACACGGGCGGTCCGCGACGGCGATAGCTACGTCGTCAACGGGCAGAAGATCTGGAACAGCGGCGCCCAGCACGCCGATTGGGGCATCCTTCTCGCGCGCACCGACCCCGACGCGCCAAAGCACAAGGGGATCAGCTACTTCCTCGTCGATATGAAGACGCCTGGCATCCAGGTTCGGCCGCTCCAAAACCTCATGGGCACCGACCACTTCAGCGAGGTCTTCTTCGAGGACGCGCGCATCCCCCTTGACTGCCGGATCGGCGACGAGAACCGCGGCTGGTATATCTCGACCACCACGCTGGACCAAGAGCGCAGCTCGATTAACCGGATCGTGATGACAAAGAGCACCCTTGAGGGGTTGATCGACTACGTCCGCCAGCATCCGGAAGCCTACGCGGAGCGCATCGAAATCCGTCACGAGCTTGCCGAGCGCCACCTGATGTTCGAGATCGGCCGTTGGCTCTGCTACCGGGTCGCGGAGATGCAGAGCAAAGGGAAGGTCCCGAACTACGAGGCATCGATTTCGAAGGTGTTCGGGACCGAGCTCCAGCGCGCGATGGGCGTCACCGGCATGCGCGTCCTGGGCATGGCCGGAATGGTCGAGCCGGGCTCGCGTTATGCGCCGCTCAAGGGCCGCGTGGAGCGCTGGGCCCTCGCGGCGCCGAGCTACACAATCGCTGGCGGCACGAGCGAGGTGAACCGCAACATCATCGCCACGCGAGGGCTCGGCCTGCCGCGGGACTGATCCGGAGCGTTGAAGCCGCATATTCGGGAGTCGCAGAATGAGGGACCCAGAGCCCCCTACTTGGACACTATGGTATCCAATCACATTAGCGCCGGACCGCACCATCAACGCCGGCCCGGATGGGCGGCTACGATTCACGATGGCCTCGCACGAAGTAGATGTGCAGGTCAGTGGTAGGAGCGTGGTTTTCACCGTGGCTGGGTTACCCACGTCGTCTGTAGCCGAGGCATGGATTTCACGACTTCGACTAGGTTGCTTTTGGGCGATGTTGCATTGTCAGACTCCGTTCAAGTCAGAGCGGAAGATCTCAGAAGTTACCTTCCGGGACAACGGGCGACAGGCCAGTGGACAACCCACAGAGACACTCGGCATCGCGTTCCCGGGTGGAGTCGATGGTCTCGCGGACGCATCAAGACCGCACATCTATCCCGACGACGCGCGGATCGGTCGGTTGCAGGGTCACGCCGGTTCGGCAACGCTTGGCATCTCGGGCGAACGGTTCGCCCGCGAAGTTGTGCGTGGCGGCACTTTCGAGGGTCCGGCGAACCACTTTCCGACCGGCTAGAGACGGCCCTGGATCTCTACTCGGCGGCAGACCATGAACTGTCCGCTACCGCCCGGGTGCTGACGCGGGTCATGGCGCTGGAAGCACTAGTAGTCCCTCGCAATAAGCACGAGTCGGTCTTAGCGATGGTCGACGAGTGGATTAAGGAGGTCGGTCGGCGATTAGAGACTTGTCCCGCCCAAGCCGAAGAGCTGCCATCGCTACGAAGTTTAGAGGGGGGACTTCGTTCCCTCCGCGAGGAGTCGATTAGTCGGGGCGTCCAGAGCCTGGTTCGCCGGTGCGTCAGTTCCTTGAACTCACCTGATGGGGCACCGACGGCCGCCGACGTAAGCCGCCTGTACAAGGCGCGGAGCAGGCTGGTACACGACGGCAAGTTAGTTGCGATTGAGCTTGACTGGGCGCAAGAGGCTTCCCGGCGTGTTCTGCAGACCGTGCTCGCTTCGTGCCTGGAGCACGGCCTACCTGCCGAGTGAGGTCGAGGACAAGCGCACGTTGGTGCGTCATGCCGCCACCATCTGCGCGAACACGGCCGCCCCCCGGCGCTACACTAGACCCGTGGCCTCCTCCACCATCTCCGAGAAGATCCGCTCCCAGCTCGCGGCCCTCCCGGCCAAGCCCGGCGTCTACATCATGCGCAACGCCGAAGGCCAGGTGATTTATGTCGGGAAGGCGGCGAAGCTGAAGGACCGCGTCCGCTCCTACTTCGGCTCGCCGATGGGCATGGAGCCGAAAACCTTCGCCCTCCGCCAGCACATCGAGGACTTCGAGTACATCGTCGTCAACAACGTTGGCGAGGCGCTGCTCCTCGAAGCCACGCTGATCAAACGCCACCAGCCGTTCTTCAACATCCGCCTGAAGGACGACAAGCGCTACCCATACCTCAAAATCGACGTCCAGAACGCGTGGCCCCGCGTCTACATTACGCGCCGGATCGAGAAGGATGGCGCGCGCTACTTCGGGCCCTATGCGAGCGCCTACTCTGTCCGTGACACGCTGGACCTCGTGAAAAAGCTCTTCCCCTGGCGCTCCTGCACCAAGGAAATCACCGGCAAAGACGCGCGTCCCTGCCTCGACTACTACATCAAGCGCTGCATCGCGCCGTGTACCGCATTCTGCACGCCCGAGGAGTACGCCGAGGTCATCGAGCAGGTCATCCTCTTCCTCGAAGGCAAGTCCGACGACGTCGTCAAGCGCCTCGCGGGCCAAATGGAAGCCGCTGCCGAAAACCTTGAGTTCGAACGCGCCGCCATGGTCCGCGACCAGATCCGCTCCCTCGAACGCACCATCGAAAAGCAGATGGTCGCCACGATCAAGAAAGAGGACCTCGACATCTACGGTGTCTTCCGGAACGGCGACCAGGCCTGCGTCCAGGTCTTCTTCGTCCGCGGGACGCACATGATCGGGCGCGACAATTTCATCGTCGAAGGCGTTGACGGCGAGACTGACGCGGCCGTCCTCTGCAACTTCCTCCTGCAGTTCTACGAGAGCGCGCAGTACGTCCCGAAGCTCGTCATCGTCCCCGTTGAGCCCGACGAACGCGGCACGATGGAAGAACTGCTCTCCGAGAAGCGCGGTTCGAAGGTCGAGGTGCGGGTCCCGGAGCGCGGGGAGAAACGCCGCCTCGTGGACCTCGCGAACACGAACGCCCAGGAACACCTCTCGATGATGAAGGTGAAATGGCTCGCCGACCGTTCGAAAACCGAGCAGGCCGTGGAGCAGCTTCGCGAAGAGCTCTCCTTGCCCGCGATCCCACGGCGCATCGAGTGCTACGACAACTCGAACATCCAGGGGTCGAGCCCGGTCTCGAGCATGGTGGTCTTCGTTGATGGCAAGCCGGCGAACAACCAGTACCGCCGCTTTCGCGTGAAAACCGTGATGGGCGCCGACGACTTCGCGACCATGGCCGAGATCATGCGGCGGCGGTTCAAGCACGCGGCCGTCGCCATCGACGGCGCCGAAGCCGCGTCCGAGGACGACACGAAAGCCGCCGCCGACCGCTGGGACCTGCCCGACCTCGTGATCATCGACGGCGGCAAGGGGCAGCTCGCGGCAGCCGTCCAGGCGATGCGCGAGATGGGCGTCCACCAGATCCCAACGGTCGGCCTCGCCAAGCGGTTCGAAGAGATCTTCGTCCCCGACGAGGAGGAGCCGATCGTGCTCCCCCGCGGTTCGGAAGCGCTCTACCTCGTCCAGCGCCTCCGCGACGAAGCCCACCGCTTCGCGATCACCTTCCACCGGCAGGTCCGCGCCAAAGCTGCGACGCAGAGCGCGCTCGACACGATTCCCGGGATCGGGCCGAAGCGAAAGAAGGCGCTGCTCAAGAAGTTCGGGAGCGTAAAGGCGATCCGCGAGGCCGAAGTGGAAGAAATCGCCTCCACCGTGGGCTTCACGCGCGCACTTGCCGAAAAGGTGAAGGAAGGGGTCTGAGGCCACGGTCGACGACCTTCCCCAGATCGCCTACTGTTGACCGAGAGGGTGGAGGATGGCCGACCGAGTTGAGCGTGAAATCGAGGAAATCCTGGCCCGGCTCGAAGACGAGCCGGAAAAGACGCCGATTTCCATTGCGGATCGGCGCGAGCAGCGGAAGAAGGCGCCCAAGCCGGCCCGCAGCCGGCCCACCTTGCCCCTTGGTGACGTCAACCCGTCGCTCTTCCTGCTCGCCGGCGCTGCCGCCGTGATCGCCGGGCTTGTGTTTTCATCCTTCGCCAGCGGCCTTATTTGGATCGCGTTCGCGGGCGTCGTCGTCTTCCTTGGGGCGTTCGTCGCATCGTTCTTGCGGAGCGGCCGTCCGGCGAAGCCGTCACAGCCCGCGGGGCACTTCTGGCGCGACCGGTATATCGACTACGAGCCATCCGCACCGAGCCCCTGGGCGCGGGTCAAGCGCCGTTTCCGCGGCCGCTGATCGGCTTTCCCCGCGATTACGGCCAGGCCGAGTAGGCTGAATGCCAATGCGCGCCCCCCTTCTCGCCGTTACCCTCCTTGCCGCCCTCCCATTCGCGTTCGCTTGCTCCGGGCGGGACGACGCGTCCGAGCCCGCGGTCCCGGGCAGCAGCACGGCGGCGGCGAGCGCCGCACAGACGGCAGCCTCGACGGCTACGGTGGCGAAGCCCGCTACCGCCTCCGCGACCGCGGACACGTCCACGACCTTCAACGCGGCCAATGCGCTCACGCACATCAACCACCTCGCCGAGACCATCGGCGTCCGCGTGTCGGGGACGGACGCGGAGAACCGGACGGTCGAGTACCTGGCCGGCCGCTTCCGCGAGCTCGGCTTCGACGTGACGACGCCGTCGTTCGAATACGAAGAGAGCGCCTTCCGCACCGCCGAGGTCGCGATCGGAGGGACAAAGCTCCCGGCCCTGACGATGGTTGGCAGCCGAAGCGGCACGGTGAAGGGAGCGGCCGTCGCCGTTGGGCTGGCCGACACAGCGGGAATCGCCGGGAAAGACCTCACGGGGAAGGTCGCTATCGCAGACCGCGGGACGCTCACCTTCGCCCAAAAGGTCGACGCAGTGCGCCAGGCCGGGGCGATCGCCCTGATCGTCGTGAACAACGAGCCTGGCGACCTCAGCGGGCAACTTGCCGGCGAGACCGACCTCGCCGTGGCGGGCATCGCCCGCGAATCGGGCGATGCACTCCGCGCCGCCGCGGCATCGGGCGCCGTCGTCAGCGTGACGACCACGGGCCGCGAGACGAAGACCGGGATGAACGTCGTCGCGAAGCCAAAAGGCAGCGGCGCCTGCGCGATCGTCGTTGGTGGGCACCACGACACCGTCCCCGGCGCACCGGGCGCGCACGACAACGCATCGGGCACCGCGACGGTCGTCGAGTTGGCGCGCGCGATGGCCGCCGACGGCTTCGACGCTGGCATCTGCTTCGTCACCTTTGGCGCGGAGGAATCAGGGCTGTTCGGTTCGAAGGACTTCGTCGCGGACCTCGAAGCGGCGGGCGCCCCGATGCCCAAGTTCATGATCAACCTCGACCAAATGGGCGAGGGTTCGCGCGTGGACCTCATCGGGACGGTCTCGCTCGTGCGTCAGGCGGCGGCGATCGCCGAACGGCTCGGCATCCCTGCCCAGGCGACGACGCTCGGGACACAGTACGGAAGCGACCATCAGTCGTTCCAGAACAAGGGCGTGCCCGTCCTGTTCTTCACGTCGAACGAGTTCGGGAAGTTCCACACGCCGGGCGACACGGCCGACCGGATCCAGCAAGACGAAGTGCAGCGCGTCGGCGATGTCGCCCTCGAGGTGCTCAAGGAACTCGCGCGCCAGGTTGGCGCGGGATAGGCGGGACACCTAGCATGGCCCTCATGCTTCGACACATCCTTCCCCCGGCAGTACTCGCGATTGCCGGCGTCGCCCTTGTTGGTGCAGCGGCCTGCGGCGGGAACGGCGATGGCGGCACGCAAACGAACAGCCTCACCGACCCGGCCAAAGCCGTCACCGCGACGCCGGTCACCGGCACGCCCTCAGCGGTTTACCAGATCAACAGCGACCGGGTTGTCGTCATCACTGGGCCGACGACGCCGGCCGCGGGCACAGGGGGCAGCGGGGGCGGCCGTACGCATACCGTCGCCGCGGGCGAAACCTGCTCCGAGATTGCCGGCAGCCTTGGCATCACCGTCGAGGTCTTGATCAAGACGAACCGCGGGATCAACGCCGAGTGCTCCAACCTCCGGATCGGCGAGACCCTTCGCGCGCCCTCGACCACGCCGACGCCGGGAAGCAACGCCACTCCCGGGGCGACGAACGGCGCCGGCGGGCGCGCGACGGCCACGCCAAAGACCAGCGATGGAAAGGTCTATGTCGTCCGTGATGGCGACATCTGCGACGACATCGCGCTGAACCACGGTGTCGAAGTCGACGTACTCATCCAGATCAACGGGCTCGACTCCGAATGCAGGGACCTCAAAATCGGGCAGGAACTCAAGATCCCCTAAGCCGGTGAACCCGCGACCGACCGGAGCCGCGCCGCGACGCGGTCGGGATTGAGGCGCAGGTCGGCGACGGCGGCCCGCACGGTCCAGTGCGCGTACCGCGGCGTGATCCCCAAGTCCGCCAGCGCCACGAGCGCGCGGGGAAACCGGCGGACCAAGTCGCGGATTGACACGTCGAAGAGTTCGTCCACGGGCGGCCTCCTGCACGGGCTGCACCTCAGCCTCCGCTTCAGCCTGCCCCGCGGACGTTGCGAGAGCGTTGCGAAACGGTGAACGGACGGCGAAATCTGGTTCAGGCGAGGCGGATTTCGGCGAGCACCTCGGCAGTGTGCTCGCCGAGCTTTGGGGCCGGCCGGCGCAACTCCCACGGCGTCGCGCTCAGCACGTAGGGCGCGCCGGGCATCGCCGCCGGGCCGGCGTGGCCCTCGCCCGTCGTCTCTACGAAGAAGCCGCGGTCCCAGAAGTGCTGGTCGGTGAGCGTCTCGTCGGGGCTGCGGACGAGGCCCCACGCCTGGTCGCGAAGCTGCCCTTCGCGATAGATGTACTCCGCATCGTGGGCGGCAATGAAGCGAGCCGTCTCAGCATTGATCTCGGATGAGATCGCCGACCCGCGGCCAGGCTGCCGCGCGACCGGGTCGTCGTAGGCCGGGTCGTCGAACTGGAGCCCGAAGCCGCGCGACTGATACCACTCACGGAGCTTGCGCCAGCTCGCATTGTCCCGGCCGATGCCGAAGAGGATCAGGTCGCGGCCGTCGCCCGCCGTCATGCGCCAGGGGTCGGTACGGATGGCGGCCGCGTGGCGCGCCGTCTGGCGGACGACGTCTTGGCGCATGTAGAGGTAGTAGGGCATACCGACTTCGACCGTGCAGGAGAGCGCCTCATGCATCGAGGCGTCGATCAGCTGGCCTTGGCCCGTCTGGTCACGGTACAAGAGGGCGGCGAGGACGCCGTGGACCGCCTGGTGGCAGGCCGTCGCATAGCCCTGGTCGCCATGGCCGCGGATCGGCGGAGCGCCCGGCAGGTCGTCCGCGCTATACCCATTCATCGCCATTGGCCCGCCCAGCGCCAGGCCGATGAAGTCCGACGATCCGAACTGCGCCCACGGGCCATCCTGGCCGAAGGGCGTGATTGAGCAGATGATCAGGCTCGCATTCCGTGCTGCGAGCGCCGTCGGACCGACCCCGAGCGCGTCGAGGGCGCCCGGCGCACGGTCCTCAATGACGACCGTCGCGGTCTCCGCGAGCCGCAGGAACGCCTCGCGGTCCGCCGCGCTACCTTCGATGTCGAGGACGACCGAGCGCTTGTTGGTGTTGTGGTACCAGAAGTTCAGCGAGCGGTTCGTGCCAGGGATATCCCCCACGAACGGGCCGACCTTCCGGGCGGTCGACCCTCCGGGAGGCTCGACCTTGATCACGTCGGCGCCGAGGTCGGCGAGCAGCTTGCCCGCATACTGGCCCAGCTCGTCGCACACCTCGATGACCCGGACATCCGCGAGCGGGCCGCTCACATGAACACCCCCATCGATTCGTGCTCGGCATACTCCTCCTCGCTCAGCCCGATCACCTCGCAGGCGACCTCGAAGGTGTGCTCGCCAAGCAAGGGCGATGGCGCCTGCAACTCCCCGGGCGTCCGCGAGAGCCTCGGGACGACGCCATCGAAGTCGCTCTGGCCGAGCTCGGCGTGCGGCAACTTGTGCCACCAGTCGCGCGCCCGCAGCTGCGGGTCGTGTTCGAACCGGTCACTCGCCTTCTGGACGACGCCAGCGCGCACGCCAGCCGCCTGGAGGAGCATCATCACCTCGTAGCGGTCGCGCGGCCGGGTCCATTCGGAGATGTGCGCGTCGAGATCACCCTGCGCGGCGAGCCGCGCCTCGTTGCTGCGAAACTCCACATCGAAGGTCCAGCGCGGCTCGTCCATGGCCCGGACCAGGGCTTGCCACTCAGCGTCGTTATGACACGCGATCGCGACCCAGTTGTCGTCGCCCGCGCAGGGGTACGTGTTGTGCGGGGCCACAGCTGGCTCCCAGGCGCGGTTGCCCGGCGGAAAGCCGTCCCGGCGCCAACTGCGGCCGTTCACGCTGTAGTCGAGCACCGCCGGGCCGTTGAGCACGATGCCCGCCTCCACCTGCGAGATGTCGATGTGCTGGCCCTCGCCCGTGAGGTTCCGGTGATGAAGCGCAGCCATTATGGCGATCGCGGCCGAATAGCCAGCCGTGTGGTCCATATAGCTGAAGCCCCAGCCGGCCGGTGGCTGTCCCGGCAGGCCGGATGTGAGCGTCAGCCCGCTGAGCGCCTGCGCTGTGGGGCCCCAGGTGGTAAAGGCTTTATCGCGGCCCGAGTGCCCAAAGCCAGAGATGCTGCAATAGATGACCGCGGGGTTGATCGCCCTGAGCTGCGGGTAGTCCAGCTCCCACGAGGCGAGCGTGCCACTCGAGAAGTTTTCGACGACGACATCGGACACCGCGACGAGTCGCTTGAGGACGTCCATGCCCATCGGATGGCGGACGTTCAGCAGCATCGACTTCTTGTTGCGGTTGATGTAGTTGAAGAAACCCGAGTTGTTGAGCGTTGGAGGCCCGCCAACCACCGGCCGGCCCAGCCGGATGGCGTCGACAGACTGGCCATGTTCGACACGGATGACTTCGGCGCCGAAATCGGCGAGGACGCGGGTACAGCTCGGCCCGGCGATGATCCAGGTGAGGTCGCAGACGCGGATACCTTCGAGCGGGAGCGGCATTGAGGCGGGATTCTACGCGGGGAGCGGCGCTGAGCCAGCGCGGGTGAGCCGCCGGTTAAGCCTGAATGAATCGAGGGCACGCATGACCTTCCGCGCGTTTATACTCGCGCCGTGGCGAGATTCACCTGGGTCACTCGCATGGCGATGCCCGCGATCGCGGCACTCGGCCTGATCGCGGCCGCGGCGTGCGGCGGATCGAGCCCGAAACCCGCCCGCACGTCCGAAGCGACGATGACACCCGGTCCAGATGCAACATCCAGCCCCACATCCGCAGCATCCAACGCCACTGAGAGTCCGCCGGCCGTAACGGCCACCGCCTCCGCCACGCGTGAGCCGATCCCCGACCAGAAGGAGTGGAACCGAGAGATTGTCGTCGTCGTTGTTTCGAGGCTCGAAGCCAACGGGGCGCCCATCCATGAAACGCGCAGCACGCTGACGCTGACTTCGGCGATCCGGTGGCGCAGCCTGCCGTCTGGCGGGGCGGCCATTGACGTTGACATTACCCGGGTGCGATCGCAATTGGTCGAACGCCAAGGTAGCGGTCAGCCTCGCGAAGGGGCATATGACTCCGACCTCGACAAGGGCAAGCCGGGGCTCCAGGTCTTGGACATACTACTGGAACTCGATTACTCGTTCGAGACAAACGCTTTGGGCCAGGTGATGTCCGTGACCGGTCCGGCGGTCGACCCAGATGTCCGGCGACGCCAATTCAAGTTCGCCAACCCAGCCGCTGAGCCATCCCCGCAGCTCCTGACTCGCGCAGTCGATGAGGCAAAGAGTGAGATCGGGATGCTCCAGCAGCTCATCGTGTCGCTAATCCCGCCCTCCGGCGCCGCGCCTTTCGGGCCGAAGTGGACGGTGAGCGGGGGGATTGATGTTGAAGATCAGGACAACATGACGCTGCAAGCCACATACCAGGGCGACGTGCGCGGGTCCGCGAACGTGGTCGGAAACGGCACCGTCGAGCGCCTGATCGGGGGTAGGGACATCGGAGGCATCCCCATCCCCCGCGTCCTCGGTCGGGGCGAATCAGCTATCGTGCTGATGATTCGGCCGGATACCTTCTGGGTACAGCAGTTCGGCCTGCTTCAGCGGCTCAGGGCGAACGCCACCGTCGACATCAACAACGTGCCGACGGATGTCCAGATAACCGTGGAGTTCAACTACTCGGAGCTCGGACTCTTCTAACCCGCCCGGTTCGGCCAGCGCCTCACCGCGCGCCCAACGCAGCCCGCCCCGCCATCGCCTGCACCATGTCCTCCTGTGGGACATGGACGCGGCCGCAGAGGACATCACGATAGTGGCGCTCCAGCGGGTTACGACGCGAAAGGCCAGGGTTCCCCACCAGCCGGAGCCCAATTTCGACCGCCTTGATCGCGTTCTCGGTGACGACGTACTTCGCCTGCGACGTCTGTACCCCGAGCGAGGCCGACGGCCGGCCCGCGTCCACCTCGCTGGCGAGGCCGTAGAGCAGCCGGTCGCTCGTGAAGAGCAACGTTTCGAGGTCGCCGACTGCCGCTTGCATCCGCGGAAGGGTCGCGAGCGACGCGCCGAGGTTCGACGGCTTCCGCTCGTGCAGGTAGGCCACGAGCCAATCGCGGGCCGCCTTTGCGACGCCGTGATAGACCGCCGCGATCACGAGGTTGTTGAACACCCCCGTGTAGGGCTCCAATGCGCCACCCGCGCCCGACCACCATTGCAGGCCGAACTCCTCCGGGATCTCCACGTCCTCGAGGAGCAGGTCGTGGCTGCCGGTCGCCCGCATCCCGAGGTGGTCCCACGTCTCGACGAGGGAGAGCCCTTTCGCGCCAGCCGGGACCGCGAACCAGCCCACCGCGGGCTCATCGCCGGCGACCGCGCAGAAGGTGATGAAGTAGGCGAGCCCTGGGCCACCCGTGGCGTAGAGCTTGCGGCCGCGGATCCGCCAACCGGTGGCGGTCCGCGTCGCCACCGTTGCCGGCGTGCCGCCACGCGTCGGTGTGCCGAGCTCCGGTTCGACGCGCATCACGTTCAGGAGCGCGCCGTCGCTGACGGCCTCCCGCGTCATCCGCTCGAGCCCGACCGCGTTCCAAAGGCCGTGCCGGGCAGGGGCGCCGTGGTGGATGTACTGCATCGCGAGCACCAACGCCGTCGAGGGCTCCCCGCGAGCGACGGACTCGACCACCCGGACGGCCGCCTCGACGCCAAGGCCATCGCCGCCCCACTCTGGCCGGCAGGTGAGCGCGAGCAGCCCCGCCTCGCGAAGTGCCGCGAGGTTCTCGTGCGGGAAGGTGGCGGCGCGGTCGTGCGCGGCCGCGGTGGCGGCGAATGCCGGGCGCAGGGCGCCGGCGAGGGACACGGCTTCGTCTAGCGTGAGCATGGCGCAACCTTGCCCGCGTGCGGGGGATGGCGCAAACCGCCTATGCCAATCCCAGCGGTGCGAGCACCTTGTTCATGTACAAGTCGAGCGATTTCGCGATCAGCGGCGCCTCGATCAGCCCGTTGTACTGCCAGGCCATCACGTACTTCAGCGGCAACCGCTCAAGGGTCCGCTCGACTTGGCGGCGCACCGTCGCCGGGCTGCCGACCCACATGAGGCCGCGTTCATGCATCACTTCGGGCGTCACGGTCCGTGGGTCTTCGCCGGGGCGCGGGACTGCGCCGCCGAAGCCAAAGGGCGCGAACCAGGCGGCGCCGACAAAAGCCGCCGAGTTCCGCCAGAGCGCCCATGCTTCCTCATCGGTGTCCGCGATGATGACATCACGCAGCACGCCCATGCCCTCGCCCGGGGCGACATCCCGTCCGGCCGCCGTCGCTTCCTCGTGATAGACCTTGAAGAGGAACGCCTCCAGGCCATCGTTCACCGGCGCGAGCACCGGCTGCACGCCGTTTCGCGCGCACCAGCGGATCGTCGGCTCGCTGAAGCTGAAGGGCTGCATTACCTCTGGATAGGGCTTCTGGAGCGGCTGTGGCGCAATCCCGATCTCTCGCACCACGCCGTCGTCCGCCCCGCGTCCCATGGTCCTCGTCGCGGCGAGGTCCCAGGGCGTGTCCTTGGGCGGGATCTGCCAGAACTGACCCTGGTAGCTGAACGTGGGCTTGGTCCAGGCCGTCCGGACGATGTCGAAAAACTCCTCGAACGCCGCACGATTCACGCGGTCGACCTCGGCATCTCGCTCCTTCGACGGCGCCGCATGCACGTCGTGGTACTGCTGCGCCAGCGTATCGACCCAACGGCGCTGGTACCCTCGGGCGAACCCCGCGAACGCCCGGCCCCCGCTGATGTGGTCGAGCATCGCGATATCCTCCGCGACGCGCAGTGGCGACTGGGCGGGGAGGACGATCCCAAGCTGGCCGACGCGGATACGTTTCGTATGCAGCGCCACGTAGGTATCGAGCAGCACCGGGTTGTTCGATATTTCGAACCCCTCGATGTGGAAATGGTGCTCCGTGAACGCGACGGCGTCGTAGCCGAGGTCGTCGGCCACCACGGAGAGGTCCCGGATATCGCGCAGCATCTGCTGGTAGAGCTCCGGATCCTGGCCGGCCATGCCGGCCTCCATGCGGGCGCGCGTGCCAATAGAAGGGAGGAAGAAGATGCCGGTTTTGAGCTTGCTCGTCACGGCCGGATCTCACACCGCCGTGGTGCCGGGCGCAAACCGGTCGTGGTCCGTCCTTACCTGGCGCGGCATTCGCTGGCGCGGGCCGTCGTCACTTTTCGCTGCGCTCACGCCATCTTCTTGGCGTGGAACCGAACCCGCGAAGGCGCAAGGTGAACCGGATCGGGCCCGTCTTTACGGCGGTCTCACCATCAACGCGTTCTCATGCGACTCTCATCAGGCTCACACCGGCGAGGCGAACCCTGGATGGAAGCAGAGTGAACGGAGCAACCAGGCCACCATGAACGAGCGACCAGGTCAGCCCCCGCGCCCGGCCTCCGGGAACCGGAAGACGAATCGATGGCTCGATGAGCAAGGCCGCCTGAAAGGGACGATGGCCGGCCTCAGCGCGGCCGCGATCCTCGCGGTCTACGCTGCGGGCTACCTCCGTACCGAGGCGGACGGCACGTCCACCGTCGTCCCCGCGCAGCCAGCGGCCACCGAGACGGCGTCACCAGCGACCCAAGCCCCAGCCACGCAGACGGCACGGCCGACAACGACACCGGTCGCCTCGGCGAGCGTCGCGACGCCGCGCGCAACCGCCACGGCGACCGCCACGGCCGTCGCTTCAACGACCAAAGTGACCTACGCCGACGGCACCTACTCCGGCAGCGGCTCCAGCCGCCACGGAGGAATGAGCGTCGAGGTCGTCGTCCAAGGCGGGAAGATCGTCTCCGCGGAGATCACGCAGTGCGGGACGCGCTACCCCTGCTCGCGGATAAGCCAGCTCCCGGCGCGCGTGATCGCGGCCCAATCGGCCAAGGTCGACTACGTCTCGGGCGCCACCGACAGCAGCGTGGCGTTCGCGTCCGCCGTCGCTCAGGCCCTGGCGCAAGCGCAGGTGAAGTCGTGAACGCGGCTGTCGCCGCGCCCGTCCGTTCCCGAAGGGTGACGCGCATCTTCATGGACACGCCCGTCACCGTGGAGCTTGTCGGCTGCGACCGCGACGCCATTGCCCGGATCGACGCGGCGTTCCAGTGGTTCGAGGTCGTGGAACGCACGTGCAGCCGCTTCGACCCGGAGAGCGAGCTTTCCCAGCTCGCTGCGCGCATCGGCGAACCAGTGCCCGTGACGCGAATGCTGGCGATGGCCCTCGACTTCGCGGTGGAGATGGCCCACCTCACGGGCGGCGCCTTCGACCCGACATTGGGTCGGCTGCTCGCGGAGGCCGGTTTCGACCGCAACCATCGCACAGGCCGGCATATCCAGCCGGGCGGCGGCGGGAGCGTCGAGGACGTCGTGGTCGACGTGGAACAAAACACCGTCCTCCTGCGGAAGCCCGTCGCCCTCGACCTCGGGGCGGTCGCCAAGGGCCTCGCGGTCGACCTTGCAGCACGCGAGCTCGCGGGGGCGCCCGGATTCGTCGTCGACGCCGGTGGCGACGTCTGCGCCGGGGGCCACTCCTCGTCGGGACAGCCTTGGCGGATAGGGATCCGCCACCCACGCGACACCGAGCAGCTGATCGACACGGTTGTCCTTCGCGACGCCGCCATTTGCACCTCGGGCGACTACGAGCGGCGCACGCCGGCCGGCCATCACCTGCTGGAGCCGCAGTCCGGCCGGAGCGCGTCGGGCCTGGCAAGCGTCTCCGTGATCGCGCCGAGCGCCATGCTCGCCGATGCGCTTTCGACGGCGGCCTTCGTCCTTGGCCCCGAAGCTGGCGCTGCCCTCCTCGAACGCGAGGGCGCCGCGGGCCTGCTCATCCTCCCCGACCTCACGACCATCGAGGCCGGGGACTTCGCGAGGTATCGACCATGAGCGCTTCGGTCGCCACCATGCCACATCGGGGAAGGTCTGCATCGATGGATCGGCTGAAGCGGCTCGCCCGGAGCCCGAAGGGGCTGTTGATCGGCATCTTCGCGCTGGTCATCGGCGTCGCACTGATCGACCAGGACGTCCCGCCAACGCTCACGCACCTCGGCGTGGCGGTGGCCGCCGCCGTGATTACCGAGCTCATCGCGATGCGCGCCCAGGGCAAGCGACTCTCCATCCCCGACGGCGCCATCCTCTCCGGCCTCATCGTCGGGATGGTGCTCAGCCCGTTCGAGCATTGGTACGTGACCGGGGCGGCTGGCGTCCTCGCGATCACGTCGAAGCACCTCTTCCGGGTGGGGCCCGCGAACATCTTCAACCCCGCGGCCCTCGCCATTGTGGCCGTGTCGGTCCTGTTCGATGGCATTCAAGACTGGTGGGGCGCGCTCCCGGCCCAGGAGTGGACCGGCGCGATGGCGATCGCCGCGGCGGGCGTCTTCATCGCCGACCGCGTGAACAAGCTGCCCCTCGTGCTCACGCTGCTCGGGGTCTACTTCGCGCTCTTCACCGGCGCCTCGTTCCTCGGCAGCCATCGGGACGTCGCCGAGATCTTCCGTTCGCCCGACTTCCAGATGGTGCTTTTCTTCGCGCTCTTCATGGCCGACGACCCGCCGACGGTGCCCGTGAAGTATCGCGACCAGCTGATCTTCGGCGGGATCGTTGCCGTCAGCTGTTTCGCCTTCTTCGAGGCGTTCGGCTGGGTCTACTTCCTGCCGGCGGGCTTGCTGGTCGGGAACGTCTACGAAGGCGGGCGCAAATGGCACGCCGCCCGCAAACGCCGCCAGCGCGTCGACCGGCGGATGGGCGTCGGAACGCCCGCCGCCGGACCGGTCGCCGCGCCTCGCCCCGAGCCGACGACCGCCCACAAGTCGCTCTGGAGCCGCCCCGAATAACAGCCTCAGCGCTCCATGACGACGCGATCCCGGACCTCGAAGACGCGCTCGCCGAACTCCTCCACGAAGCGCCGGTCGTGTGAGACCGCGACGATCAGCCCAGGAAAGGCGTCGAGCGCTGCCTCGAACTGCTCTTTGCTCGCGATGTCGAGGTGGTTCAGCGGCTCGTCCAAAATCAGGACGTTGCAGCCGCCGAGGACCAGCGCCGCAAGCTGCAGCCGCGCCCGCTCGCCCAGCGAGCAATCACCCACGCGGCGGAAGACGCTGTCACCCGCGAACAGGTAACGGTGAAGGAAGCTGCGGGCGTCGCCCTCGCTGCCACCGGAGATGCGCCGGACTGTCTCGATCACCGTCGCCTCGCGGTCGAGCGTCTCCTGCTCCTGGGTCATCGTCCCAAGGCGGACGTTCGGGCTCCTCCACAGCGAACCCCCGACGGGCGCGAGGCGGCCATCGAGCAGCCGCAACAGCGTCGTCTTGCCCGCACCGTTCGGGCCGACGACCGCCACCCGGTCGCCGTGGTGGAGCTCGAAGCTCGCCTCCGTGAACACCGGTTCGCCCCCATAGCCGCCCGCGAGACCCTCAGCGCGAAAGGCGACCCGACCCGTTTCGCCCGCACGGCCAAAGTCGACCGAAATGCCCCAAGCACGGTCGGGCCGCTCGACGCGCTCCTCGGACTCGAGGAACCGGTCGAGCTTCTTCTCCCGCGAGAGCGCCAGGGCCGCCTTCTTCCGGGCGAGACGCCGCACGCCGGGCTGGCGCGGCGTCGTCGTGATCTCAATCCGGCGGGCGCCCTCCTTCATCCGGGTGATGTCGGCCCGGACCTTGGTGACGTACTCCTGCTGGCGCTTCCAGGCCCCCGCTTGGGCCTCGGCTTCAGACTCGCGTGCGGCTTCGAATGCGGAATAGTTGCCGGCGAAGAGCCGCACGCCCCGCTCCCGGCCCGTGAAAACGACAAGGCGCGTCACGACGGCATCGAGAAAGGCGCGGTCGTGCGAGGCAACGACCACGGCCCCGGCAAAGCCACGCAAGAACGCTTCGAGCCAGAGGATCCCGTCGAGGTCGAGGTGGTTGGTGGGCTCATCGAGCAACAGCAAGCTGGGACGCGCAATGAGCGCCCCTGCGAGCGCGAGCCGTGTCTTCTGTCCGCCGCTCAGCGTGGCGATCGGCGTCTCGGGGTCGATAGCATCGAGGCTCAGCGCCGCTTTCGCCTCCTCGACAGCCGCAAGGCGCTGGTACCCGCCAGCCGCGACGAATGCGTCATAGGCGTCGGCGTACGCTTCAGCATCTCCGCCCGATTCGACGGCTCGGAGCGCGGCGTCGGCCGTCGCGAGCGGACCGAGGGCCGCGTCCACGGCGTCTCCGACGGTGACCGCCGCGCCGAACTCCGGGGACTGCGGGACGTAGCCGCGTTCGACGCCGCGGCCGAGGTCGATGACGCCGCCATCCGGGCGGTCAACGCCAGCGAGGCAGCGCAAGAGCGTGGACTTGCCACACCCGTTGGGGCCGACGAGGCCAACGCGGTCGCCAGCGGCGGCGCTGAAGGTGATGTCTTGGAAGATGAGGTCGGGGCCGAAGCGCTTCGAAAGGTGGTGGGCCTGGAACACAGGGCTGTCTCCTCGCCGGAGACGGCCGCAGCCATCTCCGCTACTTAGCGACGATGCGAGAGAAGACGTGCCTGTCGACCAAGGGGCTCACCTCGAAGTGGTGGGGCGAGTATAGCGGAGGCGGGACGGCGTGCGAAGCGTACCGCGCGCGTGGCATCGCAGTTTTCGGAGTCGCTGCGCCCCGTTCGACGTGTCGCCGCGTTACCATGTGCCAACCATGACCGAGCGTGAACGCCCACGCGTTGCCGTGATCGCGGGAGCTGGACTTTCGGCGCCCGCTGGCATCCCAACCGCAGGCCAACTCACGTCCATTCTGGAATCGCTGAGTTCTCACCTAGACGACCCCTGGTCCAAGCGGATAGAGACGCTGTTCCATGCCTCCCGGCTTCGGCTAGCGATCGCCCGGGACTGTGCACCCACCGAGATTGACTTCGAGGCGGCGGTCGGAGCGCTTTCAGAACTCGCGTCGGAGCGGTCGCGGGACTCATCCGCGCTCTTCGCCCTTGATGACCCGGCGATCGGAAGCGCCAGGCGAGACGGACAACTGCAACCATCCATGGAGCGGGTGTTCGCTCTGATTCGTAATCAGTTAGATGCGGCGCCCGTTCAGTCCGCCTATCTCGATCCCCTTATACAGTGCTTGGATGAACATTGCTCCAAGATTGATTTCTTTACCCTAAACTACGACCTGATGATTGAACACTCTCTGGATAGAGCGCACATAGCATATGAAGATGGGTTTCAACGGTCCGAGGTCGACCAATTAGACATATGGACTCGCCAAAACACGACCGCCAAATGGTCGTACCACAAACTACACGGTTCTGTGGATTGGGCATTCTACTCGGCCGGCCTTGACAACCACGAAGGCCGGACACCTCCTCGACTGCTCCGCCTCCCGTCCTGGCGAACCGCACGCCTCGGAATGCCATCCGACTCGTTGAATGACCTCACCTCAGCGATGAATCTAGGGGCACGTAAGGAGGTGTTGTACTCTGCGGAACCATACACGTTTATGCTCAATCGACTCGATGAGTCCCTCGCCGCCGCAGATCTCGTGGTTGTTATTGGGTATAGTTTTCGCGACTTGCGGATAAATGGCGCTATCGAGTCCGCGCTTTGGAAGGTTAGCGGCTCACATCTTATAGTCATAAATCCAGATATGTTGGCGTATCAATTGCTGTCCATTTACAAACTTCTCTCGACACAAGGGCGGTTGACGACTGTCTTCGATTCGATCTCTTCCTCAAGCTGTGTCAAGTCTTTAGATTCAGTTCTTGCCAAATCACGTGAGATTAAGTCTTTTCCACACTTTGTTCATAACGAAGCGTCCATTGCGTACGGTCCAGATGACATGGAGGACGAAGAAGACCTGGACGACCCCAACGTTGTGGCCGAGAACTGGCAGGCGTTCGGGGAAGTTATCGATGGGCTCCTTCTCCTCCAGGAGAGACTATGGTCGCGCTCCATACTCCCCAAAAAAACAGTCGGTAGACTGGGCTTTGGCGGTTAGCGAGCTGTCTGACCAAATCGGCCCTCTCACGGAGCGCATCGCAGCGTTGGCCAACATAGTCAACGGCATCCTAGCATGGAAGCAGATCGCTCCTCGTTACGTGGTGGACCACCAAGGACGTGCCAGCATGTCCGACCGAGTGCCATTGGCCCAGCCAGCGCTACTGCAAGACTTTCCGGGATACCTGGATGCGTTGGCTGGCACGTTTCGGACGCAAGAATCCGAGCTCGCTGACGAGCTGCAGCGCTATCTACAGCACAGGCAAGACCAGTTCGAGTCGTACGGGAGAATCAAAACGGGCCGCGAAGATCCCAGACTATCGGCGCTGGGCAACACGGTCGCCGCCCGGCTCGATGAAGTCGTGGCGGTGTTCGCAGGAGCCTTCGCGTCCGAGCACACGCAATGACACCGCTGCCGCCCGCCAAGGCGACCGTCTCGGGCTCGCTGCCACCCGACCTGTTGCAGGCGCGGGACGTGGCCCAATGGGTGCGCTCCTACACGGAACAGCCCCAGACCGACGAAGAGGTCGGGTGGAACGACCAGGTGGCGGCCGAGAATTGGGCTGATCTGCCCTGGGAAGAATGAACGCGTCTCGCGACAGCCCCTTTCCCCACACTCGCCCCCTCCACACCCCCCAGTGTAGGATTCCGCGCGATGTCTGATGAACCGGTTGGCGTCCTCATCATCGGCGCGGGAGCTTCGGGCGCCGCCTTCGCTTGGAGCATCGCCGAGACCGGCATGAGCGTCCTCTGCCTCGAACAGGGGCCTTGGGTGAAGCAAAGCGAGTACCCCGGAAACGGCCTCGACTACGAGTCGCGCGCGCCCACCGAATGGTCGCCCAACCCGAACATCCGGAAGCGCCCGACCGATTACCCCGTCAACGACACCGATTCGGCCATCTCGCCGCTGATGTTCAACGGCGTCGGCGGCAGCACCATCCTCTGGACCGCCCACTTCCCGCGCTTCACACCGGCCGACTTCCGCGTCCGCAGCCTTGATGGCGTCGCCGCCGACTGGCCGCTTTCGTACTACGACCTTGAACCCTACTACGCCGTCAACGACCGGATGATGGGCGTTTCCGGGCTCGCGGGCGACCCGGCCTACCCCTACCACGAACCGCCGCTGCCGATGCTCCCCTTCGGCAAGATGGGCGAAACGCTCGCCGGGGGCTTCGAAAAGCTCGGCTGGCACTGGTGGCCCTCCGACGCCGCGATCATCTCGCGTGAGTACGAAGGGCGCGCCGGCTGCATCAACCTTGGCACCTGCGGCTCCGGCTGCGCTCAGGGGGCGAAGGCGAGCACCGACATCACGTATTGGCCCGTCGCCCAGCGGAAGGGCGTCCGCCTCCGCACGGGCTGCCGCGTCAAAGAGATCACCCTCGACGCCGACGGTCTCGCTGACGGCGTGCGCTACTTCGACGAGGACGGCGTCCTCCACGAGCAGAAAGCCGAGATCGTCGTCGTCGCTTGCAACGGCGTCGGCACCTCGCGGCTGCTGCTGAACTCGACGAGCGAGCGCTTCCCCGACGGCCTCGCGAACAGCAGCAGGCTCGTCGGCAAGAACCTGATGTTCCACCCCGCCGCGTTCGTCACCGGCGTGTTCGATGAGCAGTTCCACGGCCGCCGCGGCCCCGTCAGCGCCACCCTCTGGAGCCACGAGTTCTATCACACGAACCGGTCGCGCGGCTTCCTCCGCGGCTTTTCGTTCGAAGCGGTGCGCGGCTTCGGGCCTGCCCAGACGGCGCTCATGGGCATGGGCTACGGGCGGATCAGCTGGGGTCCGGGCTACCACGACGCCTACGACAAGCTCTTCGGCCACACCGCGACCGTCGTCTGCCTGACGGACGACCTCCCGGAGGAGCACAACCAGGTCACCCTCGACCCGGTCCTCACCGATAGCAACGGCATCCCGGCGCCGAAGATCTCGTACTCGTTGGGCGAAAACACGAAGAAGATCCTCGCCTTTGCCGCCGAAAAGGGCGACCAGGTGATGCGCGCCGCCGGCGCCCGCGATGTCCTCATTGACCCACAGATGCGCAACGCCGGCTGGCACCTGATGGGCACGGCGCGTATGGGCAACGACCCGAAGACTTCCGTCGTCAACGCCTGGGGCCGCACCCACGACGTGAAGAACCTGTTCATCGTCGACGGTAGCCTGTTCGTGACGGGCGCCGCCGTCAACCCGACCTCGACCATCCAGGCGCTCGCGCTCTACGTCGCCGCGAACGTCAAAAAGAACCTCGCGACGCTGTTCGATTGATATGACCGAGACTTCACGGGCCCTCCGCGACGCTGACTTCCTACGGGCCATCCTGAACCTCGCCATCCCGGCGGAAGGGCGCATGCCCGGCGCCGGCGATCTCGGCCTCTGGGCGAACGTCGAGGCGGCCTTGGCGAAGAACCCCACCGCCCTGGCGGCGGTGGCCGCGGGCCTCGACGCGGTCCGCGCGGCGGCGTTGCAGCGCGACCCCGGCGGCCTCGCGGCCCTCACGACGGCGGCGGCGCTCGACGTGGTTACGTCGGGGACTCACCCCGCG
>JBJXFX010000112.1:0-4240 GCA_046152925.1 Dehalococcoidia bacterium
CCCGAAGGGTGGGTGATGCGCGACCATTCGCGCAGAAACCCGAGGAGGGCGGCCAGTTTCAATCCGCACCCACCCCGAAGGGTGGGTGATGCCTGGTGGCGACGTTCACGTCGCCGACGGTCATCCCGACGTTTCAATCCGCACCCACCCCGAAGGGTGGGTGATGCTCCGATTTGATAGGTTTCCACCTCCTCGCGGACTCGTCTCGCCCCCGGATTCACCATACGAGAGGGATTCTAACGCTTTCGGCGCCCGCTTATGAAGCTCGCCGCGCAGGTTTCAGCCGCGAACCTCGGGCTCGCTTTCCGATCGCTCCCGGTCCGCGTCCGAGGTCACCACCAGCGGCCCGTGCAGGTCGTACCGCAGACGCCGCCCCGCTATCCACAGGTGCCGTGCGTGCGGCTCACGCAGACGATACACACGGACGCTGTCTTTTGTCGGGTCGATCTCGGCCGCGAGATCTCGCTTGAGGAGTTCGAATTGCACTTCGTTGATGATGCATTCGAACACGGACTTCTGGACGCGCTGGCCGTAGGCCTGGCAGACCTGGGCTACGCGGCGCAGGCGCGCGGCGCCGGCAGCGGTTTCCGTCGAGACATCGTATGCGACGAGGAGTTCCATCGGTCCTTCCTCTCCTTAGCGCCCGAGAAACGGCGGGTAGTGGGCGAGGTCCCCGCGCAGGTGCCGCGCGAGAAGGCGCGCCTGGATGTGAGGCAACAGGCCGATTGGCACCCGAGATTTGAGCATCCGGTGTTCGACCATCCGCTCCTTGCGCTCGCGCCATGCGGCCAACGTCTTCTTGCGGCCTTCGTCGGTCAATTGCATGCCTCCATGGGGAAGCACTTCAAACGAGCTGCCTCCCAGCTGCCGGCGATTGATGAGTGTGAGGGCCAGCCGGTCCGCGACGAGTGGCCGAAACTCCTCCATCAGGTCAAGCGCGAGCGCTGGCCGCCCAGGCCGAAGGGTGTGAAGGTACCCGACCTGCGGGTCGAGTCCGACGCTTTCGAGGCCGGCCACGCACTCTTCCCGCAACAGTGCGTAAAGAAACGAAAGCAGGGCGTTGGCGCCGTCGCGGGGCGGGCGGCGGCTACGGTCGAATCCTCGGCCCGCGCTCGCGCCGGAACGGACCATGTGGCCGAAGACGCCGAAGTAGGCACGGGCGCCTTCTCCTTCGATACCGCGAATGCCGTCGAGGTGCGTCGCCTGAGGGAGCTGCTTGAGGGCGGCGCCAAGCCGGCCCGCCGCCTCCGCCAGGGCTATCGCGGGATCGCCGGATGACTCACGCCCGGCGCGGAGGATGACCAGGCGCGAATTCTGGAGCTTCCCGGCAACCACCTGGCGGGCGATCCGGGTGGTCCATTCAGGGAGGCCGAGAGCCTCGTGCTGCTGGCGGCGGAGTAGCACATTCCCTCGCGTGGGGCTGCTCAATCGTCCTCGAAAACGGCCCGCCCGCGTGAGCCACGAGATCGGCCGGCCGTCTTCGCCGCAGCGATGGATGAGGAAAGGGGTCACCGAAACGTTGCCGAAGAGCACGAGGCTGTCGATCCGGGCGAGCGGAAAACGCGACGCTTCTTCGCCTTCGATCCGTACGCGGACGGTGTCGTGGTCGAGGCCGAGGCTGGCGCCCTGGGCCTGGATGTAGAGGGTATTGAGCAGTTCGAACATCTCAGTCCCACTGCCCGTCTTCGGCCCCGGCGAGAGGCCGGAAAAGGGCCGACTGGTAGCCGCGCACCCGGCTGTGGGCGGCAACCGTCGCCGGCAGACAGGCGTTAAGCAGCGAACACTTCGGGCAGCGTGCGTCGTCAACGGGCGGCGGGAGCAGCTGTTCCTGGATGATCTTCCGCGTCGCGCTGATGGCGCGCTCCGTCTCCTCTCGCAAGGCGGTGTCGAACTCGACGGTCCTCCGGCGCCGGATGGCGTGGGAGTAGATCGCGCCGCGTGGGACGGCTACCCCGAACTGTTCTTCGAGACAGAACGCCTGGGCGCACAGTTGAAGCGGGGCGTCGCGGCCCTTCAACCCGCCCAGCTTGTATTCGACCGGGTAGGGTGTTGGCCCGTGCAGTTCGACGATGTCCGCCTTGCCCGAGAGCCCATAACGCTGGGAGTAAAGCGGGAGGTGGCGCAGCACCCGCACCCCCCGCGTGAACGACTCGGGGGCGAGGTCGGCGCGGGTGTGCGCCACCCTCCCCCGGACAGTGAAGACGTTCTCATCAAACGTCTGCTCGACATGGATGAGGGCCACGCGGCGCGGGCAGTAGGCCCAGTGGGCGATGGCCGAGATCGGTATTTCCACGAAGCCCTCATCCTCGTCCATGGCCTCAGTCTCCCCCGTAGCGGGCAGCTGGCTCGATGATGGTGACGCCCTGCGGGAGGGCGGCGGCCTCCACTTCGATGTCGTAGTCACCGAACTTGCGGGCCGCGGCCACGCCTTCCTTCCGCTTCACGGTCACCCGCTCGAAGAGCTCGTGCGCCGCCGCGTTTCCGAGCGGCGATTCGTGCCTGAAGACGATGAGCCTGCGCGTCGCCATCATCCCCCGCGAGGCCGAGCGGTCGTCTTCGAACATCCGCAGGAGGGCCTGCCAGAAGAGGTCGAGGTCCTCATCCGAGAAGCCGGTCTGACGGGCGAAGGACGGGCTAACGAAGCCGTGCGCCAGGTAGAGGCCGTAGGGGATGGCGTTCTTCCGGCCGATCTCGGTCGTGCCTTCCTTCTCGGCACGGGCCACTGTCGTCTTCGCGACGCGGGTGATGGTGATCTCGGCCGGGAAGATCGCGTCGATCGAGCGGGCGAAGGTGAGCTGCACGGGGCCGCGAACCTGCCCCGCATTTGTGCCCGTGCTCATGACCGCGCCGAAGGTGCGCACGTCGAAGAAGTTGTCGCACATCCACTGGCGGGCCGCCTCACGGACATCGGCCTTGGGCGCCTTGCGGTCCGCCGCGGGCGTGCCGATCGCGTCGTGGGCCTGGTCGTGGAGGGCGTTGAGGAACGTCCCGCCCCGTCCCTGGTGCTGGACGTAGATGCGGTTCGGCGCCCGGCTCCCCTTCAGCGTCTCGACGAAGTCCCGGACCTTGCGCTTGATCGCGACATCGGTGACGAAGCCCTGCATCGTCTCCGGATCGGTGCGGGGCATGTTGCCCGCGTCCGGGTCACCGTTGGGGTTGCCGTCGGTGCATTCGAACATGAGGACGAAGTCGTAGCGGTTGTTCACGATGGTCACTTGGGTTCTCCTGTGCTGGTGTTGTTTGTAGCGCCCTGGGCGGTTCGCTCTTCTCTCCGGCGCCGGATATCGGCGAAGCGCTGGGCCTTCTGGTGCCAAAAGCCAATGGCAAAGCCTCCCTGGTCTTCGAGGGACAGCGTCGAGGGAAACTGGGTTCCAATAAGGCCGAGGACCTCCTGAAGCTCCCGCTCGAGGTTGACACGAGTGCCGTCGTTGTCGATGGCACCGAGATGGCTCTGGGCGAGGGCGAGGAGCTGTCCGAAGACAAGCCTCGGCGCCGTCGAGGCGCGGCCGTAGAAGCGGTCGACGACAGTGGCGCCGACATCGCCGACGCCCTGAAATTGGATTGCGTCCAGCGTGGCGAGCAGTCGCCCGCAGACGTAGGCGGGATTCGTTTCCGTTGGATCGAGCATAGTTCCGAGCTGCCTTTCACTTGGGTGACGGCGGTTGAGCGTGCAGCGGACGAGGCCGATGCGCGCCGGGGCGAAGTAGTCGCCGAAGCCGTTGGGCTCCAGCCGGAGCCGTCTCAGCACGGCTTCGGCGACGGTCAGTGGGAGTGGACCGCCCGTGAGGGCGGCCCGGATGAAGGCCGCGGAGACGTGCTTCGGCACGTCTTCGCCTTCGCGGACGGTCGCCTTGCCGAGCATCCAGCGGGAGACTGGTTGAGAGGGGTCGCCCGCGTGTTGAAGGACTTCGCGCACCTTCGTCTTCGGGTCCGTGCGGGTCTGGTCGAAGATCAGCTGGATCTTCAGGTCGTCGAACCACTGGACGACGTTCTTGTAGGCCTCCCCCAGCGCGACATCGAACCAATCGACGACGACAGCGCGCCCGCCGTTGCCCCGCAGACCGAGGACGTAGAGACGGCGGTCTGGTTGGCCGCCGAGGGGCTGGCCAGTGGCGATGGCCTTGAACACGGCGATCGCGTTGTCCGTGTTCGGCTCGTCGATGACCTCGATGACGCCCTGCTCCATGTCGCGGAGGAGGTCCTCGAGGTCGATGGTGTCGCTCCCAGCGACGGTGGGTGG
>JBJXFX010000088.1:0-11138 GCA_046152925.1 Dehalococcoidia bacterium
AACAGTTAACGATACTCATCCTCGTCGTCGATATCGTGGTAGCCGGCCACGGCGGCCAGTTGCCGGCGGCGAGCCAGCGCGAGCCAGAGGAACGAGCCGCTGGCGGCGACAGCGGCGACGCCGAGCAGAAGGATGTTGAGGCCGCGGCCTCCTTCAAAGAGCCCGGTGCCGGCGCTGGGGGCGCCTGGGTCGCCGGCACTCGGGGCTCCCGGTGCGGAGGGGTTGTTCCCGGTCGTCCCGCCGCCGGGTGCGCCGCTGCTCACGGTCGAGGTGCCCGGCGGGCGAGTCCCGCCGTTGGAGCTGCCTCCCGGGGGTGTGCTACCGCCCGTTGGAGGCGTGCCGCTCGGCGAGCAAGTCGTCCCGGCCGGGCAGGTTGGCGCCGGTGTGCAGCTCGTGCCACTGCCTGGCTGGCAGGCGGTCGCGGTCCCCGTGGGGCAGGGGGTGCTGCCAGGGGTGCAGGTTGCGGCTGGCGTCGGACAACCTGGCGAGCCGGGCTGGCACGGCGGCGTCGTGGGGGTCGCCGTCGGCGTCGGGTTCGGGGCGAAGAGTTCGCCGAAGTTGTTGTTCGGGCAGTGCGTCGCGGCCGGGACGATGATCGACGGGAATTGGTCGTTCGCCGTCGTGCCGGTGCAGGCCCCGATGGTGTCTTTGCCGTCGAGGTAGCCGGCGGGCTGTATTTCGGTCACCGTGTAGGTGCCCGCGGGGAGGCCCGTGAAGAGGTAACAGCCGTCGAGCCCGGTGAATTGCGAGTCGGAGATGGGCCCGGCCAGCGTGATGACGACGTTGCTAATCGGCGCTTCGCCTGCCTCTTTGAGGCCGTTGTTGTTGGCATCGACATAGACGCAGCCGTGGATGCTGGCTTTGAGTTCGCCGAAGTTGTTGTTCGGCAGGTTGGCGCCGGTGAAGGTGACCTCAATCGCGTCGCTGGCCTGGCTGCCGGGGATCGGCGCCGTATTGCCGCGTGTCTCGCGTCCGTCGGTGTAGCCGCCGGGCTGGGGCGTCTGGACGATCGTGTAGCTGCCAGGCTTGATGCAAGTCGGCGGCGTGTAGCTGTAGATGATGGTCACTTCGGCCGAAGCCTTGGTGTGGATTTCGTTGAGGACGTTGCCGCCGCCGGTTGTCTTGGAAGTCGCGATGACCGCGGCGGTGAAGGTCACGTTTCCCTGGCCGGTGAAGGCCGCAAGCTGCGACGGGTCCGTGACGGTCGTCGTCTTGGAATTGGACGCCGACTTGGCGCCGAAGTCGAAGCCGCTGGGGCCTTCGAAATCGGGGTCGCCATCGTAGGGCTCTGCTTCGAAGCTCCCGGCGTTGAGCGTGGGACTGACGACGGCCTCGACGCCGCCAGGGCCGGAGGCCGTGACCACGCCACCGACGGTGCCCGTGATCGTCGCCTCATCGAGGTCCAGGCTCTCGGCCTTCAGCGTGCTGGTAATCGTCGCGGCGACCGTGACTTCCACCTTGCGAAGCGTGCCGAGGGCGGGGTTGAACTGGGGGAGCGTCTTGGCGATCGTCCAGTCGGTGGTGGTGGTCGGCCAGAGCGCGGTGACTTTCGAGGTCTGCTGGGCGACTGTGGGCGAGGCGTCGTAGACGAACTCGTAGTAGCCCGAGCCGTCGGAGCTATCGCTGGCGACGACCGTGCCGCCGGGCCCGCGCAATTCGATGGTGCTGCCCGAAATGGCGGGTTCACCGGCGTCGCGGAGGCCGTTGTTGTTGATGTCGTAGTAGACGTAACCAGAGATTACGGGGCAGGCCGTTTGTGCCTGCGTGAGTGCAGAGGTGGCCGGGATTGCCGGCAGGAGCGAAAGCCCGGCAACCGCCAGAAGGCCAGCTCGCATACGGGTCCGTTGCCAGCGCCCGCGATGGGCGCGGTCTGCCCGCTCGTTCGACTGTGTGGCCAAAGTGTCCTCCCAAGGACGCTTTGGACGCACCCCGCTAACGCCGCTAGGACGCTGCGGCTCTCGACTTCCGCAGACGGGCTCCCGCGCAGCGCCGGTCGGCGCTGCAAGCCCGCACGGTGACAAACGCGTGACAAATCGGCGGGTTAACTCGCCCGCGGACTATCGTCGTAGGGACGATGACGAGAAGGGGACATAATCGCTGGCCTAACGCTCGTCGATCAGCGCACCGAGGCGCTGGTTTCGGGACATCGACACGGCTTGGTGGCGCATCCGCTCCTGCATCGCGGGGCTGTTGGGGTCGGGGGCGGCGCCACGGGCATCGCGGAGGCCGCCGTCCATGAGTACGTACGAGCCGGTCATGAAGGCGCCGTCGGGGCCCGACATAAAGGCGATGAGGCCCGCGATGTCCGCGGGCCGGCCGGCGCGGCCGACTGGCGTGCGCTCTTCCAACGCGGACCGGATGGGGCCGCCCTCATCGCCGGCGAGGCCATGGGCGAGGGGGGTGTCGATCACGCCCGGGCCGATGGCGTTGACGGTGATGCCGTGGGGGCCGAGCTCCTGGGCCCAGCCGCGGACCATGATCCGGACTCCCGCCTTGGTCGCCGAATAGCTCCAAATGCCTGGGCCGGTGTTCTCCGCGGCGAGCGAAGAGATGCAGACGATGCGGCCGCCGTTCCCCGCCTGGACCATCGCGCGGGCGCTGGCCTGGACGGTGAGGAAGACGCCCGTGAGGTTGACGTCGATCTGGTCTTGCCAGTCCTTGAGCGGCATATCGAGGAGCGGCGCGCCGCGGCCGATGCCGGCGTTCGCGACGGCGACATCGAGGCGGCCGAAGCGCTCGATGCAGGCAGCGACCCCGGCTTCGACTTGGGCCTTGGAGGCGACGTTGACCTTTGTGACGAGCGCTTCGCGGCCAAACTCGCGGACCATCGAGGCGGTCTCTTCGGCGCCTGCGAGGTCGATATCGGCGACGCAGACGTCCGCGCCTTCGCGGGCGAGCCGTTCTGCCGTTCCCCGGCCGATCCCGGAGCCAGCTCCGGTGATGAATGCGACTTTGCCATCGAGTCCGGCCAAAGCGGGTGCTCCTCGGGGGTGATGCGCGCCATCCTACGCGGGGGCTTCACGGGTTGGCCACCGATGGTCAACCTGCCGGCCCCCGGGGCACGCCATCATCGAAGGCGATGCGGAACCATTTGTTGAGCCTTGGCCTGACCCTGTTCGCCCTCGCCGTTGCTTGGCCGTTCGCCGGCCGGGACGAAGGTGCCGCGGCTTCGCTGCCCGTGCGGGCGCGCGTGCCCGCGCTTGCCGGGGGCGATGGCGCCATTTCCCACGCACAGGAGCATTTCACGACCTCGGTCCAGGTGACGCGTGAGGGGGCGGACTACGTGATCACTGTGACCGTCGTGAGCCGGGCGGCGATGACGGCCGTCGTGGATGTCGAAGTGATCGCGCCGAACGGCCGTCGCGTGGACCAGCAGTACCACGACGCGAAGAGCGTGCCGGGCGGCATCGCTACCACCGAGGTCTTCCGCTGGTCGCCCGCCGGGGCGGCGCCGGGCGAGTATCGGGTGAACGTCGGGCTGTTTGCGCCAGGCCCCGAGTGGCGGGCACTGTTGCATTGGCACGACGCAGCGGCGCGGTTCCAGGTCCCCTGAACCTTCGCCATCACCGGCCGCCGACGGCCACCGGGGCGTCTTCCGTGGCAAATTGCTGGTTAAACAGCTCGGCGTATTGCCCCCCGGCCGCCAAAAGGTCGCTGTGCCGCCCGCGCTCGACGATTCGCCCGCCGTCCATCACGAGGATTTCGTCGGCGCGGAGGACGGTGGAGAGGCGGTGGGCGATGGCGATGACGGTGCGGTTGCTCGCCAGGCGCTCGATCGCCTCTTGGATGGCGCGCTCCGTGCGCGAGTCGAGGCTCGAAGTCGCTTCGTCGAGGATGAGGATGCGGGGGTCCCTGAGGATGGCGCGGGCGATGGCGACGCGCTGTTTTTCGCCGCCGGAGAGCCGGAACCCGCGCTCCCCGACGACCGTTTGGTATCCGGCGGGAAGGCTCGCGATGAGGTCGTGGATGTTGGCCGCCGCTGCCGCCGCTTCGACTTCGTCCATGGTCGCCGTTGGCCGGCCATAGCGGATGTTTTCGGCGACGGTGTCGTGGAGGAGCGACGTGTCCTGAGTGACGAACCCGAGCGTCGCGGTGAGGGATTCCTGGGTGACGTCGCCCACCGCGTGGCCATCGACGAGGACGCGGCCCTCGCTCACGTCGTAGAGCCGGGCGAGGAGGAGCGCGGTCGTCGTCTTGCCCGCGCCGGAATGGCCGACGATGGCCGTAAATGTGCCGGCTGGGACGGAGAAGCTGACGTCGCGCAGGACGGGCTGGCCGGGCTCATAGGCGAACGACACGTGGTCGAACATGACATCGCCACGGACGTTGCTGAGTACGACCGCGCCAGGGCGGTCGACGATTTCTGGCTCCAAGTCGAGGTAGTCGAAGATCCGTTCGAACAAAGCGATGGAGCTGAGCACCGAAACGTGCGCATTGAGGAGCGCCGTGGCCGGGAAGAAGACGCGTTGGAGGAGCAGGCTGAAAGCGACGACGGTCCCGACCGTCACGTCTCCCGAGATGTTCCGGTGTCCTCCGAACCAATAGACCAAGGCCGGGCTCGCTGACCCGAACAGCCCAAGGCCGAAGTTGAACCAACGGCCGGTCATCGCCTGGCGGATGCCCAAGTCCCGGATGTGACCGGCGGTATCGGTAAAGCGGCGCTGCTCGGCGTCGCGGCGGCCGAAGGTCTTGACGAGCAGGGCGCCGCTGACTGAGAGGGTCTCCTGCATGTGGGAGTTGAGGTCGGCGACCTGGCGGGCTTGTTGTTCGTTCAGGCGGCGCTGGATTTGCCCGACGACGCGGGTCGGGATGATGAAGAACGGGAGGAAGGCGATGCAGAAGAGCGCGAATTGCCAGTCGATGACGAGCATGAGGCTGAACGTCGCCCCGGCGGTGACGAAGTTGGAGATCACGTTCACGAGCAACTGGCTGACGGTCGCCTGGATGGCCGAGACGTCGTTGGTGATCCGGGAGATGGTCTCGCCGGCGCGGTTCGCGGTGAACCAGCGCATGGACATCGCGGAGAGGCGCTCATAGAGCCGGCGGCGGAGGTCGAACATCACGCGGTGGCCGATGAGGTTGCCAAGGTAGGTTTGGCCGACAGCCAAGGCGGCGCCGGCGATGACGAAGACCACCATCCAGAAGGCGAAGAAGTTGAGCCGGTCGGTGTTCCCGAACTTGAGCGGCCCATCAATGATCGCGCGGACGCCGAGAGCGGGGACGAGGCTGGTGAGGGCCGCCAGAGTCGTGGTGACGATAAGGAGCGTGAAGAGCCAGGTCTGGCTTGCTTCGAGCGCGAGGACCCGCCGGACGGTCGGCCAGACGGGCCGCTGCGGCCGTTCTCTTCGCCGGTTGATGAATCGCACGGGGCCCTCCGCCAGGCATCCTAGCCCGCCTGGCGGTCATGGGCTTTCGGGCGGAGTGGTTGTACTTGCCCTGATGGGTCGCCGCTTTGGGGCATCCGGCGGCTGTGCTGCGCCTGAGAATGGCCGAAGATACCTACAACCTGCTTGACACCTGCTGGAGGGTGGTACAGGCTAGGGACAAGTCGGCCCCTCTCTGGGCCTAAGCCGACGCAATGGGAGCGCGCAATGGCGGTCAAACAACGAGTGACGGTGAAGCGGGTCCGCCCCAAGCACCGTCAGCAAAGGCGAGCCGCACAGGCGACCGCCGGATCGGCGCGAAATGTCTTCGCGACGGGCGTGGCCTTCTCTGTCGTGGGCGCGGGCGTTTTCGGAAGCACGCTGGCCTGGCAGAGCGATCAGACGAGCGGGCCGCAGCAGGTGAACGTTGGGGCCCTTGATTGGGACCTGGACTACGTGCAGCGCGAAGGTGCGTTCCTCGGTCCGAATGGCAACACCACGGCCGTGGGCCTGTTTAACATCTCGAACCTCGGCGACTTCAACCTCGGGCTGCCGGATGAGCTCAACGCGAACGTCGACGATGGATTTGGCGAGGTGATCGTCAGCTCCGTCGATGTCCTGCATGCGTCGTGCGATGTTGGCAACTTCAGCGGTCGCGTGGTGAACACATCGTTCGACGACAGTGTCGCGCCGGGAGAAGTCGAAAACGCTGCCGGCCGGGTGGACATGCATGTGGCCGCATCGGCGCCCGAGGCCTGCATCGGGGCGGAGGTTTCGTATCAGGTCCGCGTCGTGGTGTTCACGACGACGAACGGCGCGCCATAGGCGCAGCGCCAAAGAGAGCTTCATCTGAAAGGCCCGGCCCTGCCGGGCCTTTTCATGTGTGCGGCCTGTTGCCCGGCGGTGGGGCGGCCGAATGGTATCAATGCCTTAACCTGCGAAAAGCGGCCGTTACCCACTTGACAGTTCGGCCGAGATCCCGCAGATTTTGGCCAAGCCTGCGCCAACCAGCAGGCGACTGGAGATACGATTCCGGCGGAGCTGCAACTCTGCCGGGCGTTGTGAGCCTTCGGGCTTGCTACGCGGAAAGGAGTTGACCTAGTCTGCATTTTGGTTGGTAATGGCTGGGCCGGAAACCGGCTCTGTCGGTAGGAACATTCAAGAAAAGGGAGAGACTTAGTCACATGCGCAAGATTTTTGGTGGCGCGATGGCCTTCTCGGTCGTCGGCGCGGCAGTCCTCGGCGGCACGCTCGCGTGGGAATCGGATCAGATCTCCGGCCCGCAGAGCGTCAACGTTGGCGCCCTTGAGTGGACCCTTGGGTACGCTCAGGTCACTGATGCCCTCATCGGCCCGAACGGCACCGTCGTCCTCCTCGGCCACGTCGCCCTCTCGAACGATGGCGACTTCAACCTCACGATCCCCGACGGGGACGGCCTTGGCGAAGTCATCATCGAGTCCGTCGTGACCGAGACCGGCGCCAACCACGCCGCCTGCGACGCCTACAACTTCTTCGGCGACGTCCAGAACACGTCGTGGGACGATGAGCTCGAGCCCGGCGAGATCGAGAGCTTCGCCGCCCGCGTCGTCATGGGTGTTGCCGATGATGCGCCGGAAGCCTGCATCGGCGCCACCGTCAACTACTTCGTCCGCGTTGCCGTCGTCACCGATGGCAACGGCCTCCCCGAATAACCCACTCCGGGTAACACGGGAACCACAAGTGGGGGCCGCGCAAGCGGCCCCCATTTCGTTCGCCTTGACCCTGGACGCGCGCGCGTGCGGCCATACAGTTGCCGCCCGTGGTAGAGTGACCAAACAATCAGGGTGCCCGCGCGCCTCATGGAGGACTGAGCCTTGCCCGGAGAGAACCCGCAGAGCACCGGCCGCGTCATCCTGACCGCTATCGGCGGGACGCTTTTCGGTCTTGCCCTCGGCCTGGCGATCGTCGCGGCCCTGGCCACGCGCTTTTTTAACTACCACATCCTCACGGTCGAGTCCGGCTCCATGGCGCCCACGTTGAAGAAGGGCGACATCGTGGTGATCCGGCCCAACGGCATCGACAAGGTGAAGAGCGGCGACATCATCTACTTCGCCGAAGCAAACACCGGGGTGCCGTTCGTCCACCGCGCGCTCGGCATCGGGACGATCGTGCTCGAGGTGCACGACAAAGACACGGACGCTATCGTCGGCGAGCGGAAGCAATACCAGATCACGACCAAGGGTGACGCGAACGCGGAGAAGGACGGATCGACTGTCGGGATCGAGAACTACCGCGGTCAGTACTGGTTCCGCGTGCCGACCGGGGGCATCCTTGGCGGCGGAGTGAACCCTTCATGGCTGCTTCTGGGATTGGCGGCGATCATCGGCGTCGGCTGGGCCGCCTGGGAGGCGAGCAGCCGACGCGCGAAGCCCGCGAAGAAGCGCCGCCGGATCAGCCGGCCGGTGAATCCCACGACGGCGTTGCGGTTCATGCGCGACTGTTTCGCAGCCGTGGCGCTGTGGTTCGTCGCCCGCGCCGATGACCTCCTCTACTACGCCTGGCGCGGGCTACGACCGCTTTGGTACCGGCTCCGCGGCCGGCCCGGCCCAGCCGAAACAGTGATGCGGGCCGGCCCTGTCCGCCTGCCGCATGGCGCCATCCTCTGGATGTTGTTGCCGGCCGCCGTCTGGGCTGGCGCGCTGGTGCTGATGCTCGGCAACAGTGCTGGCGCTTCCGACTCGGTCAGCACGGATGGCCCTTGGGAGGACCGGAGGGAAGGCGCTGGCGTGATCCAGGTGATAACGCCGACTCCGACACCGATCCCCGCTGAGGCTGCGTCGGAACCGACGACGCCGTCTGGGAGGCGCCCCAACACGCCGACACCGGTGATCGTCCAGGTCGCCTCAACTCCGACGCCGACCGCAACGCCGCAGGCGCCAACGCCGACTCCCACTCCGGCTCCGTAGTGCCTTCCGCGGCCGCGTGCGTGGAACTCTCGAGCTGCCGCGCTTAGTCCGTTATCTCGCCGAGGCGAAGCTCGCCCCAGACGGCCCACCCGAAGTCGGTGGTGCCGCCGGGCGCGGTGTCGGTGGTGAGAGTGAGTTCGGCCGTTGCCCCGGCGAACTCGGCCGGGATCTCCACGGTCACTCGCCGCCAGTCGTTCCCGGGGAGCACGACCTCCCGCAGCAAGACCGCTGGTTCGCGTCCCGCGGCGCTTAGCACCGCCCGGAAGGTGACACCGGCGGACCGGTCGGAGCCGTCGGCCATGCCGAGGAAGACGTCGAACGTATCGCCCTCACGCGGTGTGACTGCGAAGGTGTAGCGCCCGGCCGCATGCATGAACAGGCCCGGCCGGATGACACCGCGCACGGGATAGAGGTTTTCGTTCAGGTTCGCCGAGCCGCTGCCGACGTCGGCGCCGAGGAGCGATGCGGTGGCGTTGCCGGCGGGCGTGCGCCCCATGACGAGGCGTCCCGTCGGTCGCGGCTCGGGCAAGAGGCCATAGGTGCCACTCAGGAGGGCGCGGACGGCCCCGGCCTCGTGGCCGAAGTACGGAGCGTTGATCATGATGAACGTGGGCGGCTCATCCAGGAGCCAGCCGCGGACATCGCCGTCGGCCAGGCGGGCCGCCACGCCATCCGTGAGCAGGCCTTTGGTGTCGACAATGCGGCAATTCGGCGCGTACCAGCCGAGGTAGCCGGGTTCCGTGGTGGCGACGGAGCAGTCGCGTCCTCCCTCTTGATGCAGCCAGCGGCCGACGGTTGTGGCGGACTCGTCGCGGCCCGTGGGGAGTCCGTCGGTGTCGAGCAGTGTCCCGGCTGTCAGGGTCGCGACGAGTCCGAAGGCGACAACCCTGGCGAGGGGCTCGCTGTGGTAGTTCAGGTCGGCGGCGAGCCGGGCGCCGAGCGCCGCCGCCGCTGGCAGGCCCGCCGCGACGGCCCAGGCGAGCGGGACGAGCGCCGGCGCCGTCTGTTGGAGGTCCCACGCGGCGGGAAGGGCCACAAAGAGGGAAGCGCCAGCGAGGATGGCCCAGACGAGCCCTCGTGCATCTCGCTCGTGCTGCGCGACGAAGCGGCGCCGCAACCGCAATCGTGGGGCCGCGGTGTGGACCGCCGCGATAAGGAGTGAGGCGACAGCGACGAAGGCCAGTGCTCCCCAAGGCAGGTACAGGTCGGACAGGAGCGTCCGCGTGCTGAACCCGAAGAGGCCGTCGGGCCCGAAGAAACCGGACTGCGATTGGTCGGCGCGGGCGGCGTACCAATCGGGGAGCGGCGACCCGTAGTAGGCGACGGCCCCGATGACCCAGGGTGCGACGGCCGCGGCTAGGCCGATTGCGAAGCGTGCCGCGGCGGGCCGGCGTTCGATGGCGAGGAGCACGAGCAGGGCCATGGCGAAACCGGCGAGTTCGGGCCGCAGGGCGATAGCGCAGCCCGCGGCGGCTCCAGCGACGGCCGGCCGGGTCCGCCAGAACGCGAGCGAGACCGTGAGCGCGAGGAGGCCGGGGGCGATTTCGCTGCCGAGCGCGTGATAGTTGAGGCTTAGGCCCGCAAACAGCAGGGCTCCACAGACCGCGAGCAGGGCGCCCCAACTCGACCGCTCAGGGGCGACGCGAAAGATGAGGAGTGCGCAGGTGGCGGCCACCGAAGCGAGGGTAAGCAACGTCGCGGCTTGGGGAAGCGCGGTGATGCCTGCGATCGCGGGAATCCCCAGCAGCAATGCATAGGCGTAACTCGGTGTGCCATTGCGGTGTTCGCCGGGGTTGAAGACGAGGCCATCGCCGTTGCCGAAGTTTCGCGCGTAACGGGTGTACACCAGGGCCTCTTCGAGGCGGAAACCCCAGGTGTGCGCCGCCAACAGGGCCAGGACAGCGAAGCAGAGCCCAAGCCCGATCAGCCGTATCCCTGCTGGTGAAGTCGACCACGTTAGAACACGGCGGTGCACTGGCCGGAGCATACCAGCCAGGCCCCGATCGGGCATTGGCGCGGGATAGCCTACTATCGGCGGCATGGTAGATGGTGTGTACGACGTAGTGATTGTTGGTGGCGGGATCGGGGGCGGCGCCCTCGCCACGGTCCTCGCGAAGGCGGGCAAGTCGGTCCTGGTGCTCGAAAAGGGCCTGGTCTACCGCGACCGCGTGCGGGGCGAGTGGATCGCGCCGTGGGGCGTACTCGAAGCGAAACGGCTCGGGCTGTACGACCTGTTCATGGCCGCTGGTGGTCACCACGTTGCGCGCCACATCTCGTTCGGCGACGAGTTTGCAAGCCCGGAAGAGGCGGCCGCGGGCGCTCTCCCGCTCGGGGCCCTGATGCCGGGGCTGCCGGAGCCGCTCTGTCTGCAGCACACGGTGGCGTGCACCACGCTCGTGGCGGCGGCAGCAGCATCGGGCGCGAGGGTGCTGCGTGGCGTCGATGGCGTCCAAGTCGAAGCAGGCGCGATGCCCGCGGTGCGATTCGAACATCGCGGTGTGGCCGAGCGCGTCACTTGCCGCCTGATCGTCGGGGCCGACGGCCGGAATTCGGTGGTGCGTGGTCAAGCCGGGATCGAGCTTCATCGGGCGCCGAGGCATCACCTGTTCTCGGGCATGCTGGTAGAGAACGCTCAGGGCTGGCCCGAAGACCTGCAAACGAAGGGCACCGAAGGGAACGTCAACTACCTCGCCTTCCCACAAGGTGAAGGGCGCGTCCGGCTCTACCTCGGCTATGGCTACGAGGACAAGGATCTGCTCGCCGGGCCGGACGCCCAACAGAAGTTCCTCGACGCGTTCCGGCTTTCGACCTTGCCCGGGGCCGAGTACCT
>JBJXFX010000097.1:0-48386 GCA_046152925.1 Dehalococcoidia bacterium
CACAGGTGCCGGGCCTCTTCGTTGCTTCGCTGGGCCAAGGATTGGCCGGCGGACCGGCCCTCCCCACGTTGTGCGGTGCGCTACCTCGACTTCAGGGACTTCGTGCAGCGCCCGACGTTGCCGGCGTTGTCGGTGACCTCGGCCCGCACGATCCACTGCCGCCCAGGGGCGCCGGTGAAGGTGAACACCGCCCCGGACGTGGCCGGCAGCGCTGGGCCAACCACGTTGGTCGTCGGCGAGATGCCCGTGATCGTGATGCCGGCCACGCCCGAGAGCGGGTCGGTCCCCTGGACGCCGACGGTCACGGCAGTCGGCGCCCCGCCCTTGGGCACCGACCCCGGGGCAAAGGAGATCGAGCACGTGGGCCGCCGCATATCAATGAGGACTGCGCCGCCGAACTCCGGCGCCGGATCCGCAACGTTGCCCGCTGTATCAACGCACCGGCCGCCCGGCGCAAACGTCTGGACGCCGTTGCCGAAGAACCAGGTCGGGCGGAACGTGTTCGAGGCGATGCCGGTGCCGCCCGCATCGAGGCAGGTGACGTCGATCCGGACGCGTTCCTTCGTCCACGTCCCGAAGACGTACGCGCTACCGCTGTCGTACTTACGCGCGACCACGGCAACCACTGGCTTCACCGTATCGATGAGGATCGGGCCGAACTCGGCCGATGGGCTTGTATTCCCTGCGTTGTCCACGCAGTTCGTCGCTCCGTTGTAGGTCGAAAGCCCCTCTGGCGCGGTGACCTCGACCACCGTGAGGCCACCGCTCGCCAGGCCAGAACCGCCGGCATCCGTGCACTGGAAGCGAAG
Source organism: Dehalococcoidia bacterium (assembly GCA_046152925.1). Taxonomy (GTDB): domain Bacteria; phylum Chloroflexota; class Dehalococcoidia; order Tepidiformales; family Tepidiformaceae; genus CAMAUF01. The sequence continues at coordinate 810 of JBJXFX010000097.1, forward strand.
GATGACCTTGTTGGTGGCCGAACCTGGCACGTAGGGCGTGACGCCATCCCCGCGGAAGGCGCCCAGGAGGACGGCCGCCGGCGCCACAGCGTCGATCTTGATCACGACCTGCTGCGCCGTCTCGACATTGTCTTCGACATCCGTCGAGAAGAACTCCACGGTGTAGGTCCCGTTGGCGGCGAAGACCACCGGGGCCGTGTAGGCCGCCAACGCACCACCGTTGACCCGGTAGTCGGTGGCCGCGACGCCGGAGCCGCCCGGTTCGTCCGTGGCGGAGAGGGTCAGGGTTGCCGGCCCATTGTTCCAACCCGCCGGGTTCGCGGCCGGCGAGACGGACGCCGTCGTCACCGGAGGGGTGAGATCCTCGGCGGGAAGGTGGAAGCGGGCGACGCTCGGGTCATGGTCGCTGGTCTGGACGATGTACTCAGCGTTGATGTGGACCACGTCGAACGCCGTGTTCGCCGCGGTCAACGATGGACTCGAGACGATGTAGTCGAGGATCTGCGAGTTGCCCTCGAAGACGTAGGTGTACTGTTCGCCTGCGGGGAGCGTCGTGACCAAGGCCGTCAGGTCGCTCGTCCCCGCGTCGAAGAGTGTCTCCACCGGCGTCGACCACGGGAAGTCGTTGAGGTCGCCCGCGACAACCACCTTGGCCGCGCTATCGATGGCGAGGATGGAGCGGACGAAGTCACGGACGATCGTCGCCTGCTGCGTGCGCTGGACCTCGCTCAACTGGACCGGTGGCTGCCAGCGTCCGAACTCCTCATCGTCGCCACCCTTGGAGTTCCAGTGGTTCCCGATGACGAACACTGTGTGCCCATTGAAGAGGAATTCGCCAACCAGCGGCTTCCGGCTGGAGTTGAAGGCGGCATTTGTCGGATCAATGCGGCCGGGGCTCGCCGAGAGCTCGGGCGTTCCGCCAGCGTCGTTGACGGTCGTGCTGGTGGTCGCACCACCGCCTGGCCGGTCGACAAAGGCGACCCGGGCTGGGTTGAAGAGGAAGCCGACGCGGATGTTCCCGCCCGGTTGGCCACCATCCTGGTCGTCGACGGGGTTGATCTGGCGGAAGTCGTACTCGGGACCGCCGGCATCGACGATAGCCTCGATGAGGGCCTCCCAGGTCAACGTCGCATCGACGACGCTGTCGTTCGTGGAGCCGTTGTTGTCCTGGACTTCCTCGATAACGATGATGTCCGGCGACTTGAGGTTGGCCACGACGTTGGCCGCGAGGTCTTCGAACTTCGTCGCCGCGTCCGCCGCGCTGAGGTTTTCGACGTTAAAGGTGGCAACGTCCAGGTCATCGTCGCCCGCCGCTCCAAAGTCTCGTACCTCGCGCGCTGGAGCTCCAACAACGACCGGGGGCAGCGCCTGCGAAGCGAACAGCTTAAAGGCGCCGAAGGTGTAATCGACCATGCCAACGATGTCGCCGTTGAAGCTGTCGTTCACATCCAGCGGCGGCAGGTCCGTGAAGTCGATGCCGTCCGCGAGGAAGATGCGCTCTGGATTGCGGTCCGACTCTTGAAGGACGAGTCCGCCGCGCGGGGTCCGCATCGCCGGGCCCTCGGGGATGATCGCGATTTCCGTGCTCGCCCCGAACGTTTGGCGAGGCCCGACCGCGATCGCGTCCGTGATCCGGATGCGCATGCCTTCGAGGCTTTCCCAGAAGTCGATCCCGTCGTTGGCCGGGTCGAACGGCGTGCCCGCGTCCTCCACCGAGGTTGGCGCCGGGCCCGTCGCATCGTCCGAAATGACCGCCGCGGGCGGCACACGCCCGCCTGGGCCCACCAGCGCGGCCGTGGGAAGCGGGTTCCCGGTTGAGACGACCGTGATGACGGGGCTGGTGAGCTCGGTGAGCGTCAAGTTGTCGTAGGCGGAGGTCCCGGTCCCGCACGACGGCGAGCAACCCGGCCGGAATTCGGTGACCGTTGCCGCGATGTCCACGTCGGCACCGACGCTGACCGTCGGCGTCGAAGACGTGAACACAAAGATGCCTTCCGATGTCGCGTCGTTGGCATCCACGGTCGCATCCGGCTCTTGGATCCAGAAGCCGTTGTTCTTCACAGCGACCACGATGCCGCCTGTCGCGACCGACTCGCCTTGATAGGGCGACAGGTGCGCAGCGCCCTGGATGTCGTGAATTTGCACGACCGGCGCGCCCAACCGCACCCACTCCGTCCGGAACTTCTGGAAGTTATCGACCGGCAGCTCTTTCGAGATCGTGTTGTCGCCGTACCAATCCGTGTCACCGGCGTCGACGACCAACTGGATGAGCGACGAAGACGAGAGAGGGCCAGCCGGTACCTCAATGATGCCCTCGAAACCGAGCGGCGACGTGCTCAAGGAGGCGCCGTCGGGATGCACCACGTGCTGGATAGGCGTGTTCGGCGCGACGCTCAGCGTCGCGTTCCGGAGCACCGGGTCATGGTCGGCGTCGCCGTCCCAGGTGAAGAGCCGGAAGTCCTTCGGCGCCAGGCCCGTCGCCGGGTCGGGTGGGCCCGCGGCGATGACATACTCTCCAGTGGCGTTCTTCGCGATCGACCGGATGGCGCGGCCGCCAAGGTCGAGGAAGATCGGGGCTCCAAACGTCGCGCTGCCCGCCGTGCCGCCGCCGGTCGAGACGAGGATGGTCGCGGCGTTCGTCAGCGGCACGATCAGTGCCTGGCTGCGGCCGGATGTGGGCAAGAGCGGCGCGCGGAAGGCGATGTAGAGCGTCGTGCCGTCGGGCGCGAACTCAAGCCCTTCGATGTTGAAGCCTTCGAGGCCCGCGGACTCGGGGAGGACGCCGGAGGCCGCACTCGCGGCCAGGCCCAGTGCGCCTGCGCCCAGGCCGTGCCCATTCCCGTTGTCCCAGGCGATCATGTCATCTTCGAGGAAGTCGTACCGCTTCTCGAAGGTCAGGGTCGTCGCGTCGCCGGTCCCAGCGAGTGTCGTGGTGAACAGGCGCTCCCGGTTCGGCCGGTCGCTTCCGCCGCTCGAGTTCGAGTGCGAGCCCAACCAGTAGATGGTGTTGCCGCTCCGGGCCGATGCTTCGATATCCACTTCGCGCGGGATGCCGCCGCTCACTTGGGTGAGCCCCAAGGGCGGGTCTCCAACGCCCGCGGTGGGCGAGAGATTCGTGGACGCCACCGGGAGTCCCGAGGCATCGCGCGGGTACACGCGGAGGACTTGATCCTCATCGTCTGCGACGATCACGAAGTCGGCGTCGATGGCCAGCGCTGTCGAGCCGTCTGACGTGCCGTAATGGAACCGCGTCGTCGACGGCGTGACCGAGGCAAGCGACGCCGCGTACCGCAGCACCACGGTGTCGGTGAGCAGGCCCGGGTCCTCGACCTCGAGCGTGATGTCTGCATAGCCAACGCCGGTCGGCGTGACAGCGACCGTCCATTCGTTCGGGTTGGCCGTCGCTGTGATGGTGATGTTCGCGAGCGGCGCAACCGCGGCGTTCGTGGTCGCGATGGCGGTCAGCGTCAGTGCGTCGCCATCGGCATCCGTTGCCGCGACAACGACCGTCCAGTTCGTCGGGTCAGATCCCGCGCCAGACAGCGCAGGCACCGACGACGGCAGGTCCGGCGCCGTGTTCGGCGTGGCTTGGGTGGTGAACGAGAACGTGTGGATGGCCGCCATCGCATCAGGCGGGTCGACCGCATCGCTATCCTGGACGCTGGGGGCAACCACGACGACCACGCACGAGGCGCCGGCCGGGAGGTCGGCGTCAGGGTCGATCGTGAAGCTCACGGGGCCGCCGCCAACCGCGAACGGCTGGGCGACCGTATCGCAGGTCAAGGTGAAGCTTGCGGCCGTGGCCGAGACCGGCTCGTCGAAGGTGACGGTGATCGTCTTGTTCACCGGGACGCCGGTCCCGGCGTCAGCTGGGTCGCTCGAAGCGACGGCGGGGGCCTTCTCGACCGTGAACGAGAACAAGTAGTCTCCGGCCATGAGGTCCGGTGGGTCATCGGTGTCGGCATCGTGGACGAGGTCCCCGTCGACCGTGACGGTGCAGCTCTCGCCGGGCGAGAACATGGCGTCGGGCGTGAAGGTGTGCGTCAGCGGGCCGCCGCTCAACGCGCCGGGGTGGGCGCCGCTCGCCGTGCAGCTCACCGCAATGGCTCCCGCGTCGAGCGTGACCGCTTCGCTGAACGTCACCGAGACCGTCGCATCGGCTGCGACATGGTCAGCGCCATCTGCCGGCGAAGTCGTGTCCACGACCGGAGCGAGGTCGCCGGCCGCCACGGGCGCGAGCGCGACGCCGCGGAAGGCGGTGTTCGTCGCCGCCGTGGCAAGCAGCGTGGGCGTCCCACTGAAGGCCCCGTTGTAGCCGCTCGCATCGGTCAACTTGACGAGCTCGCCGCCGCCAGTCGCCCCGCTCCCGCCCTTACGGGTGGCGAAGAGCGTCACGGTGACGCCAGAGACCGTGGCCGTAAGCCCGCGATAGTCATCCGCATCGACGCCCACCGTGCCGTTCGCCGTCCAGTTCCCGCCGACAAGCGAGTACTTGGTCAGCGCCAGGGCGCCGTCATCCGCGACATAGAGCGTATCGACGCCGGAGACGCCGGCATCGAGGTCGGCGAGGAAGAAACTGAACGGGCTCCCGGACGTGATGAACCCGGGGAGGTTGGTGATCGTCTGGCCCGCGGCCGTCGGGAGCGCGTCAGTGAACGTGCCGACGCGGACCAGCGTGCCGGAGCCGGATGAGACGTGGAGCCTGCCATCGAAGACCTGGAGTTGACGCAGGTTCGTGACCGTCGTGCTCAGCTGCGTCGACGTGGTGCTGCCCACGGCGCTCACGAGGCGGGCACCGCCGGCGCCGCCCGCAACCCAGAAGCGCGTCCCGTCGTCCGACGTGGCCGACCGTGGGTTGTTGGCATCGGCGAAGTCAGTCAAGGCCGTGCTGGTATCGATCGTGCCGCTGACATCGACACGGCCGACGACGCGGTTCACGGTGCTGCTCGCGGTGCCCGAGAGACTACCGGCGCCACCGAGGTCGCGCGCGTAACCGGTGGCGATCAGGTAGCGTCCATCGGCCGAGCGCGAGAGGAGGCCCTCAGAGGTCGCGGTCCCACTCGCGATCAGCTGCTTGTTCGCCCCGGAGACGGTGGTCGGGAGCGCCACGGACTGGACGAGCGTCCCGGCCGGGGTGTACTCGTCCAGGAAGACGGCCGCGCCGGTGTTCACGAGGCCAGCAGCGCCATCGCCCACGCGGTAAACGACCACGTTGCCCGCGGAAAACGCGCTGGCCCGCGCATCTTCGCGCTCGCTCAAGGCAACCGCGGCGATGGAGACCACCATCAGGACCAGCAACCCCGCGCGTGACCACGCAGACAAAGGCCGCCACTTCATGCTTCGCCTCGCCATCAAGCTACTCCTGCACCGGCCGCTCGGTTCGGCCAAGTCCCGCTGCGGTAGGCTCAGGCACACGGGTTAACGGATCTGACGTAAGGGCGGCGGCCGGCGCAGGCTGGCCCTGCGGGCGGCCTGCTATACTCGCCGGACATCTGACGGCGCGGCGCGACGCAACATCCGCGGCCAAGAGGAGCAATCGTGAAGTTCCATTGGTTCCACCTGATGCCCTGGCCCTACCTCCCCGACGACTTCACGCAGAAGCACCGCTCCGTTTGGGTCGACCCCGATTACGAGGCTCTCTTCGACGCCGAAAAGGCCAACGCCGTCTATAACGAATACATGGACGAGCTCGAGTTCGCCGAGAAGGCGGGCTTCGACGGCATCTGCTGCAACGAACACCACAACAACGCCTATGGCCTGATGCCAAGCCCGAACATCATCGCGGCAGGGCTTGCGCGGCGGACGAGCAAGGCGGCGCTGGTTGTCCTTGGCAACTCGATCGCGCTCTACAACCCGCCTATCCGCGTCGCCGAAGAGATGGCGATGCTCGATGTCATCTCAGGTGGCCGGCTGATCGCCGGCTTCCCTGTCGGCACCAGCATGGACACGAACTTCGCCTATGGCGTGCCCGGCGCCCAGCTCCGTGACCGCTACTACGAAGCTCACGACCTGATCATGCAGGCCTGGCACGACAAGGGCGTCTCGAGCTTTAACGGGAAGTACACGCAGAGCCGCTACGTGAACCCGTGGCCTCGGCCCATCCAGCAGCCGAACCCGCCGATCTGGATCCCCGGTGGCGGCTCGATCGAGACGTGGGAATGGTGCGCCGACCTCGGCTACCTCTACGCCTACCTCTCGTACTCCGGCTACCTTCGCGCTCAGGCGATCATGGACGGCTTCTGGAACCGGATGCGCGACCGTGGCAAGGAGGCGAACCCTTACCAAGCTGGCTTCTTCCAGATGATGGGCGTCGCCGAGACCGACGACATGGCCGAAGAGCTCTATTCCGAGCACGCGCTCTACTTCTACCAGCGCTGCCTCCACGTCTATGGTGGCTTCGCCGATGCGCCCGGTTATCGCACGAACCGGACCGTTAAGGCCGGGATCAAGAGCCAGATGGAGGCGGCGGCGCAGCGCGGGCGCTTCCAAATGAACTGGAAGAACCTCGTGGACGAAGGCTACGTGATCGCGGGCAGCCCAAAGACCGTGATCGAGCGGCTCGAAGCGCTAACCGACGGCCTCCGCGTCGGCCACCTGCTTTGCGGCCTCCAGATGGGCTCGATGCCGCGCGACAAGGTGCTCTACAACACACAGATGTTCGCCGAGAAGGTCGCGCCGGCGCTCCGCTACAAATGGAGCGACTACGAGGACCACTGGTATCCGAAGCCGATGCCGGCTTCGCTGCGCGCGCAGCCGATCGACACGCCCTACACCGGCAACCTCCGCCCGCCGCTCCGCCGCGAAGCCGTCGCCGCCGCCGGGGGAGCTGGGCAGTAGCCCGGCGGTCCCGTGGTGGCTCAAGATCCTCGAAGCGGTGGCTGACGAAGCCACCGCTTCGTTTCGCGCTCAGGATCGCGCGCTGGCAAGGCGCCCGCCTCGGAGCTACGCTAGCCGCATGGCCACCACGCCACGCATCTACGCGGTTGCCGAACTGCGAGCCCTTCCGCCGCCCACTCCGGAAGAGGAAGCGGTTGGGCGGGCCGCTATCCTTGAAGCCATCCGGCTGCGCGACCTGATTCGGGAACGCTACGGCGCGTTGTCCGATCGAGAGTTCTTTGCGCTGCTCAGCCGCGACGATCCCGATGACATCGACACTTCCGCGAAGTGAGGCAGATGCCCGATGCCTCAATGATCGCTTCGCTCCTCGTGCCGGGTCAGCGGGATGACGCCGTGGAAGAGATGCTGCTCACTTCTGGCACAGAGCTTGTGGCCCCGGAGATCCTGCGTCAGGAGATCCACCACGCCATTCTTAAGACGATGAGGCGACAGGGTTGGGTCGAAGTCGAGGTCCGGACGGCGGTGGCTACCTTCCGCTCGCTCCCGATCAACTACTCCTACGACCCCAGCTGGGTCGACCGCGCGTTCGAGCTCGCACGTGAGCTCAGGACGGGCCTCTTCGACGCGATCTACCTCGTCGCCTCCCTCGACCTTGATGCTGAGCTATGGACGCGCGCCCAGCGCTTCGCGGCGGCTGTCGCTGCTGCCTACCCCGGCCGCGTGCGCGTCGCCTGACGCCCAGCCGGCCCGAACAACCCACCCGGCGCGCGAAACCGGGAGGCCATGCAGCCTCCCGGTTTCGCTCTGACGCTCGCCCCAGCCGACCCGCGCTGCTACCCCAACGGCACGCCGGCCTGCAGCGTCGCCGCCGTCTGCGTCAGCGGCGAGGACGCGCTCTGGAGGTGGGCCGCCCCGAAGGCCGCGAATTCGGCGTCAGCCAAAAGCCGTTCCGTGAACCGGCCAACGGCGGCCTGGTTGGTGAACCGGTTCACACTCGGGGTGTAGCGGGGGGTTCCAGTCGTAGCTGTACAGCCGGGACGCCAGCCGCGCCCTTAGGTCGACTGGAAAAGCTGGCCCAGACTGAGGAAAAAGCCTTCGACGCCAAAGCCGGCGTCGTCGCTCGTGAGCGTATCGCCAGCGCCGAGCGTCTCGGGAGCGGCGCCCGGGCGATGTACCGTCACCGTCTTGCGCTGGCCATCGACAAGCCAAACCCGCTGGACGCCAGTCGCGAGGTAGAGCGCGACCTTCTCGCGCATCGCCGCCGCCGTGTTGCCCGGCGAAAGCACTTCGACGCACAGGTCGGGGGCCAACAGCGTGTAGCCTTGCTCGCGGATGGTCACCTGGGCCAGCCGCTCGTTCGATGTGAAGCTCACGTCGGGCGCACGCACGTTCAGGCGGTCGGGTGTGAACGAAAAGCCGCTGCCTACGGTGACCGCACCCAGATCGTGCCTGTCGGCGAACTCATCGAGCTGCCGGGCAATGCGCACCGAAAGGTACCCATGGCGGAATCCCGTGGGAGGCGACATCACTACCCTTCCGCAAACAAGCTCAGACCGCATCCCGTCCGGGTCCGGCGGAAGAAGGGCGAACTCATCGTCTATTAGCAGCCGTTCGACGACCTGCACCATGGGATCAGCCTACACCTTCGCCCCGCCCTCAGCAGCACATCCGGCGGACGATCTCGTACATCAGCTCGCAGCCCATGTTCAGGTTCTCGACCGTCAGGAACTCGTCGTTGCCATGGAACCCGGCCCGCTCTTCGGGGCTCAACAGGCAGGGGATGAACCCATAGGCCGGGATGCCTCGCGCGCGCAAGAAACGGTTGTCCGTCCCACCAACGGTCATCGTCGGCACCACCACTGCGTCTTCCATCGTCCCCTTAACCACGCTCTCGATCGTCTGGAAAAGCTCGGTGTCCCAGGCCACAGCCTCGGGCTCCGGCTGGTTGGGCGAATAGAGCGACACCGTGACCCGGTCGTCGTCGATCACGTTGCGCAACGTCTCTAGCCAGGCCGACTTGGTTTGACCCGGCAACAGCCGGCAGTCGACGACGGCCTCGCTCTTCGCGGGGATGACATTCGCCTTGATCCCGGCGTTCAACATCGTGACGTTGAGCGTGTTGTGGAACATCGCGTGCAGCTCTGGCGCAGCGGTGATCCGTCCGGCTAGCGCCTCCTTGTCGGCCCACTCCGGGAACAAGCCCGCCTCGTGCAGCCGGGCGAGATATGCCTCCGTCTCCGGGACGAACGTCAGGCCGCGGTCCCATTCGACGAGGCGGTTGAGCGCCTTCAAGAGGTGCACCGCCGAGTTGTCCTTGTGCGGCCGCGACCCGTGCCCAGGAGTGCCGACGGACGTGAGTTGGACCCAGCAAACGTCCTTCTCGTTCGTCGCGACGCTGAACAGCTTCGTCTCCTGGCGGCCGAACCGGCTCGTCCCCCCGCCACCCTCGCTGAGCTCGAATTCCACATCGACGACATCTGGCCGGTGTTCGCAGAGCCACTCCATGCCCCAGGTCGAGCCCGCTTCTTCATCCGGCACGGCGCAGAACACAAGGTCGCGTTTGAGCGGCCAGCCCAGCCGGTGGACCAACAAGAACGCCATGAGCTGCATGATCCCGCAGCCCTTCATGTCCACCGCCCCTCGACCATAGACACGCCCATCGCGGACAAGCCCTTCGAACGCCGGCACGGTCCAGTACTGCGGCTCAACCGGGACAACGTCCGTGTGGTTGCAAAGCATCAGCGGGCGCTTCGAACCGTCGCCCAAGAGCCGCGCGACGAGCACCTCGCGTTCCGGCGCCGTCTCGATGTACTCGCAAGCGATGCCCTCCCCCTCCAAGAGCGACCCGAGCCAACGGGCGGCCGCCTTTTCCCTCCCTGGGGGATTCGAGGTGTCGATTTGGAGGTAACGGACGAAAAGGTCGAGCGCTTCGGCGAAGACGGGGGCCCAGTCCACGTGCGTGCTCCTCGGGGGAGTTGGCGCGATTCTACGCGCCGCCGCGGAGGAACGAACCACCAAAGCATGCAGCCTGCGCCCAGGACTGCATGCTTTTGGTGGCCAGACCACACGAATGCGGTCCGCACGAGCTGGATCGTGTCCGCTCCAGCCCTTCTACAGCCTGAATCACGTTCGAGGTGTATCTCCCGTGACAGCCCCCTCCGTCGTTCAGACTTCCGTAAGAAAAGTTTCCAAACGGTGGAGGCGGTCACTGCCCTGGGCTATGCTCCGGCCCACCAAGGAGGTGACGGCGATGGTCAGGCTCGATGGGCGCGTGGCAGTGGTGACCGGCGGAGGTCGCGGGATCGGCCGCGGCATCGCCGAAGTCCTCGTCCGCGAAGGGGCGACGGTCGTCATCGCCGATATCGACCTCGCGAACGCCGAACGCTCCGCGGCCGAACTCACGGCCGCCGGCCGCCGCGTCTCCGTCGTCCGCTGCGACGTGACAGATGGCGAATCCACGCAACACGCGGTCGATTTGGCCATCGCGCAGCACGGCCGCGTCCACATCATCGTGAACAACGCTGGCGTCGTCGGCAAACACGTCGGTGGCAGCCAGATCGACGAGGCGGACTTCGACTGGTGCTACGAGGTCAACGTCAAAGGCATCTGGCTGATGACAAAGGCCGTCGTGCCGCACTTCAAGAACAGCGGTGGCGGCCGCGTCGTGAACATCGCCTCGATCGCCGGGCGCACCGGCGGGGCCGGGATGGCGCACTACAACGCCTCCAAAGCCGCCGCCATCAACCTGACTCGGTCCCTCGCGATCGACCTCGGCCCGTCGAACGTCAACGTCAACGCCGTCTGCCCGGGTCTGCTCTGGACCGACATGTGGCGCTCGCTGGAGGGCATGTTCAACCGCACGGCCGACCCCGATGTGGTCGAACGCCGCGCCCTGTTCGAAAGCTACCTCGCACAACATTGCCCGCTTCGCCGCGAACAAACGCCCGAGGACATTGGCAACGCCGTCGCCTTCTTCGCCAGCGACGACGCAAAGAACATCACGGGCCAGTCCCTGAACGTCGACGGCGGCATCGAGATGGACTGAGCACAGGTGGTAGCGGCCCCACCCCTCGCTCCGGCACAATAGAAGGCCCGGCGGAGCGGCGCCGGACTTGCCGAGGAGGCCCGCGGACCATGCGCGTGGCACAAATCTCAGCCCACACCAGCCCCCTCGCGCCCCTCGGCGGCCGCGAGACCGGCGGGATGAACGTCTACGTCCTCGAGCTCTCGCGCGAACTCGCCCGGATCGGCTTCGATGTCGACATCTTCACCCGCCTCGATGGCGAGCTTCCCCGCGTCCAGGAGATCGCGCCCCACCTCCGCCTCGTCCGCATCGAAGCCGGCCCCGGCGAGCCTATCGAAAAAGAGGCGATCGTCAACCACCTCCCCGAGTTCGCCCGCAACCTGCGGACGTTCGCGCAGAGCGCCGGCGGCTACGACGTCGTCCACAGCCATTACTGGCAGAGCGGCTGGGCGGGCGGCATCCTCGCCCGCGACCTCGAAGCCCCACACACGGTCATGTTTCATACGCTTGGCGAGGTCAAGAACCGCGCCCGGATCAGTGAACAAGAGCCCGTCCTTCGCATCCGCCACGAGCGCACCGTCGTCCGCCGGGCGACCGCGATCCTCACGGCCAGCGACCACGAGCGCGGCCTCCTCCAACGCTACTACGGCGCGGAGCCAGCCAAGCTCCACACCATCCCCTGCGGCGTCGACCTCGACCTCTTCACGCCCCGCGACCGGGATGCCAGCCGCCAAGCCCTCGCCCTCGACGGTGAGCGGCCCGTCATCCTCTGGGTCGGCCGCCTCGAAAAGCTCAAGGGCGTCGATGTCCTGATCAGCGCCGCGGCCCAGCTTGAACGTCGCGATTTCACCCTCCTCATCGTCGGCGGCGACGACCGCGCATCGAGCCTTCGCCACGAGCTCGAACGCCAGGCGCGGGATTTCGGCATCGAGGCGAACGTCCGCTTCGAAGGCGCCGTCGCCCACGACGACTTGCCCACCTACTACAGCGCCGCCGACCTCTGTGTCGTGCCGAGCTACTACGAAAGCTTTGGCCTCGTCGCCGTCGAAGCGATGGCCTGTGGGACGCCAGTCGTCGCCTCGCGCGTCGGCGGCCTCGTCTCAACCGTGGTCGATGGCGTCACCGGCTTCCTGATCCCGTGGCGCTGTCCGGAGCCCTTCGCCGAGAAGATGGAGCTGCTGCTCGCTAACCCAGAGCTGCGCGCGAACTTCAGCGCCGCCGCCCGCCGCTCCGTCGAACGCTTCCGCTGGAGCCGGATAGGCGCCGACATGGCGTCCTTCTATGAACACCTCTTCCGTGACCACTGGACCGGCCCCGCCGCGAAGCGCACGGGATTCGGGCACGAAGCCTACGAAGCGGCGATCCTCGCTGGCGGCCTGCCCTAAGCCCGCCCCAGCGCGTATGGCCGCCGCATAGGGCAACCCGTCGCTACCCTTCCCCTATGGATGTCTGGTCATACGACGGTGAGCGCTGGCACGCCGGCGATTCGCCCTTCGCCGCCTACCGCTGGTTCCGCCCCCACAATGTGGTCGACCTTGAAGTGCTCGCCGAACGCTTCCACCTCCACCCGCTCGCCATCGACGCGGCGACCCACGGCGATCTCCACAGCCCGCGCGTCGACCGCTTCCCCGGCCACCTCTATCTGACGATGGTCGCCGTCGTCCCGGCCGAACCCGAACCGCGGCTCGAAGAGGTCGACGTCTTCCTTGGCCCTGGGTTCCTGATCAGCTTTAGCGAAACCCCGGTCCCCGAGCTCGACGACCTCGCCACCGCCATCGGGGCGAGCCGGCCCATCCGGAGCGGGCTCGATGGCCTCCTCTACGAGATCGCCGACCGCCTCGTGGACGGCGTCATGCCCGAGGTCAACCTCCTCGCCGACCGGCTGGACGGGCTCGAAGAGCGCGCCCTCGACCACCCGGAGGACGCGGGGCTTTCGCGGGCGGTCGTCGGCGTCCGGGCGCGGGCCGGGCAGATCCGGCGGTTCCTCGGCCCCGAGCTCGCCGCGATCCAGCGGCTGAGCCGCGGGGAGTTCGAGGAGATTACCGAACCGAACCGGCTCTACTTCCGCGACGTCTACGACCACCTCGTCCGCGTCGACATCTCACTGGAAGCGGTGCGCGAAGACGCCGAGGTCGTGCTGAGCACCTACCTCAGCGCAGTGAACAACCGGATGAGCGAGGTGATGAAGGTGCTCTCGGTGGTGGCGGCGCTCGCCCTTCCCGCAAACGTGATCGCGGGCATCTTCGGGACCAACTTCGACGTTGTGCCGGGGCTGCACAGCGCGTGGGGCTTCGGGAGCATGCTCCTGGCGATGGGAGCCATCGCCGTGACGATGGCGCTCTACTTCCGCCGGAAGGGTTGGTGGTGATGGGGGGAGACAACGCTCGGGACCGTTGCCCGACTGAGCAACGGCCCCGGAGCGGTAGGTGATGGCCTCGGATGGCTATCGAGCCGATTCGAACCCCTGCTGCCCGCTCTCGCTAGCACCGGCGGAGGGAGTCACGGCGGAAGCAGGGAGCTCCGACGCCCCTGTCACGGTCACCCCTTCCGACGTCGCTGAGACACAACCCTCACTCAGGCTAACGTACAGCGACGAGATGCTGTTGTTCAAAGAAGGGCCAGCCGATGAGCCCCACGCCCAGTCCTGAAGGTTCGCGAAGTCGGCGTATCCCGGGAAGATCTGCCCACCTGGTTGACCCGCGTATGGGTTGTTCCACACCTTCACAATCCCGCACTCGCCGAGCGACCTCAGGAGCTTGATCGAACTCGCCTTGTTGTCAAAGCCGATGGTCGTGAAATCCGCCACGTACCCCTCGCCAAAGTCGCGGCACTCTCCACCGTAGTTGGGTTCATCGCACAGCCTCACGACGGCAGGCGGCGCCTTGGCGGCTTTGAAGGAGAAGTCAACCATCACCCACCCTGTTGGCAGCAATGACCGCATCTGGACCCAGACGGTTTTGCCGTTCGTAGGGATGTTGCTCACGACCTGCGAATTGCCACTCACCCAGTTGTTGAAAACGTCGTTCTGACCCTTCTTCGTCCCAACGAAGAGGTAGCGCGCGCTCACCTGCTGACCATCGTCCCACTTGAACGTGACCGTGCTGCCCGCGAGGCGAGATTTCGGCTTGGGGTCGATGATTTTCGACGCTACCGGGGTAGGAACTCCGGCCTGCACATCACATCGAGGATCGACCGTGTCGTACCAACAGGAGTAGGCGTTCCTATCGGTCGTCTTCGGGAAGTCGACTCCCCCAAGCTTGAAGTCGCCAGTAAAGGCGACACCAGTCCGGCCCGAGTTGCTTGGCGTCGAGTCGATGTCGCTCGTAACGGAGGGGCGCCCTTTGAACAGACTGAGATGAACGTGGCTCACTCCGTGGGCGTCCGCATAATTGTCCGCGAACGCATAACCGCCGGTAACCCGGAGCCCGACGCTCGGCGTACTCCACTCATCGAGATGGCAATACTGCGCGTAGTAATACTTGCTGATCGAACCGGTCTCCACGTCCAAACGAACGTGGATTCCCTTTCCGGCCTTATGGTACCAGTTGCCGCTCGAATCCTTGGTATCGCCGCCACTGTCGTAGATCCGGCACTCGAAGGCTGCCCCGACGACGACCCCGCTGCCGATCGCCACGATCGGCTGTCCGCCTTGAGGCGAGTCGACGCGTTGGAAGTCGAGTCCATAGCGGTTGCCGCTCGTGTGCGTCGACCCGTTGTTGTAGCCGCTGATGACCCGCCACGAGCCGGACTCGGGAGTGAAGGGAAGGAACAGACCTGCGCTCGCGCCATGAGCCCCTGAGGTGCGGCCAATGCCCTCGACTGGGAGCACAGTGAGCAGCGATAGCATCGCCGCGAGCAAGAGAAGTCGTTTCATGGCGCGCGTCTCCTTTGCCGCTCGCACGCGGGCGTTCAGCGGCGTGGGTACTCTGCGCGGTTGAGGCGCAGTCTTCGAGGCCCCCAACCCTACTTCCGTACAACTTCCAGCAATTCCCACGTGTCCGCGTCGGCAGGATGCAGCTCGATCGCCCAGTACGGGTCGATCATCGCGTTCCAGGGGATGATCACCACGTTGAACGCGAGCCGCCGGGCTGTGCCACCCCAGCCCATCGCGAACGTCACCCGCGCTCCGCGCCGGTGCGAGGGGTTCGCCCGCCACGCCTCCCGTACATCGCTGAGCGTGGCGCGGCTTCGCCCAGCCTCCACCTCCCGCTCGCGGACATGCTGGATCACCTCGCTGAAGTACCCGTCGTCCTTCTCGGGCGGCTCTACGCCGGGCGGCGCGGCGTAGATCTCAAGGTCCTTGGGGAAGATCTTGCCCACCACGGCCGACCAATCCTCGACGCCCTCTCGGAACCAGCGCTCCGTGACAATCGTCACCAGGTTCCGGGCCGGCCCTGGAGCACGGCCGCGGACATCCAGGCCGATCGCCGCGCGGCAGCGCTCGTTCGTCGCCACCACCTCGCAGCGCCCGTCGACGATCGCCGTCGGCCAGGGGAACCCGTCAATCTCGGCGGCAATCTCGGCGTCCGTCCAGTGTCTCAGCGGGGCGGCATTGACGGTATACCGGCGACCGTCAGGGTCGATTGCATACCCAAGCTGGTACGCCGACTGCTGGCTTGGTTCAACCCGGACTCCGGCGGCGTCGCGCACCGCGTTGAGCGTCGAGGCGTCGACCTCAAGCGCGCGGCCGATCTCCGCCACGGTGCCGTCGTTAATCCGCTTCGCGCCGCGCTCCATCTCCGCGATAAGGCTTTCGCTCCGGTTGACCGTCTGGGCGAGTTGCGCCTGGGTGAGACCGTGCCGTTCCCGGATGAGCCGGAGGAGCCGTCCTGCGTTCATTTCGGCCAGAGTGGCGCCGCGTCGATCGTTCCGGGCGAGCCGGTCCGCACGCCGGGCGTCCAGCCAGCGCCAGGTTTGCGCGTCCGCAGGATGCCAATCGAAGCCACCCGTTCCGTCAAAGGCGCTCCAGGCCGTGATGGCGCAGTGAAACCGCAAGTCGACCCCGTCGCTCGTTCGCCACTTCGCCTCGAAGACATTGTGGACGCCTTCGGGGTGCGGCGACGCGGCTTCCCAGAGCTTCACGAGCTCCATATACCGATCACTGTGGTCCTGGAGGATGTCGGCGACGAGCCGCCGCATGTACGGCGTAAGGGTGCCGAAATCGTAGAGGTCGTGACCTCCGTTCTTATACATCGCCATCAAGATGGCGATGACGTCCTTCCAGTTGGTGAGCTTCTTGTTGTATCGGTCCGAGAGCGCCATCCGGAGCAGATGCCGCGCGCCTGATCCTGCAAGATCAACGCCCATGTCCAGTTCCGAAAGGTCGTTCGCGGCGTCGTTCCAAGCGACCACCTCGAACTCCTCATTCATCGCGAGACAGGGCCAGGGATAAGTGTCGATCTCCGCTTGGATTTCGCGCAGAGACCGACGATCCTGCCGCAACGAAGGGAAGCGGTCCGGGGCGACACGCGGATAGCCCAGCCCATCGAGCCAGTCCCGCTCCTCCTCGGGCGCCACTCCGAGCGTCCGTGTCAGCGCGATCAAGTGCTCACGCACCGGCGTGCGATGCCCAAGGTCGCTTATGTCCCGCTCCCAGTTGATCACCGCGAACTTGGTGACGCCGATCGCGTCAGCAAGCTGCTGCTGCGTCATGCGTGCGGCGACGCGCGCCGCCTTCACGCGAGGCCCCAGATTAAAGGCCATGCTCCGCCCTCCACCGCTCGGTCAAGGGAAGTTCTACCGTCCGGACTGAGCCTCTGCCAGGCCCCAGAGGCGACTTCTGTACAACTTCGAGCCTCCAAACAAGGCGTCGGGGCATGTTCGAGGCAACGGGCTCAACGCGGACGACCGCGGACGGCAGCTACCCTACCGGCCCGTGAACTTCGGCTCCCGCTTCTGTGCCACGCCGCCACCGCCTCCCGGTGGTCGTCCTTGGTCATGCTCACCTCTTCCAGCGCCAGCGACACCGGCAGCACAAGGTTCGAGACCGCCTTGATGAACTTGTTCACCGAAACCTTGCTCGATTGCACCGCGTAGGGCGCACCTGCCGCGAGGCGCCGGGCCATCGCGAGGCCCTCGTTTAGCGCCTCGCCCTCGTCCACCACCTTGTTCACGAGACCCATCGCGTACGCTTCTTCGGCCGTCCAGAGGTCGCCCGTCATCAACATCTGCTTCGCGCGGTTGACGCCGACCAGCAGCGGCCAGATGACGGCCCCGCCGTCACCCGCCGTGATGCCCATCTTGACGTGCGGGTCGCCGATCCGGGCGTTGCGCGAAGCGATGACCACGTCGCAGAGCAGCGCGACGGTCGCGCCGAGCCCGGTCGCCGCGCCGTTGACCGCCGAGACGATGGGCTTCTCGCAATCGAGCAGGTTGTCCACGATCCGGCGGGCCTCTTGCATCATCGTCATGCCCGTCTTCGGCGCCATGCGCGCGCCGCCCGAAAAGTCGCCGCCGGCGCAGAAGCCGCGCCCGGCGCCAGTGATGACGGCCGCTCGCACGTCCGGGTCGCTTTGGACGTCGAGCCAGATGGTCGTCAGCTCCGAATGGAGCACACCGTTGACCGCGTTCAGCTTCTCCGGCCGGTTCAGCGTCAGCAGGGCGACGCCGTCTGCGCCCTTCTCGATGAGGATGTGTTCGTAGTCCTCTTGCTTCAGCATCGCAGACCTCCAGGTTGGTGTTAGGCGATGCAGCGGAGTGGCCGGCCGCCGTTATACTCGACCATCGCGCGCATCATCTCCATCACGGGGAGCGGCGTCGCCCAAGGCTCGCCGCGAAGCTCCGAGTACGCCCGATGCAGGTTCGGTACGAGCCGCTCGGCATCGGTGAGCGCAGCATACGGCCCGAGGTCGAGCTCCTTCGCGACTTCCGCCGGGGAAACTCCCGCATCGAGGCCCCGCTTCGCCGCATCGAGCACGAACCTCACATACGCGCGCACCGCTGCGAACACCTCCGGCCCGCTCACCGGCCCGTGGCCGGGCACGACGACCGCCGGGCCGAGCGCTTCGAACCGGTCCAAGGCCCGCAGCCAGCCACCGAGCGAGCCAAAGAGGGCGAACGGCGTCCCGCCATTGAAGACGACGTCGCCCGTGAATAAGACGCGCTTTTCGGGGATCCAAACGGCGACATCGTTCGTCGTGTGGGCGGGCCCCACAAAGAAGAGCTGGAGCTCCAGGTCGTCGACGTAGAGCTTCACCTCGTCGGCGAACGTGACCGTCGGCGGCGTCATCGGGCAATCGCCGAAGTCGGTGCCAGGGAAGACCGGCGAGGTCCGCGGCCATTGGGCGAGCTTCACCTCGTCCCGGCAGTTCTCATGCGCGACGATCGCGGCATCGGCGAAGAGGAAGTTGCCGTTCGTGTGGTCTGCGTGGTGGTGGGTGTTCACCAGCGTCGAAACGCGATGCGGCGTAATCCGCTGGACGGCGGCCTGCCACGCATGGGCGCGGGCTTCGGTGCCGACGGTGTCGATCACGGTGGCGGTTCGGCTCCCCGGGATGCAGCCGGCGTTGTTCAAAAACCAACTCCCGTCGAGCTGGATGTAGGCGAAGACCCCGGCGGCCACCTCCTCGATCGTCGGTGGCGGCACGTCCGACCCGTGCAGGACATGTCCGCTGCTCATACGACGCTCCCTCCGGACAGCAGTGGCCGGAGTATAGGAGTTCAGGACGCGGCGGGCTTCTTCAGTTGATAGCGGCACGAAGCGTCGCCGTTATGCCGCCAGGCGGTCCGCTCGGCCGTCCAGCCTGGGGCAGACTCCTCGATCAAAATGACCTCCGTGTCGCAGCACGCCGTGAACCGCTGGGCCAAGCTCCAGACGGGGCAGTGCTCCAGCACGAGCTCGGGAGTTTCGCCCTCTGTTGCGATGAGCGAGGGCATGAATCGCCAGCGGTCCAAGACATCCATCACCGGCCGGAAGGGGACGCCATCGGCTTCGAACGCTTGGCGCATTTCAGGGAGGAGGCGTTCGCGCTGTTTTCGGAGCGTCTCGACCAGGGCCCGCTCAGCTTCGGCAGGGTCGATTTCTTCGAGGATGCTCAGGAGCAGGAATTCGTACCGGTCTGGGAAGAGCCGGCTCGCTCGGTCGGTCGCGCGGAACATTCGCCGGCGCCGGCCTGGGCCCTGGCCCACTTCGCGGTATTCGACCATCCCATCCAGCGTCAGCGCTGCGATGTGCTGGCGGACGGCGCTCTCCGTGATCTCGAGCTCCACGGCGAGACTAGCAACCGACCCTTCGCCCCACCGGCGAAGCAGCCGGATGATCTGTGGTCGAGTCGCTGATTGGTCGTCCTTCCGCTCAGTCGGACGCGGCATAGTCGCCTCTAGTCAGTTGCGATGCGAGCGCCCGCATTTGCTGACACGGTACAGCATGCACGAGTCGCACGTATAAGAGAACTGGCCGATATCGATGGCCAACCGGCTCAAATTCGCCCGTCACGTCGCCACTTCGCCCAGAAGGCGACGCCAGCGAACGCCGCAACCAGGGCCAGGGCCAGGGCCACGACCAGCGCCGCGGCCGGCGACCGCCCACCGGGATCCAGGGCCGGCGAGGTCGCCGGTGGCCGCGCCTCAACGGACTCTGGGACCGGCGCATCCGACCCGCAGCGAGCGGTCCCCGGCGTCTCCAGCCGCAAAAGGTAGGCGTTCACCAGGCCGTCGACACAGTCGTCACGGCCGTACGCCGTGTGCCCCTCGCCGCCGAACGTGATCAGCGAAGCGCCGAGCTGCTCCGCGACCGCGGCGCCCCACTCGTAGGGCGTTGCGGGGTCGCCCGTCGTGCTCACGACCACGAGCGGCGGCCCGCTGTAACCGGAGGCCGGGCCCAGCGGGTCGGGCTTCGCGCCCCAGCGATCGCAGAACAGGCCGTTCGCGACGTAGGCGCCGAAGGTCGGGGCCGTCAGCGCGAATCGGGCAGCGGACTCCTGGTATGCCGGCCAGGTCGTCGGCAACTTCGTCGCCGCCTGGTCGACGCAGTTCACGGCGAGATTTGCTTCGAACTGATTGCTATAGCGGCCGTCGCGCTGGCGGTCGAAGTAGGTATCGGTGAGCTGTACGAGACGGCTGGCGTCGCCTTCTAGCGCTTCGGAGATCGCCCGCCCGAGGATGCCCCAAGCAAGCCGCTGATAGAGCGGCGTGATCAGCCCGTAGAAGGCTTCGCCCTCTCTTGCGGGCCGATCTGCGGTGCGCGCCGGGATGGGCCCTGCATCGGCCCGGCGCAGCAGTTCACGCACGCCCTCCGCGGGGTCGGCATACCCCTCGATACACGAGCGCTCGGCGCAATCCGCGAGAAAGTTGGCTAACGCCCGCTCGAAGCCTGCGGCCTGGACGAGCGTCCGCGTGTCCGGGTCCTGCGCGAGGTCGACCGCGCCATCCAACACCATCGCGCGGACGTTGCCGGGGAAGAGCGCGGCGTAGGCCTGGCCGATCTCCGTCCCATACGAGTAGCCGACGTAGGTCAGGCCGGGGTCGCCCACCGCTTGCCGCATCCGGTCGAGATCGCGAGCAACGTCGTTGGTCCCGAGGTGCGGAAGGATGTCGCCGTGGCGGGCTGCGCAAAGCTCGTTCAAGGAACGTTGTTCGCGCGCGAAGGCGTCGAACTCGGCCTCGGAGTCCGGGGCCAGGTCGATTGAGATGAGCGCTTTCAGGTTGTCGTTGCAGGAGACGGGCGAGCTTTCGCCGATCCCGCGCGGGTCCCAGCCCACGATGTCGAACTTCGCCCGGACCTCATCCGCGAGCCCTCGCGCCCAGGCGCGGACGAACTCCACCCCGGAGGCGCCCGGCCCGCCGGGGTTGGCGAATAGCGAGCCGATCCGGGCGTCCTGGTCCGTCGCCGGGAGGCGGATCAGGGCGAGCTCAATGCTCTTCCCACCCCGGTCGTCGTAGTCGAGCGGCACTGCGAAGCGGGCGCAATCGAAGCCACCGCCGCAGGCCCGCCAGGCGATCGGCTCGCCGTCCGCGGCCGCGGCACGCGGCGCACTCGCGAGCGCAGCACACACAACCATGAGGAGACACAAAAGGAGGGAGCGCACGACCACTGTCGTAACAGATCGTCCGGTTAGGCTCGGTTCAACCGCAAGGCCCGGTTAGGGCTCTTGCTCGGTAACGATGGCGCGGCTGATGAACATGCCATCCGTGAGCGCGTCCAGGAGCTCTTCGCCCACGACAACCTTGCCAAACGGGTTCAGGCGCTTGAAGTCCGACCGGTCGCCATCGAACGAGGGATTGTCGCCTGTGTTGATGAAGAACACGCTCCCGACCTTGTTATCGCGCGCCTGTTTGCCCATCGAAATCATGCCGCGCACGTTCGCGAGGTTGTTCTGGTCGTCTTCGATCGTGTATCCCGGGCCGGCGCTGCCTCGACCGGTTGGGTCGCCTGCCTGGACATAGGAGCCCTTCTCCACCCGGAAGAAGAGGTTCTTATCGAAAAAGCCCTTCTGTGCGAGGAAGACAAAGCTGTTGACCACGTCTGGTGCGTGTTCCGGGAAGAGCTGGAATGTGATGTCTCCCGCGTCGGTCCGGAACGTCACGAAGTAGAGCTTGCCCGGCTTGAGGACCTGGTCCGGAGCCTTGAACTGCTTGTCGGCTGGAATGGTTGCGGCCGGCCGGGTCGGGGTCGGGTCTGTCCCGCCGCCCAGCGGATTGCAGCCAAGCGCCGCCCCAGCCACCACCATCGCGGCGCAGAGAAGGGTCAGCATCGGCAGTCGGCGGGGCTGGACGCGTGGCATCGTTACTCGGGATACCATACACCGTGCTCCGGCGGAAGGCCTGGACCCTCCACGCCTTTCCTCGTTCTATTGCCTACAGCACGAGCACCGTACCTTCCGGGAGATCTTCTTCACTGGAGCCCAGCCGTTGTCCCGCATGCGCTTTGGCGTCTTTCTCGCCCCACATCACCCCATTGGCGAGCACCCGACCCTCCAAATCCGGCGTGACGTTGAGCTCGTCGAGCACCTCGACCGGCTTGGCTTCGACGAGTTCTGGGCGGGCGAACACCACAGCGGCGGCTGGGAGACCATCGGGTCTCCCGAGCTTTTTCTCGCGGCCGCCGGCGAACGCACGCAGCGCATCCGTCTCGGCACGGGCGTCGTCTCGCTCCCCTACCATCACCCCTTCAACGTCGCCATGCGGATCACGCAGCTCGACCACCTCACCCGCGGGCGCGCGATGCTCGGCGTCGGGCCCGGCGCGCTGCCGTCCGACGCGCACATGCTCGGGATCGACCCCGCAACCCAGCGCGACCGCATGGACGAGGCGACCGGCGTCATCCAGCGCCTGCTCCGCGGCGAACGCGTCACCTACACCTGCGACTGGTTCGAACTGCACGACGCCAAGCTCCAGATCCTTCCGCTGCAAGAAGAGCTGCCGATGGTCTCGGCATCGTCGCTCAGCCCGGCCGGGATGAAGGTCGCGGGGAAGTACGGCATCGGCGTCATCTCCGTGGCGAGCTACACCGAAGAAGGCCTCGCCGCGTTGCCGACCCAGTGGGGCTTCGGCGAGACCTACGCCGCCGAGAACGGCCAAACCATGGACCGCGACAGTTGGCGCATCCTCCTCCAATACCACCTCGCCCCGACGCGCGAACAGGCCTTCGCCGAAGTGGCCGAAGGGGCCAAGCGCTGGCACAACGAATACAACGTCGGCATCCTCGGCCGCCCCAAGACCAACCCGATCGAAGACGGCGCCGCCTTCGTGCGGAACATGACCCGCGGCGGCGGGACCGTCTTCGGCACGCCCGACGACATGGTGGCGAACATCGAACGGCTCGTGCAGCACTCTGGCGGCTTCGGCACGCTGCTCGGCTTCGCCCACGATTGGGCCGACCGCGAGGCGATGCTGCGCAGCTACGACCTCTTCGCCCGCTACGTCATCCCCCGCGTCCAGGGCTTGTTGCGCACAGTCGACGAGTCGGCCGCCTGGGTGAGCGCGAACAAACACGAGCTGATGGAGGGCTCTTCGCAGGCGATCCTCAAGGCGGTGCGTGAGCACAACGCCACCCACCCGCGCCAGCAACGGGACGAATCGGTGGTCACCGGCCCCGGCGGCTTCAGCCCGAAGGGGTAGGAGGGGTCACGGCGGCGGGGTAGCATTGCAACATGGAGAGGGCGCCGTGAGCCTGCCTGTCATTGGCGGTCGGGTCACGCCCGAAGAGCTGCTCGAAATGGAGGGCGCCTACGAGCTACTCGAAGGGAAGCTCGTCGAGCGTTGGGCGAGCCGCTCCTCGATGCTCACCAGTCTGAATGTCGCGCGGATCGTGAGCGGCTTCCTCGAACGGTTCCCGATCGGCGAACTCTACGGTTCCGGACTCGGCATCCGGGTCTTCCGCGACCGAGACCGCGTGAGAAAGGCCAGCCTCAGCTTCGTCCGGACCTCCCGCATCCCCGCCGGGGACTTTGGCTTCCTCGAGGTCCCGCCCGACCTGGTGATCGAAGTCCTTTCGCCCTCTAACAGGGGGGGCGAGATGCGCCTCAAGATCCAAGAATGGCTCGACAACGGCGTCGCCGAGGCCTGGCTTCTCTACCCGCTCAGCCGCGAAATCTACGTGTACCGGAACGACGCCCCGACCCGCGTCCTGACAGCGAGCGACCCGATCGAGAGCCCCAGCATCCTTCCCGGCTTCATGGCGACCGTCGCGGATCTCTTTCCGGCGACCCTCCCGGCGCCCGCAATCCCCTGACGCGGGCATTGCCGCGCCCACACCCTTCGCATACCGTGACGGGGTGGCGAAGGACGACCTCACCCTTGATGTCGGCGGCCGGCCGGTCACGGTGACGAACCCAGGGAAGGTCTTCTTTCCCAAGATGGGTTACACCAAGCTCGACCTCGTGAACTACTTCATCGCCGTGGGCGAGGGCGCGATCCGCGGCATCTACGACCGCCCCGCCGTCCTCAAGCGTTTCGTCAACGGCGCAAGCGAGCCGCCCTTCTTCCAGAAGCGCGCTCCCGAAGGCCCAGCCTGGGTGACGACAGCCCACGTCGCCTTCCCCAGCGGGCGGACCGCGGACCTCGCCGTGACGAAGGAGGTCGCCGGCGTCTGCTGGATGGCGAACCTCGGCTGCCTGGACCTCAACCCCTGGCCCGTGCGCTCCGGCGACGTCGACCACCCCGACGAGCTCCGCGTCGACCTCGACCCCACGCCTGAAGCGGACTGGGCGATGGTCCGCGAAGTCGCCCGCACGGTGAACGAGGTGCTCACGGACCTCGGGTACATCGGCTTCCCAAAGACGAGCGGCTCGCGTGGGATCCACGTCAACGTCCGGATCGAGGCCAAGTGGGGCTTCCAAGAGGTGCGCCGCTGCGCCCTCGCCCTCGGCCGCGAAGTCGAACGCCGCGTCCCCGCGCTCGCGACCACCAAGTGGTGGAAGGAAGAGCGCCACGGCGTCTTCCTCGACTACAACCAGAACGCCCGCGACCGCACCGTCGCCTCGGCCTACAGCGTCCGCCCAACGCCCGATGCCCGCGTCTCCGCCCCGTTCTTCTGGCAAGACCTCGACGCCGTCGAGCTCGGAGACTTCACGCTCGCGACCGTGCCAAAGCGGTACAGGGAGCAAGGCGACCCCGGCGCGGCGATCGACGATCGCGCTTTCTCGCTGGAGCCGCTGCTGGAACTCGTCGCCCGGCAAGAGACCGAGGGCCTGGGCGAGGCGCCGCTGCCGCCGCACTACCCCAAGGAAGAGAACGAGCCCCGCCGCGTCCAGCCAAGCAAGGCGCGGAAAGAGCCGCTCGACATCGGGCCGCCCTCGCCGCCACGCCCGCGCCGGCCCCGCAAGACCGAAAGCTAGCTCGCCACGGTCTCCGGGAAGAGCTCGGCCATCGGGAGCCTGAATCCGGGCAAGACATCCTCGCCATCGAGCGCGCCCGCAGGGCCGACGACGGCCCCCGTGCCGTCTTGCCGGTAGACGTGTACCGACCTGATGTCCGCGTAGATGACCCACACGAGTCGCACCCCAGCCTCAAGGTAGAGCTTCACCTTATTGGCTACCTCGATCGCATGATCGTGCGTCGAGACGACCTCGAACACGAGGTCCGGGGCCACGCGCAGCGGCCCAGGGCCCGGCACGCCAGGCGGGACGCGGTCCTTCGCCAAGAAGGCGCCATCGGGGAAGCGGATGTTGTCTGAGGGCGGCCAAATCTGCAGCGCGCAGTCCGATTGGAACCCAAGGCCGAGGTTGTTGCGGCGGATGTGGGCGCGGATCTCCGCGTTGAGCTCAAAGGCATAGTGACTCGACAAGTTGCTCATGCAGCGCTCCCTCCGTTCGCCGTCGACCAGCTCAAACCGCTCGTGTTCGGGCTCGCTCAGGAACGCCTCAGCCGTCAGTTGCTCTGGTGCCAGGACAGCCGCCATGACTCGTGCCTCCGGATGCAAAGTGTAGCGGGTTCAGGTGCGTCCGACTTGGTATCGTTTGCGGCACGGAACCCGAGGAGGACAGACACCATGAGTATGGACGACGACGCAGCAAAAACACTTGGCAAACCCGTCTTGGCGACGGCTGTGGTCTCTCCCAAAGGCCAGGGCCGGCGGATCATGGCGGCCGGCGCCCTCCGCCAAGCCGCGGGCCTCGCTGGCGCGATGGTCGGCGAAAAGCTCGCCAAGCCGCGCGGGAACACGCCCGGCGGCTTCACCGGCGGCTACATGGTCATGGCGCTCACCGCGGACGACCTCGCCTTCTTCCAAATGAAGCGCGGCCTCCTCAAGAACGGCGCGGGTGAACTGCTCGAGACCGTCCCCCGCGCCGAGGTCGAAGCGATGGAGTTCGGCGGCGGCAAGCTCACGACGGAGCTCACCGTCCAGCTCACCGACGGCACCAGCTGGGCGCTCGAAGTGCCACGCGCCAACAAGGGCGGCGCCGAGAAGATCGTGAAGCTCTTCACACCACCCGCGAGCTAAGCGCGCAACGCAGCGCGCAGCACGTCACAGACGTCGTCGACCTCGGCGGCCGTCATGCTGGGAAACAGCGGCAGGCTGATCGCGCCCGCAAACAGCCGCTCCGCGACAGGGAAATCACCAATCTTCCAACGCCCCAGGCGCTGGTAGGCCGAGAACGTGTGCACCGGGATAAAGTGCACCGACGTCCCG
Organism: Dehalococcoidia bacterium; assembly: GCA_046152925.1. Classification (GTDB taxonomy): domain Bacteria; phylum Chloroflexota; class Dehalococcoidia; order Tepidiformales; family Tepidiformaceae; genus CAMAUF01. The sequence goes on from JBJXFX010000097.1 coordinate 26,741, forward strand.
ATCCCCGCCTCGGTCATCCGCCGGATGACCTCGTCGCGGCCCACGCCGGCGCCCTCGCGGACGCGCACGACGAACAGGTGCCAGGCGCTCCGGTTCTCCTCGTCGACGCTCGGCAGGATCAACCGCTCTTCGTCGCGGAGGTTCGCAAAGTAGCGCTCGACCGCCGAGGTCCGCCCGTCTTGGAGCTGTCCGAGCTTGCGCAGCTGCGACCGCCCGAGGGCCGCCGCGGTATCCGTCAGGTTGTCCTTGAAGCCAATCTCCTCGACGTCATACCGCCAGCTGCCGCCAGCTTCGTAGCGCCGCAGGGCATCGCGTGACATGCCGTGAAGCGTGAGCTTGCGGACGCGCTCGCTGAACTGCTCGTCGAAGCTGGCGAGCGCACCGCCCTCGCCCGTCGTCATGTTCTTCGTCGCGTAAAAGCTGAAGGCGGTCGCGTCAGCGATGCTCCCGATCGTCCGCCCGCGGTAGAGCGCGCCGATCGCGTGGGCGGCATCTTCGAGCACCATGATCCCGCGGGGCCGCGCGAGCGCGAGGATTTCGTCCATCGCGCAGGGCTCGCCCGCGAAGTGCACCGGGATGATCGCCTTCGTCCGCGGAGTGATCGCCGCAGCGATGCGCTCTGGGTCGATGTTGAAGTCGCGCTCGCGCACGTCGGCAAAGACGACGTCTGCGCCGGTGTGCAACACCACGTTCGCCGTCGCACAAAACGTGTAGGGCGTGGTGATCACTTCGTCGCCGGGGCCGATGCCCCACGCCTCGAGCGCCAGGTGGAGCGCCGCCGTCGCGGAGTTCATCACGGCCACGAACGGGGCGCCGCAATGTTCGGCCAGCTCCGCTTCGAACGCCCGCGCGTTCCCGGCCGTCGTCAGCCAGCCGCTGCGTAGCGCCCCGGCGACGGCTTCGATGTCGTCGTCTTCGATCGTGGGCCGGAAGAATGGGATGCGCTGCTCGACCACGGCTGTCCTTTGCGCCCGTTTCGCGGGTAAATCCTTGGCATCGTACGACAGACGCGCTTCCCGAGTCCCCGTGGGCCTGTGCCATACTATCGGGCGCTCGCTCCACCGCTGGGGCGGAGCCCGCCGGAGACAGGACCCACGATGAGCCAGCCCATCCCGCCGGAAACCAGCGACGACACCATCCGCGACGCCCTTAGCCACGCCGACCCACTCGCCCTGCGCGCGGTCCTCGCCCAGCTCACAGACGACGCCTCGCTCAAGGCCATCCGGACGGTGCTCGCGCCGCGCGGGATGGCTGATGCGGCCGTCATCGCCAACCCGGCCGACGAAGCCGCCCTTCGCGAGAAGGCCTTCGCCGTCCTCTGCGAGCTTCGGGATGGCAGACGGCCTGCGCCGCAGCGACCCTCGGAAGCGCGCCTGCGCGAGCTCGCGGACCTCGCCGTTTGCGCGGAAATCCCCGGCGATGCCTACGGCTTCTACCGTGAAGAGCTCGCGATCGACGCCATGCCGCGGCAGTTCGACTGGGCTGGCGGGCCAGCGAAAGAAGCCCGCGCCAACTTCCGCATGTTGATCATCGGCGCCGGCTTCGGTGGCCTGAACGCCGCAATCCAGCTCAAGGACGCCGGCATCCCATACGTGATCGTCGACAAGAACGGCGGCGTCGGCGGCACCTGGTGGCAGAACACCTACCCCGGCTTCCGGGTCGATATTGCCAGCCGCGTCTATTCGTACACGTTCGAAGCGGACTACGAGTGGGAGCACACCTTCGCCCCTCGGGCCGAGATCCACGCCTACATCGAGCACATCGCGACCAAATACGGCGTCCGCGACACCGTCCGCTTCAACACCGAAGTCGTCGGCGCAACCTGGGACGAAGCGACCGCGGAATGGGTCGTCCGGCTCCGTTCCCCCTTCTCGGTCGACGAAACCATCCGCGTGAACGGCATCATCAGCGGCGTTGGCCTGCTCGACCGGCCAGTGCTGCCCGAGATCGAAGGGCGCGACAGCTTCCAGGGCAAGATGTTCCACACCGCCCGCTGGGACCACAGCTACGACTACGCCGGCAAGCGCGTCGGCGTCATCGGCACGGGCGCGACCGGGATGCAGCTCGTCCCAGCCGTCGCCGAGACGGCCGGGAGCGTCACGGTCTTTCAGCGGTCGGCTGGCTGGGTCATCCCCGTCCCGGGCTACCGCGACCCAGTGACACCGCAGACCCGCTGGCTCTATCGCCACGTCCCGCTTTATGTGAACTGGTTCCGCCTCCGCATGACCTACAACGCCGGCGACAGCATGATCCTCGATGCATACGACATCGACCCCGAATGGCCCGACGACGGCTCCGTGAACCGCAAGAACCACGCCCTCCGCGAGCGGCTCGTCGCCTACCTCATGAGCAAAGTCGGCCACGACCCCGAGCTCGCAGCGAACTGCCTGCCCAACTACCCGCCGCTCGCGAAGCGGATAGTTCTCGACAACGGCTGGTTCGACGCCCTCAACCGCCCGAACGTCGAGCTCGAAACGGACCGCATCGCCAGGATCACCCCAACCGGCGTCGAAATGGCCTCAGGCCGCCACTACGAGCTCGACCTGCTCGTGCTCGCGAGCGGCTTCCGCCCGAACGACTTCCTTTGGCCGATCGATTTCCGTGGCCGCGAGGGCATCACGCTCAACGAGCTCTGGGCCAAGGATGGCGCCCGCGCCTACCTCGGCATGATGCTCCCAGGCTTCCCGAACCTCTGGGTCCTCTACGGCCCGAACACGAACCAGCGCACCGGCGGGCCCGTGATGTGGGGCGAAATGCAGACGCGCTTCGCCCTCGGCTGCATCAAGGGCATGCTCGAACGCGGCGCCGGCTCCGTCGACGTCCGCCGCGAGGTCTACGACGACTACCAAGCCCGGACGGATGCCGTCCTCGAACACTCGATCTGGATGCACCCCAGCCAGCGCTCGTACTACCGCAACGACTTCGGCCGCGTGGCGACCAACACCGCCTGGGGCTGCGTCGATTACTGGAAATGGACGAAGGAGCCAGCGCCCGACGAGTTCATCTGGCGCTGACCGCCAACATCACGCGCCTCAGCTGAGGCCGCGCTCCTTCATGAGCTTCGGCAGGCGATCCGCGTCCGACGACAGCGGCTGGCCCCTCTGGTCCTCTGGTAGGACGCCGGCCGAGTCCATCGCGAACTTCGCGCCGTCGAAGGTGATCCACTTCTCGGGGATCACCTCGAGGATCACGCGGAGCGGCGAATCGAGCCGCTTGGCGAAAGCCGCCGCGGCCTCTGGGTTGCCGCCCGCCACCTTGTTCGCCAGCGCCGGGTAGAACCAGGCCTTCGTCTCCTCATCCGAATGGATGACGCAGCGCCCCTTGATCGTGATCGCGCCGCCCGGGGCCTTGCCCGCGGGCGCCGCCGCGCCGCTGACCACCACCGAAACGCGCGGGTCCCGCTTGATCGCGGCGATCCGGTGGCGGTGCTCGCCGGCCGTAATCCAAACGCGGCCGTCGCCCCAATAGAAGGCGTGGACCACGCCGACGGGCCAGCCGTCGCGCGTCGACCAGTTGAGCACGCACTCGCTCGCGTTGGTCAGCAGCGCCTCGCGCTGCTGGTCGTCGAGCGGGTAGATCGAGACGGTTTCGTGATCCTGGACACCTGACATTCGTGGGTCATCCCGGCAAAGAAGATGACGTAGCCTGCGCGGCCGGGGTCTGCCCCGTCAACCCATTAGCATACGCTCGTCGGCGTCCGCCTCGCCGGGAAGCAGGAGGCAGGACCGCCCGAGCTCCTGAAGCAGCTCGAACAGCTTGCGCCGGGCCTCGGCCCCATCGGCGGGGAGAAACCCCTCGAGCGCCGCGACGAGCGCCGCCCGGTCGCGCGTCCCATCGGCCAGCACGATGATCCGCCGCATCAGCTCGTCGCTCAGCCAGATGTTCCCATGCGCCAGACTCGTGACGCCCGGCAGACCGGACGCGGCCTGACGCCGCGCCCAAGGCGAAACCGCCGGCATACTGCCGGGCGCCGCCAGGAAGGCCGGCCCGACGGTCGAAAGCTCCGCTAAGTCCGCCTGATACATGCTCAGAAGCACCAGCTGGAGGCGCTCGGCGAGAGTGCCGCGGTCGGCCTGCGTTGCATAGCGGCCGGCGCCTTCCAGCAGCGAGGCGAACGGGACAGGCTGGGGAAACGACTCCCCGAGACGCCGAATCGCGGCCACGATCGCCGCGTCGTCCGTCGTGAAGGCCGCCCCGTTCTCGTTGCGGAACTGGACGGCGCCGGGCGGCAGCGGCTGGGCCGGCTCCATCACCCGTTGCACCTTGCTCGCCACCCACATGCTGCCGATAGCCGCCGCGTCCGGGTCGTCGTGGATTGGTGCGTCGTCCCGGCAGAGCAACGTCTTCCGGAAACGCCGGCAGCGCAAGAAGTCGAGGTACTGCTCACCAAGGACGCGGCTCTGGGCCCGCGTCTCGTCCAGCGCCGCCAAAACGGCCTCGGGAAAGTGACGGTCAAACATCTCGTAGTAGTCCGCTTCCCCGAGAAACTGAAGGCCGTGTTCGGCGGCCGTCGTCAGCAGCTCCGTGAGGTAGACCGGTTCGTTATAGGCGCTCAGCTCATCGTGAAAGACGACCGCATCGTCCCGCGCGAGGATCCGCTCGGCCTCCGCGACCATCACGGCTGCATACGGGTCGCCGGGCTGCGGGGGGATTCTCGTCAGCGTCGTCAGGAGCTCTCGCGCCGCCGCCATGCGCTGGGCCGGCGGCCCCGACTCGCCAGCGTGGAAGAGCATCATCTCGCGCGCCATGAGCCGGATGTGGCCGCCGGGGAGCGTCGTGTAGCTGAGATACGCGACGCCTTGCGGCGCGAGCAGCCGCTGGCAGAGCGCCAGCGTTGCCTCCTGCACCTCGGGTGGCACCCAACTGAACAGTCCGTGCGCGATGATGTAGTCGAACGGCTCGTCACTTTCGTAGGTCGAAAGGTCAGCCTCGGCGAGCTCGACGTTCGTCAGGTCCAGCTCAGCCGCAGCGTCGATCCCGCGTGCGATCGCGTCGGCCGCAAGGTCGATCCCAATGAACCGCGACCCCGGAAGGCGGGCCGCCAGCGGGAGCAGGTTCCCGCCATCGCCACAGCCCAACTCCAAGACGCGGCAGCGGTCGACGGGCGCCGGTTGCAGGCCGTGAAGCCGGGCGATGGTCGCCAACCGGTCGGGTTGCGCCTGGACGTGCGCCCAGCTGGGATAGGGGACGGTGGCGTAATCCTCGGTGATCTGGGCATCTGGCATCCCGCGATCATAAAGGCACGCGTTGCGTGCGCGCTGGTGTTGGGCTGCCCCGGCAGCGTCGATTCTTACAACGGTGACTGGAGGCGCGATCCGGCCACCAGGGGCGTTACGCATGGACCATCGCTCGGCGGAACCGCCGGCGGACGGCATTCGACCGGCCGCCGATCGCCCGCAACCACGGCTTAACCGTTACCGCGAGCTCGTGGAGAGCGCCAACGATGTCATTTATACCTCGACACTTGACGGCCACCTGACGACCATCAACGCCGCGGGAGAGCGGCTCTCCGGCCGGTCGCGCGCCGAACTGCTGCGCACGCCAGTCGATCAGCTCGTCGCTCCCGACCACCTCCGCCACCTGGCCGATTCGATGGAGAAGCTCCTGCGCGGCGACGCCCTGAGCACCCAGTTTGAAGTTGATATCTTGGGCCCGAACGGCCGGCGCATCCCGGTCGAGGTCAACACGCGATTGCTCTTCCGCGGCGGGACGCCAGCCGAGGTCATCGGCGTTGCTCGCGACATCTCCGAGCGGCGCGAGCAGGAGCGCCGCCTCCGCCACCTCGCCTCTCACGATGCGCTCACCGGCCTCCCCAACCGCCGCGTCCTGGAAGAAGCAGTCGAGACCCTGACGCGCCCAGGGGCTTCCGGCAACGCCATCCTCGGGTTCATCGACCTCGACAACTTCAAGACGGTCAACGACACCTTGGGCCACCGCGCGGGCGACAACGTCCTCGTCCAGATCGCCAAGGTCCTGCGAGAGGCGCTCTCCCCGGGCGACCTGCTCGTGCGCCTCGGCGGCGACGAGTTCGCCATCCTCTTTGCGATCGACGACCCCGGCGAGGCGGGCGAATCCGCCGAGCGGATCCGGCTCGCAGTCGAACGCGCGGAGGTCCGGATCGGCGGCCACCGCTTTTTCCTCGGCACGAGCATCGGCCTCGCGACGGTCGAGAGCGGCCACAGCGCCAGCTCCGTCCTCGCCGAAGCCGACGCCGCGATGTATTCGGCCAAGGAACGCGGCCGCAACCGCGTCGTCTGGTCTGGCGAACATGGCGTGGAAGCGGGCCGGCTCGCGCAGCAAAACCGCTGGGCTACGCGCGTCCGGCACGCCCTCGAACAGGGCCGGGTCGAAGTGCACTACCAGCCGATCGTGGCGGTGCGCGGCGGCAGCCTCTCGCATCACGAAGCGCTCGTCCGGCTGCGGACGGCCTCCGGGCAGTTTGTCCCGCCCGTGGAATTCGTCCAGTCTGCCGAGCGATTCGGCGTGATGTCCCAGGTGGACCGCTTCGTGCTCGCCACGGTCCTCGGCGAGCTCCGCGCCCAAGACGACCTCAATGTCTTCGTCAACCTCTCGGGCACGACCCTGACCGACAGCCAGGCGATGGACGAGATCCGGCGGATGCTCCTGAACGAAGGGGCGGTCGTCCGGCGGCTTGGCTTCGAAATCACCGAAACAGCCGTCGTCCACGACCTCGACCAGGTCGCCGCCTGGATGTCCGACATGCGCGAGCTCGGCATCCGCTTCGCGCTCGACGACTTTGGCACGGGCTTCAGCTCGCTCGCCTACGTCCGAGCGCTGCCGATCGACCAGATCAAGGTCGACGGCTCGTTCGTCCGCGAGATTGTCTCCGACAAGCGCCAACGGGCCGTTGTCGCCGCAGTCCAAGCGCTGGGCGCGGGCCTGGACATCAAGACCGTCGGCGAAGGCGTCGAAAATGCAGCCACCCTCGAAGCGCTGGGTGTCATTGGGGTGGACTACGCCCAGGGCTACTTCTGCGGCGGGCCCGCGCGCCGGCTGCGCCGCCGCCTGGCCGCCTGACGCTACGGCATCGTCAGCTCGGCGTCCTCAGTCATCAGGATCCAGTACACCTTCAGCTTGAAGAGCCCGCCAAAGTCGTTCAGCAGGCGTTGGCGGCCCGGGAGGTAGGAATGCCACGCCCGTGCGACGTTGTCGTACTGCAGGACCTGTTGGTACTTGCCGGCGATGGAGGCCAGCGCCTCGCCCACGGGGGCGCTCGTACCCGTCCATACGACGTTGTTCCAGCCGGCTTTCAGCGTCACTTTCAGCCCCGGCGGCGGGTTCGGGTTGGCGGTCGCGGCGTTCGCCGCCCCTGCGTCGATCCAGATCGCTTGGTAGCGCTGGAGCTCGGGCAGGTCGTTCACGAACGTCGGGGCCCCACGCGAAAAGTGCCGGTAGGCGCCGACCACGTCGAACGACGCCTTCTCCGCGTCCCAGGCGAACACGTTCGTCCATGGACTCGGCAGGCTGGTCAGGACTGCGGGCAGCAAGCCCGCCGGGTCGAGGTAGGCGATGTTCGACCAGCCCCCATTCAGGGTTTGGACGACGATCGGCCCCGGCGCCGGCGGCACCGAGCTGACATCGAGATTCGAGACCGCGAGCGAGCTTTCCGGCAGCCCCCAAGGAACCGTCGGCAGCGCTGGGAACCCGCCCACCAAGAGCTGGACCGTCTTGCCGGGGGCGCCACAGCCCGCCGTTTCCAGCTCGCTTCGCACCCGCAAGGAGTAGCGTGCGACCGGCCCGACCGAAACCGTCGAGGTCGCCCCGCAGTCGACGCCGCCGACGAACGCGCGCACTTCGGTGCCAGGCGGCGCATCGCGCCACTCCCGCAAAGCGTCGCCGGCGAGCGTCATCGGGACGCGCGCGACCGCCTGACCGATGTTGATCACGCCCGCGCCCGCCCAATTCTGTCCGTGTGGGGCCGGCGCCGGGGGCGTCGCCGCTTGGCTCGCCTGCGACACGTAGTCGGCCGCCGGCAGCTCCGGGTTGCGCGCCATCATCAGCGCGAACATCCCGCTCACCAGAGGAGCCGCAAGGCTCGTCCCCCGCGACCCAACGGCGTACGGCCGTTGCGGCGCAAGTGCGGTGCGCACCGGCCCGACGATTTCGTCGCCCGGGGCCGCAAAGTCGATGGCCGGGCCGTAGTTGCTGTAGGTGGCCCATTGCAGCGTCCGGCCGGCCGCCCCGACCGCGACGACGTTCGTGTACTGCGTATACGCCGCAGGGTAGCCAGGTCCGACCTTCGAAGAGCCCGGCAAATGGTTTCCGGCGGCGGCCACGATGATGATCCCCGCCGCCTGCGCCCGTTCGATTTCGAGCCGGAGCTTCGCGTTATCCGCGCTCTGGTCGCCCGGCTCGCTAGCAATCGAGAGGTTGATGATCTTCGCGCCCATCTGGCGCGCATAGGCGATGCCTTCCGCGACGTTGAACATCGAGCCCCGCGGCAACCCGCCAAAGCTCCCGCAATCTAGCACCTTGATCGGCATGATCCGGACGTTCCAGGCAACGCCAGCCACGCCCTTCGCGTTGTTCCCGGCCGCCCCAAGGATCCCGGCGACCAGCGTCCCGTGCGAATGCTCGGAGGCGCCGGGCGCACCGTGGTCATCGCCGACGTTGCCTGTGGGCGCTGAGCTGGAGTAGCCACAGGCAGCCCGGTTGGACGAGGTGAGCTCCACGAACCGGCAGCCGTGGTGGTCGTCCACACAGCCGTTGTTGTCGTCGTCGACGCCGTCGGCCGTCGCATCTTTTTCGTTGGTCCAAAGCCGGCCCGCAAAGTCCTCATGGTCGAGGTCGATCCCGCTATCGAGCACGGCGACGACCACCGGCGCGGCGTTCGTCATCAGGTCCCAGGCCTGCTGGGCTGCGATTTGGGCGAAATAGCCCGACTGCGTCTGGAGGTAGAACGGGTCGTTCGGGCTAGCAGCGGCGTACACCGGGGCGTCGGGCTCGGCGCGCACAACCGCCGGGTCGCTTCGCAGCTCCGCGAGGAAGGCATCGCGCGACACCCCTGCCGGCACGCGGACACGGACGAACCCCTCGGCCGTGGTCGCCGGCTCAGCCCGAGCATCCGCGACGGCCTGGCGTGGGCCTTCCATCCGGTATTGGACGATGACCCCGTCGGCCTGAGGCACGTCTTGAGCGAAGACCGCGACCGGCGTGGCCGCCCAGGGCAGAGCCATGCCCGCACAAGCAACAATGGCGAGGAGGAGCCAGCGCACAGTACCGCCCCCTGTGTCCGGAGTTGGGCCGCTACCGAGTGGGCGTCGGTGGCACGACTGGGACGCTCGACCGGCCGGGCGTGGGCGTCACCGCGGGCCGTTCTCCGAGCGCTTTTTGGTCGACGATCACCGCGACATCGCGGGCGCGATCGATGTTCATGAAGGGCTCGCCGCCGAACGTCTGGACGATCGAAACAAGGTTGCCCCGCCGGAAGATGAAGCGATGGAAGACGCCGACCACCTCCGACGTCCCCACCGTCCCCTGCGTGAACCGCCAGGCGCTGGACTCGTTGGCAAGGCCGCGCGTCTCTTGCTGTTGCGACCCGGGCCGCTTCTCGTGGAACGCCTCGATGAAGTCATAGGCTTTGCCCGCCCCTTCGACGTCCTTGAACAGGTAGGATTCCACGCGGATGAAGAATCGGCCCTGCAGCACACCGGCCAAGGCGCCGTCGGGCTGCAAGCTGCCCTGATACCCATCCACATACCCCCACTCCCTCGCAAGGCGTTCACCCTCTTCAACGTTGGTGAACAGGCCATTTGTTGCAAAGCCGGTGACGGTCAACAAGAAAGTTTCCGGAGGCAGCGGGTCGAAACCAATCGCGACATCGTTGGTATGTACGATGTAGCGTACCGCCGGGCCCTCAACCACCGGCGCCGGGCCGCCGAGCGTCCCCGCCGTACTCTTGGACTCAGCGGTAGAAAGCGGGCTCGGGACATCGTCGTCATCGCTCACCGCGAAGAAGATGCCAATCGCGAGGCCGATCGCCACGAGGCCCGCGGCCGCCGCGACAACGGGCACCAGCCAGGGGCTCCTCGCCGGCGTGCCAGCCTTCTTGCGGCGCGGTCGAAACTCTGGCGCGCGCTGGCTCATCGCGCTGCCGTCGGCGTGGGGCGGGGCGCCTGGGTGACGGGCGTTGGTGTCCGCGCCCGGTCCGCGGGCGGGGTGAAGTTCGATGTCGGCGTTGGCGCGATCGCCTCCGCCTTGCCGAGCACCTTCTCGTCGACCTCGAGCGCGAGACCACGCACCGTCTCCACCTTCATGAACGGGTCCGCCCCGACCGTCAGCACGACCACGACGACGTTCCCGCGGCGAAACACCAGCCGGTGGTATGCCTGGGCGATCGTCGATCCCCGGATGAAGCCGCTGACAACGCGCCAAGCCGATGATTCGTTGCCGACCCGGCCGGCGTTCACAGACTGCCCCCCGTTGGCGCGGATCCGCGAGACGAGGTGTTCGTACATCGCGTCGGCGCCGTCCACGTCCTTCAACAGGTGGGACTCGACGTAGATGAAGTAGCCACCATTCAACGGGGCCTGCTCCCGGCCTTCAGGGATCAATGCCGTTTGATAGCCGCCCTGGTAGCCCCATTGCTTCAACAACTTCTCGCCTTCGCCTTCGGAGCTGAATGCGGCGGTCTTGCCGTAGCTCGCGACGTCGAGTGTCTGGGTGGCGGGGATATCGGTCAGGTACGCCTGCGTGCCAACGTCCTCCAGCAAGATGCTGAATCGTGAGACGGGCCCCGTGGCGATTGGCGCCGAGACGGTGTCGATCTTGTCGCCTGGTACGGCGACAGTGCCCGGCGAGCCGTTGCCGTTGTCGTCGTCATCCCCGCCACAGGCCGCGGCCGTGGCCAGCACGGAAGAGACAATGACGAGCGCGGTTGGGAGCAGTATCTGGATTCGTGTGCGGTTCCGCATGGGGCGTCATCGGAGTGTAGGCTTGGGGATGGTATGGCGGAAGGAAAGCGGTTCACGTCACGGAAACCTTTCCCCTCAGCGCCGGCCGGCACGCGCCCGGACCGCGAACTGGAGGCGCCACGGGTCGCCGCTCCCCCTCGCCTGCGGCCGAAGCCAAACGCCACCCCCGACGACCTCGCCTTCGGCATCAACGCCTGCGCCCTGGCCCTCGAAACCGGCGCCGCACGTTCGCTCTTCTATTGGGCCGAAAGCCGAAATCCGCGCGTCGCGGCCCTGGTGGAACACGCGACGCGCGCCCGCTTGCCCGTCGAAGCGGTGCCCCCGGCGCGCCTCGACCAGCTAACAGCCGACGGCGTCCACCAGGGCGTCCTCGTCCGCCTGCGCGACTTGGAGCCAGCCTCGCTCGAGGACCTCGCACGCGCCCAGGGGCCAGCGCTCGCCGTCCTTCTTGATCAAGTCACCGACCCGCAGAACGTGGGGGCGATCCTGAGGACCTCGGTAGCGACCGGCGTGCGCGCCGTCGTCATCCCCAAACGGCGCGGCGCCCACCTCACGCCGGGCGTCCACCGCGCGAGTGCAGGGCTGAGCTTCATCGCCCCGGTGGCCGCACCTCAGAACCTCGCGCTCGCCCTCCGCACGCTGAAAGAGGCTGGCTTCTGGTGCGTCGCGGCCGATGCCGGGCCGGGCTCGGTCGACGCAACCCAATTCGATTGGCCGCAGCGCACCGCCCTGATCCTCGGGAGCGAGGGCGAAGGCGTCAGCCAGCTCCTCCTTCGGGAAAGCGACTTCCGCGTCGCCCTCCCCATGGACGCTCGGGTCGAATCGCTCAACGTCGGCGTCGCCTTCGGCGCCCTGGCTTACCTTTGGCGCCGCCGATGGCCGCTGCCGTCCGGGTAAAAGCGCGATGCCCACCGCCTCGGCGATACTGAGCGCGATTCCCCCCCGAGGTCCCCCGCCATGCGTATCACCGCCGTCCAGGCCATCCCACTCGCCATCCCCTTCGCCCCCTGGGACCCACCGACCAGCTGGTACGAGCGGCTCGAAGGCCAGCTGCTCATCCGCGTCGAAACGGACCGCGGGCTGGTTGGCTGGGGCGAAAGCTTCGCCTATGGCACAGGCCCGGCCGTCGCGCACATCGTGGAGCGCGTCCTCGCGCCCGTGGTCGTCGGTCAAGACCCGTCGCGCATCGCTTGGCTGCACGACCGGATGCAGCGCGTCTCGCGCCGAGCCGGACACTATGGCCTGGCGATGTACGCGCTCAGCGGGGTCGACATCGCGCTCTGGGACCTCGCGGGCAAGGCGCTCGGCGTGCCCGTCGCCCAGCTCCTCGGCGGCATCTCCCGGCCGAGCGTGCCGGCCTATGGCAGCCACCCGCACTACGCGACCCCCCAAGACGCCGCACTCGGCGCACTGAAGTCCGTCGAGTCCGGTTTCACGATGATCAAGCTGCACCAGACAGACCTCGCGTCCGTGGCCGCCGTCCGCGAGGCGGTAGGCCCGGAGATCGACGTGATGCTCGACACGAACAACCCCTGGACGCCCAGCGAGGCGATCGCGATGGCGAAACAACTCGCGCCATACAACCTGCGCTGGCTGGAAGAGCCCGTCTGGCCGCCAGAGGACTTCGCGGGCCTCGCCCGCGTGCGCGCCGCCGCGACCATGCCCATCACCCTCGGCGAAAACGCCTGCACCGTCACCGAATTCCGGGACATCCTCGCCGCGGGCGCCGCCGACGTCCTGCAACCGAGCGTCACCAAGAGCGGCGGGCTCACCGAACTCCAACGCGTCGCCATTCTAGCCGCGGCCGCCGGCGTGCCCGTCATCCCGCATTCGTTCTACTTCGGCCCCGGGCTTGCCGCCACGGTGCACCTCGTCGCCAGCTTCACGGGCGACACGCCGATGGAGTTCCCCCTCGGCCGCCTCGCGACGCCACTGCTGCGCGAGCCGATCGAAGCGCAACGCGGCGTCGTCCACCTGCCCGAAGGGCCGGGCTTGGGCGTCGAGATCAACCCCGCTGTCCTCGCCTGAGCCCTACGGGCAGCTGAGCGCGTCCGCGAGCGCCCGGAAGTCCGGCGCCACGAGGTCGAATGACGGGTCCGGCGTGAGGTCGACCTTGCGGTCCGGCCCGGCCTCCAGCGGGCGCGGGATGAAGGCCGTCCGCATGCCGGTCTTCGCCGCGGCCAGAAGGTCCGCCTTGTGCGCCGCGACCATGAGCACCTGGTCCGTGCGCAACCCAAGGATTTCGGCGCCGCGCTGGTAGCACTGCGGCTCCGGCTTGAACGCGCCCGTGATGTCGGCGGCAAGGATGCAATCCCACGGCAGGCCGGCGTGCTTCGCCATATCGACGAGCAGCGAGACGTTGCCGTTCGAGAGCGTCGAGACCACAAACTTCGCTTTCAGGCGGGTCAGCCCCAAGACCGAGTCCGGCCAGGGCTCCAGGCGATGCCAGGCGCGGTTCAGTTCGTCCGTTTCGGCCTCGCTCAGCGCGATGCCGTGCTGTGCGATCAGCTGGTCGAGCTTGCGGAGGTGGAGCTGGTCCGCGGTCATCGCCGGGAGCTCGCCGCGACGCACCATCAGGCTCCCCCTCATGTAGCCGTCGTAGCGCCAGTCATCGACGAAGGCGGGCCAATCGATGGGCAAGTGGCGCAACTTCGGATGCTCGGCGCACTGCGCAATCACGCTCGTCCGCCAATCGACGACGGTGCCGAATACATCGAAGGTCAGGGCACGGATCTCACGGAGGTCGCTGGTCATCGGCGCATCCTACCGCCACGGGCTTTCTGTTATCTATCGGGCCGGCGGTGTTAGCTAGCGGGCGTGACCGGCGTCTTCCGCGCGTTCCTCGTCTTCGTCGTGATGCTCGTCGTCGGCTGCTTCAGCGAGGAGCCGCCACCCACGCTGCTCCCAACCGTCCAGGTGACGGTCGAGGGCAATGGCGTCTCGGAACCGCTCACCGCGGAGGTCGCCGCGACGGTCGCCCAACGCACGCAAGGCCTCATGATCCGCCAGGAGCTCCGCGAGGATGCGGGCATGCTCTTCTTGTTCAACGCCGACCAAACCGGCGGCTTCTGGATGAAAGACACCTACATCCCGCTCTCGATCGCCTACATCGCCGCCGACGGCCGGATCGTCGACATCAAGGACGGCCGGCCACTCGACACGACAGTGCTCACGCCTACGGCGCCCTACCGGATGGTGCTCGAAGTAAAGCAGGGCTGGTTCGAACGCCACGGGCTCGGCGTCGGGAGCCTCGTCCGCGTGCCTGCCGGCCTTCCCGCCCCGGAATAGCCGTCCTCGGTTGACACAGTGGAGCCCTTCTGTTGTGGTCAGTCCCGTATCCCCCTTGTCGTTTCGTCGGCAGGGTGCGAAGCCGCCCTCCCGGGCAGCTTCAGCATTTAGGCCCGCTGCACCAGAGACGGGCGCCGCGACCGGGCCGGCCGTCCATTTAAGCCGCCGACCAGGTAGTCGCGACGCTGGACTCGGCAATGACCGTGCCCCCTAGACCTTGTCCGCCCCTCGACGCGCGCCAGGGCCATCGCCATACTCCGGGCAATCCCCTTCAGGCGGCGAACCATGCCCGAGCCCGAAGTCCACGGCCACTGCGATCCCCGCTTCGCCCGCGTCCGCGAGGCGTTCGCCAAGAACTTCGCCGTCGAAAACGAAGTCGGCGCCTCCTTCGCCGCCACCGTCGACGGCGAGCTCGTCGTCGACCTCTGGGGCGGCTTCGCCGACAGGGCGCAGACCCGGCCCTGGGAGCGCGGCACGCTCGCGAACGTCTGGTCCACCACCAAGGCAATGACTGCGATTTGCGCCCACATCCTCGTCGACCGCGGCCAGCTCGACCTCGAGGCGCCCGTCGCCCGCTACTGGCCTGAGTTCGCGCAGGCCGGCAAAGCGCATATCCCCGTGAAGTGGCTGCTCAGCCACCAGGCCGGGCTCGCCGGGATCGTCGAGCCCATGCCCGCCGAAGCCTGGTTCGATTGGGCGCGAATCACCGGTGCGCTCGCCGCCCAGGCGCCGCTTTGGGAGCCCGGCACGGTCAGCGGCTACCACAGCATCACCTTCGGCCACCTCGTCGGCGAGGTTGTCCGCCGCATCTCCGGCAAGTCGCTCGGGACGTTCTTCCGCGACGAAGTCGCGGGCCCGCTCGGCGCCGAGTTCTGGATCGGGCTCCCCGAAGCCGAAGAAGCGCGCGTCGCCGAGATGATCGCTCCGGCAATGACGATCGGCGCCAAGGTCGACCCCGCCGACCAGAGCCCCAAGGCGGTCATGCGGCGCGCCTTCGGCAACCCGCCGGTCAGCGCCGCCATCGCTGGCGACCGGCGCTGGCGCGCCGCCGAGGTGCCCGCCGCCAACGGCCAAGCCAACGCGCGGGCCTGCGCTCGAATCATGGGCGCACTCGCCTGTGGTGGGACCATCGATGGCGTCGCCCTGATGCGTCCCGAGACGGTCAAGGCCGCGATCCAGGAGCAGATCTATGGCAACGACCTCCAACTCGGCCCGATGCGCTGGGGCCTCGGCTTCATGCTCGCGAGCCGCGAGATGCCGCTCAGCCCGAACCCGCGCACCTTCGGCCACGGCGGCTGGGGCGGCAGCTTCGCGATGGCCGACCTCGACGCCCGCGTCAGCTGCGGCTACGTCATGAACCGGATGAGCGCCGGCACGACGGGGGACAAGCGCCTCGGCCGCCTCATCCGCGCCGTCTACGGGGCGCTGGACGACCGCGCTTCAGGTCCTTCCGGAGTCACCCGATGAGCGTGAAGCCTTCCCGAGCGAAGTGCCGGTCGCCGCTCAGCACATCTGTAATCCCGAGTTCACGCATGGTGACCATCGAGATGCAGTCGACAAGGCTGTAGCCCTTGTCGAGCCGCGCTTCGTAGAGCGCCAAACCGGTCATGAAGCTCCCGTTTTAGCGGTCGCGGACGTCGATTTCCGGGTCGACGAGGATCCGTCGGACCGCCGACGCCGCCAGCGCACGCCGCTCGGTCCCTCCGTTGGCAAAGAACGCGAGGACTTCCGCGAGCACATCGTAGGTCGTCACGAGAGGCCTCGAACGCAGCGACCGGATTCGGCGCGTCGCCTCTGCCCTCCACGGGTCCCGTCGGTCGACCAAGGCTACCCAGAACCAGGTGTCGACAGACACTGGCCTCACTGCGTTGGTCGCGTGCCGTAGAGGACAAAGTCGATCTCGTCGGGGGTGGGGAGCCCCTCAAACGCTTCCATCGGGAGCCTGTCGGATAGCGCGCGTAGGTCGGCCACCAACGGAGGCAGCTCGGACTCCTCGGCTTTGGCAAGCTCCAGCGCCGCCAAGGCCGCGCCGGCCTCCGTCTCGTCCATGCGGACAACGCGTTCGAGCAACGCTTCCTTCGCCGTCATAACCTCATCATACCCGACGCCCGCCGCCACCGGTCTCCCCTACAATGCACCCTCCACCAACGGGCCAGGAGCAACACGATGGACGAGTTCGCCGGCAAAGTCGCCGTCATTACCGGAGGGGCGAGCGGCATCGGCCTCGCCACCGCCAAGGCCCTCGCACGTGAGGGGATGAAGATCGTCGTCGCCGATGTCGAACAGCGCGCGATGGAACGGGCGATCCCCGAAATCCGCGCGCTCGGCGTCGAATGCATCGGCGTCCCGACGGATGTGACCAAGCTCGCTGACCTCCAGCGCCTCGCCGACACCACCTGGGCCACCTTCGGTGGGTGCCACGTCCTCTTCAACAACGCCGGCGTCGCCATCGCCGGGCCAATCGCCGAGGCGACCCACAGCGACTGGAAGTGGGTGATGGACGTGAACCTTTGGGGCCCCATCCACGGCGTCGAAGTCTTCGTCCCGCGGATGATCGCCCAGGGCCAGGGTGGCCACGTCCTCAGCACCGCCTCGTTCGCCGGCCTGGTCGCGAACGATGGCCTCGGCGTCTACTGCGTCACGAAGTACGGCGTCGTCGCCCTCATGGAATGCCTCTATCGCGAGCTGAGCCCGCACGACATCGGGGTGTCCGTGCTCTGCCCGATGCGCGTCGAGACGAACATCAACAACTCCGTACGCAACCGGCCGGCGGAGCTCGGCGGCGGCGGGCCAGGCCTCCCGGCGGGAAGCGGCGACGAAGAAGGCCGCCCGCAAGCGGGACGCGTGATCAGCGCCGAGGATGTCGCCCAGCAGGTGCTCCGGGCGATCAAAGAGCGGCGCCTCTACATCGTCCCTCACGAAGAGAGCCGCGCGTTCGTCGCCGGGCGCTTCCGGCGCATCGACCGTCACTACGAGGAGTAAGGTTCAGGCCACCCAGGCCCACGGGAACGCGGCCGGGTCGTGGCTGATCGCCCAGCGGTCCGCCGGGTCCGTCACCGAGACGGCCCAGGCGCCGGGCTCCTCGCGCGGCTCCCGGTGCACGGCGACGTACCGGCTGTCCGGCGACCAAACGATGTGGCAGCCATCGACGAGCCGCTTCGCCGCGACCAGGCCGCTGTCGGTGAAGCTCGGCTGGCCAACCTCGTAGACCAGCACCGTGTGGTCGCTGCGGTCGATCTCGTAGGTCGAGATCGCAACCTTCGTCCCGTCGGGCGACCAGGCGAGCTCCCCGACATACCCGCCGGTCACAGCGGCGTACGTCACGATTGGCTCAGCGGCTGTGACATCCCGGATGACCCCGAGGGTGTAGGGCTCGCCCATCACGCTGCCGAAGGCGAGCGAGCGTGAGTCGGGCGACCAGGCGGCGACGAATGGGACGCCCTCGACCGCGCGCGCGAACCCCTTGCCATAGGGGGCGAGTTGCGGGTCGGTGGTGTCGTTGCCCGCGATTTGGACGAGCTGGCGGGCAACGCCGTCGCCACCCGTCAGCGTGAGGAAGACCTTGCCGTCGGCCTGTTTGGCCATGCCGGCGAGCCAGCGGCCGTCGGGCGAGCGCGTCCCGTCGAGGCTGACCGGCGCGTCCGCGGGCACGAGGTCGCCGCCCACAGCCGCGGCCCGGAAGAAGCCCTGGCCCGTGACCTCGAAGACAATGGCGCCCGTGGGGGCCGGCTTGGCCGCGACCGTGCCCACGGGCAGCGCTGCCGGCGCTGGCGCGGCCACCGGCGACGAGTCCCGGCTCGCGAGGGACGCGACGAGCACCGCCGCCCCGGCGAATGCGAGCGCCGCGAAGCCGATAACCGCGACCGCGGGGAACTTCAGCCGTGGAGACGGCGAGGATGCTGGGGTTGGCTGGGTCGTGGGCGCCTGCGCCATGGTGGGTGCTCCGAAGGGTGTGCTGCCTCCTCTACACCCGTCGCGCCGGATCGGTTCCCTTATGCCGAGACCGGGACCGCGACCACGCCCGCCTCAGAGGTCGGTTCAGGCACGGGCTGCCCGCTTTCCGCCAGTCCGCGGAGGTGCATCTCGAGCGCCTCACGGATGAGCGCCTCCGTGGCCTTCGCGTCGTGGCGGCGGCGACGCAGCCGGGGACATCGGGGACGTACGCGGCCCAGTTGTGGGCTGCCCGCTCATGGATCACCGTGAACGTCGCCATCGGTCGAGCCCAGCCTGTTTCAGGATGCTCTTCAGGGTACCCGTTGGCAGCTCCATCGATGGGTGTCCCGCGACCGTGACCTTACCCGGCTCTCGTGGATGTCGCAGTTTGCCGATCGCTCCCGCGTTGCTCAACGGCCACCCAGCCTTCGCTTCGAAGCCGCACCAGCACATCCCGAATCTGGACCCTCCGGTTAGGTTACCGCAACGTCCAGCTGACGCTCCCCGGGCCCTTAATCGCGACCCAGTAGGCCGAACCCGCATTGAGCGCCGCGAGGTCGTTCGCGCCAGGGACCGTGGCCCCGGCCGGGAAGTAGGCAAGCCAGGTCTGCGTCGCGGCCGCCCAGCCATAGATCGCCGTGATCGCGTCCTTCGCCGCCCCGCCGTTCGCGATGGCCTCGCCGGGCTTCGCACCGTCGGCGCCCGCCCACGTGACCAACGACCAGCGGAAGCTAAGGTCGACCGTGGCCGTCCGGCGCGTGTCGAGGTCCGCAACCCAGCGCAGCGTGCCGCCGCCGTCCGCCGGCGCGGTGACGAGGACGCGGAGCGGCCCCGGGATGCTCTGCGCCACCTTGATCCACGCCTGGCACTCGTCTTTCACGCCCGCCACGAGGGGCGCAAATGCCCGGACCGGGGCTGCGAGCTTGGCGTTCTTCGCCGTCGAGAACGTCTTGACCGCGGTGGCCCCCCGCGGGTTGGCCGGGATCGATGCGGAGGAGCTGGTCTCGATGATCGCGCCCTGGCCCGTCTCGATCACGAAGTCGACTGGCATGTCGATCACCGGGTGGAGGCTTACCGAGCCCGGGACCTGGCCGGGGTCGCAGAGACCGTCGCGGTCGAGGGTGTGGAACACGACGTACACATAGGGCGAAGCCGGGTCGCCTTCGATGTGGGCGTCGACGGGCGAGGTAGTGGCCTTGGCGGCGGGTTGGCCAGCCCAGAGCGCGGGCAACGCAAAGAGGGCGGCAGCGAATGCGGCAACGGCGAGGCGTCGGACGGTCATAGAAAGGAAGCTTGCTCGCTTGGGCCCGAATGGCGCAACTGGCGCCGTCAGGCCCTTGCGCCTACCGGTCGCGGCAAGTTCGCTATGGTTCGCTTATGCGCCTCGAACCGTTCGCCACGCTCACCTTTGGCCCCAGCGACCGCCAGAAGACGGCCGCCAGCTTCTTCGCCGTCCGCGCGGTCGGCAGCAACCCGCTGGCCGGGCCGCAGACCGAGGTCTACCCGGGCAAACCGACAGTCGCCGCCTTCCCAGAGACCGAGCAGACCGTCGAGCAGTCGTTCGGCGACGGTACGGCCGAAGGGGGCCTCGCGGGCAAGTTCACTTACTCCCTGCGGGCCGCGCGCCGCCGTGACGGCGTCGCCGCTTGGACCCTGACAGGCCTGGTGACCCTGACCTCCGGGGGCCACGCGACGATTCGCGCACACGGCCGCGAACTCACGGGCGCCCGCCTCGTCTTGCTCGCCGAGGTCGAATCCGGCGGCCCGCTGGCGAGCCTCTTGGGCGACGCATTTGTCGGCGAAGGCAATCTGGACGCCGCGTCGGGGCGCTGGACGGTCGCGCTGAGCCGGGCGCTGCCTGCGAGCTAAGCTGCCGGGGCGAAAACGAGTTGCTGCATCGCGTCGAGCGCTTCTTCGAGGGCGCTGATCGCCTGCTTCGCTTTCTCGCGCTTGTTCAGCGAGCCATCGGCGTCGCGGGCCTCACCAGCCGCCTTGCGGGCCGACCGGAGCTGCTCGATGCCGGCCTTGATGCGGTCCCAGGCGCCGGGGCGGCCACAAGCGGCGGCGGCGATGGCAGCCTTTTTCAGGGCGTCGTCGTTCCGTTTGATGGCGGCTTCGAGGCGGTTGAGCATGACCTGGCCAGCGGAAACGCGTTCGCGCTCGGCGCCATCGAAGCCGGCGGCGCAGGTCGCTTCCACGGCTTCGGCGAGGAGCTCGCGCGCCTGCCAAAACGCGTCAGCGGCGTCAGCGAGGCGTTTGGTTTGTTCATCGTTCATCGGGGTTTCCTTGCCTTGCGGGGGGCGCGGCGGTTGTGCGGGTTCAGGGTAGCGCGCGGCGGCGAATGGGGGGTAAAGGGCCTAGCTCGGCGAGAGGGTCTCCAGGCCGGGCATCGGAAAGTCGCGGAGATTACGGGTGACGAGAACGGCGTCGAACTCGACCGCGGTAGCGGCGATGAGGCAGTCTGCAAGTGGAAGCGGACGACCCCGGCGGCGCGCTTCCAGCCGGTAGCCGCCGCGATGGAGCGGAAAGCGGTCGAGCTTTATACAGCGGCGCTGGCGAAGCAAGCGATCCATCCGTGGCCGCTCCCCCGGCCGGGAGCCGGAGTAGTACTCGGCGAAGGCCACGGCCGAGATGATCAGGTCGGCTTCCGAGCGCTCAAGCTCCCGAAGGAGGTCCACACTCGGTCCGAACCGTCGCTGGATATCGACGAGGAAGTCCGTGTCGACTGTGTAGCTCGGCATCGTGCGTCGTTCTCAACCAGCGGCGGGCGATGCGGCCGCCACGGCGGTCTCCGCCCAAGAGTCACGTTCAGAGCCTCGCAGCTGGCGGACCCACTCGACGGAATCCATGCCGTCCCAATCGGCGGGAGGCGCGTCAGACGGGTCCTCCTCACGGAGCGCATCAATTGCCGCCCGGAGTCGCTCGCGAGCCACGCACGGCTCTAGCTTCGCGGCGATCCATTCGCTGCGGCCGCGCTCGCCAGCGAACTCGTCGATCGCCTTGAGGAGATCATCGGGGAGGGTCAGCTGCACGCGGGTCATGGCCATCGGAGGCTCCTCCGTATCCAGGATAGCACCGCGCTGGGGCCCTTGGACGGTAAGGCCGCAACGCACTTGGGTGACGGTCAGCGTGAGCCCCGCGGCGCGACGGCGAGCCGGATGGTGACGACCTCGCCCGTGTCGAGCCCTTCCGCGCGACGGACCTTGTCCTTCAACGGCGTGATGTACGTCGCGTCCTTGGGAAACAGCGATGTCGTCCACGTCGTCTGCCCGATCGTCGCGACAACGGGGATCATCCCCCAACCGTAGGTCACCGCCTGCGCGACGGCTTGCAGCTCCGCGGCCTGCGGCGGCGGGACCGTCACAAAGTAGAACGGAGACGGTCCGCGCCAATACCAGATGGCTCCACTGAACTCGATCTCCAAGCGCGGCTCCCATGCCCAGCTCGGCTCGTCGTCGAAAAGGAGTGGAAGGCGTCGCCCGGCGGGCTCG
>JBJXFX010000114.1:0-3107 GCA_046152925.1 Dehalococcoidia bacterium
CCCCCGCGCGCGAGAGAGTTACCGGAATGTTTCGCGCCACCCCAACAATCGCCCTTGCCGCCGCAGCCTCCGCTGCTGCCGCGCAGGCGCGCGGGTAATTTGGGGCGGCCGGGACCCCGGCAGGAGACCACACCACCATCGGCCGCCCTCAGGGGCGGCCTTTCTTGTGTAGAGCCTCCCCTGAGCCGGCGAAGAGGAGTTTGCCAGTGACCACCCCCGAGGCCGACGACTCGTTACAGTTCCTCTCCCGGCGGATGCGCAGCATCCCGCCGAGCGGCATCCGCAAGTTCTTCGACCTGATCGCTGAGACCGACGACGTCATCTCACTGGGCATTGGCGAGCCGAGCGAGGTCACCCCGCGTCCGTTCATCGACGCCGCCATCCAGAGCCTCAACGCCGGCAACACCCGCTATACCTCGAACTGGGGCATGTCTCGCCTTCGCGAGGACCTCGCGGCCCACATTGAGCGCCTCTATGGCCTGCGCTATGACCCCCAGACCGAAATTCTTATCACCAGCGGCTCCAGCGAGGGCCTCGACATCGCCCTCCGCTCCCTGCTCGACGACGGCGACGAGGTCCTCTGTGCCGATCCTTCCTACGTCGCCTATGAGCCCGCCACCCTCATGGCCGGCGGCCGCTTCCGCGGTGTCCCCACACACGTCGAAAACGACTTCCGCCTCGCCGGCAGTGAACTCGACGACCGCGCCACCGCCCGCTCGAAGGTGCTCCTCCTCGGGTATCCGACCAACCCCACCGGCGCCACCCTGGGACGCGAGGACTTGCTCGCCATCGCCGAAGTCGTCAAGCGCCGGAACCTCGCGGTCGTCAGCGACGAGCTCTACGACCGGCTCACCTACGGCCAAACCCACGTCTCCTTCCCGACGCTCCCCGGGATGCGCGAACGCACCGTCCTCGTCGGGGGTTTCTCCAAGGCATATGCGATGACCGGCTGGCGCCTCGGCTGGGTGTGCGCGCCCGCCGGCATGGCCGAGATGCTGATGCGCGTCCATCAGTACGTGATGATGTCCGCCCCGACCATGTCCCAAGCCGCCGGCATCGCGGCGCTTGAGCTCGGCGAACCCTATGTCGAAGCGATGCGCACCGAGTATGACCGCCGCCGCAAGCTCATCGTCGGCGGCCTCCGCTCGTTGGGCCTCGCGACCTTCGAGCCTCGCGGCGCCTTCTATGCCTTCCCCGACATCCGGAGCACCGGCCTCACCAGCGCACAGTTCAGCGAAGGCCTCCTCACTGAAGAGCGCGTCGCCGTTGTCCCCGGCGACGCCTTTGGCCCGTCGGGCGAAGGGTTCGTCCGGTGCTGCTATGCGACGAGCTACGAAGACATCGAGCGCGCCCTCGAACGGATGGGGCGATTCGTCGCCCGCCGGCGTTAGCCTCGTCGCCGCGAACGCAGCCACGGTATACTCCCGGCGATGGACGAGCTTGCCGAACGCTGCCCAGACTGTGCAACCACCGTGGACGCCGCGGACAACTACTGCCGGAGCTGCGGCATGTACCTTGCCGCCACCAGAGCCCCGCTCCCGATGGTCCGACCTGTCCGCGACCTCGAACCGATGCGGCCAGGCCTGCCAGACCCGGTCCGCAAGGCCGCGACCGCGCTTGCCGTCGGCGCCGCCCTCCAAATCGGCCTCGGCCTGACGACGCGTTACCTCCTCAAGGCCGGGACGCAACGCGCGGCGACCGCTGCCCTCATGGCCGCCGCCAAACAGCCCACATCCCGCGCCGTCACCCAAGCCGAATCGGCGCCGCTCGAAGCGGTCAGCGAAACCGTCGTCGTCCGCCGGGTCTGGATGCGCCGCGGCTAAGAGCCCCACGGACCTTCTGATTCGTGTCAGATGAACCATTCGCGGTACGCTTGCGCGCGTGACGTTGCCCCGAAGCGACCGCCGCATGGTTTTGGCCCTCCTCTGCTTGGCGAGCTTCGCCTCGGTCTTCAACAACCTGATCATCGCGCCCCTCCTCCCGGAAATCGCCGATGAATTCAACGTGCGTGTTTCGACGGCCGGCTTCCTCGTGACCCTCTACGCCATCGCCGGCGCCGCAGCGGGCTTCTTCAGCGGGCCGTTCATCGACCGGCTGGGGCGCAAGCCCGTGGTCCTGACGGGCATGACCATCGTCGTCGTCGCGACGGCCCTGTCTGCGGTGGCCCCCAACTTCCTCTTCCTCGCTGGGACGCGCGCCCTGGCCGGGCTCGGGGTCGCCTGCCTCTCGCCAGCCGTCTTCTCGGCCGTCGGCGACTACTTCAGTTACGAAGAGCGCGGCCGCGCGATGTCCTGGGTCGTGGCCGCGAACTCAAGCGCCGGGATCATCGGCGTCCCGGCGGGTGCGTTCGTCAGCGGTTTCCTGTCGTGGCGCTTCACCTTCGCCGGACTCGCGGTGCTCTGCCTGCTCTTCGTCGTCCTCCTTGCGAAGAAACTCCCGAGGGACGCAGCGCGCACCGGACCAGCCGGGGCCGGCGGCCTTCGGTCCGTGCCCCACGTGCTCGGGAACCGCACCGCGCTTGCGGCCATCGCCTCGGGGTCGCTTTCGACCGCCTACTTCTTCGTCTTCCTCACGTACATGGGGGCGTACTACCACGACGAATTCGGACTGCCCAAATGGGCGCTCGGCTTCCTGACGATGACCCAGGGTCTCGGCATCCTCCTAGGCTCTGCGGCAGGCGGGCGCCTCTCCGACCGGATCGGGAAACGTCCCGTGGTCATCTGGTCGGGCCTCATCTCCGGGGCGTTTCTCGCCGTCGAAACGGTCGCCGCGCCCCACTGGGCGATCGGCGGGCTCTTCATCCTGCTCTTCGCCATCTTCGGAGGGGCCCGGTTCGCGAGCTCGCAGGCGGTCCTCACCGAACTGATGCCGGGCAGACGCGGGACCGTGATGTCGCTCGGCGCCACAGGACAACAGCTCGGGATCGTGATCGGGTCGTTTCTTGGCGGGCGCGCCCTCGATACGTGGGGCTACACGGCCCTCGGGCCGACCGCGTTCGCCGTGGCGGCGCTGAGCACGCTCATCTTCTGGGCCAACGTCCACGAGCGCGGCGCCGCACCAACGCACGACGACCTGCCCCATCCCGCCGCCGCGCCCCGGGAGGCCTA
>JBJXFX010000115.1:0-18431 GCA_046152925.1 Dehalococcoidia bacterium
CCAGTTCGTCCGCTCAGCTCGCTTGCCAGAGCTCCACGGGGTTGCCGGACGGGTCGTCGACGATCGCTTGTGAGCCGCCGAAGCCTCGAACGACCTCGCCGCGGAAGTGACAGCCGGCAGCCTTGAGGCGCGCCACCGCCGCGTCGATGTCGTCAACGGGGACTTGGATGCGCGTCCAGCCGCCGGGCACGGGCTTGCTGCCGTCGCGCATCGGCAGGGCGCCGGAGCTGCCCGGGCCGCTGAGCAGGAGGCGCAGGTCTCCGAGGGTGACGGCGCCGAAGGCCGGCGGATTGAGCATCATCTGCGTAAAGCCGAGGTGCTTCGTATAGAACTCGGCCGCGGCGGCGACGTCGTCGACCATGTAGCGGACGGAAACGGTACCGGGGTTCATCGCATACTCCAATTTTCAGGCCCGCGGAATCGGGGCCTCTCCGTAGGCGGCTTGGACTTCCGCTCGCCGGTGCGCCCACGCGGGGACCGGCAGCCCATCGAGCTGTGCGCCAAGGCGGTCGAGGAAGGCGTGCCAGCCGGCGCGTCCGCCTGTCGCGACCGGCGAGGCGCTGCGCCGGTGCGTGAGCCGCAGGACCGTGCCGCCGGCCTCCGCTTCCAATTCGTAGCGCACGACCGAGACGGCGAGCCCCGGCTGCACCCATTCGTGTTCGAACACCCGCGGAGGGTCCCACGTGAGGACTTCGCCGGAGATCAGTCCACGGATGCCGCTCTCCGGGGGGCCGGTACGCAAGGCGACGCGGCCGCCCGCGCGGGCTTCGATGGTGCCAGCCCCGAGCCAGCCCGCGACTTGCTCGGGGTCGGTGATCGCGGCCCAGACGGCGTCGACGGGGTGGGCCAGGCGCCGCTCGAAGGCGATCAGCGCGATTCCCGCGGCGGTCACGATCGTGCCATCGGCTGCGCTCATCGAGGCGCCCCTCCGGTGGCGGTGGCCCCGAGGTGCGCCTCCAGACCCGAAAGCTTGGTGGCCCAGAAGCGCCGGTGGCCGTCGAGCCAGCGGTCGAGCTCGGCGAGGGCGTCCGGGCGCAGCGAATAGAGCCGCCGCGTGCCCTCGGCCCGGACGTCGACGAGTTGCGACTCGCGGAGGATGCGGAGGTGCCGCGAGACGGCGGGCTGGGTCAACGCCGGGAAAGCGGCGACCAGCTCACCCGCCGTGTGTTCGCGCGCGACCAGGAGGTCGAGCACGGCGCGGCGGGTGGGTTCGGCGACAGCTTCGAAGACGTCCACGAGCAAAAGAATACGCGAGAGATTATATAAGCGCAAGGAGATGGTTATCGTGGACAGGCCGCGTGTATGCTCCTGCGGCTGGCACAGGTGTCGACGCTGAGCGAGGAGGATTGCTATGCCACGTGTCGTCCACTTCGAAATCCACGCCGTCGACCCCGAAGCGGCGGCGGCGTTCTATCGCTCACTGTTCGGCTGGACGATCATCCGCTGGGGCGAGATGCCGTATTGGAACGTTGAGACCGGCACCGAAGGCGAGCCCGGGATCAATGGCGGCATCCTGCCGCGTCAGGGCGCCCGTCCGGAGGAAGGTCAGGCTGTGAACGCGTTTGTCTGCACGGTCGAAGTGCCGTCGCTCGACGAGTTCCACGCCAGCGCACTGCGTCTTGGAGCGACTGAGGCGTTGCCGAAAATGCCCATTCCCGGGGTTGGTTGGCTCGCGTACGTGAAAGATCCCGACGGGAACATTCTCGGGCTCATGCAGCCCGACACTGCCGCCAGCTAGCCTTTCTCTTCCATAGACGCGCCCCGCCGTCGGCGCGCAGAATGCCGCGCACAGAGCGAAGGAGGAACGCGATGCAAGCAGCGAGGCTCGAAGCTGGCCAGCTTCAGGTCAGGGAGTACCCGTCACCCGTGCCGGGCCACGAAGAGGCGTTCATCCGGATGCGCTCCGCCGGCGTTTGCCACTCCGATCTCCACATCGTCCGCGGCGACTGGGCGGGCGTCCCGCCGAACATGCCGCTGGGGCACGAGGGCATCGGTGTGGTCGAAGCGCTGGGGCCTGGCGCGGAGCGGTACATTTCGGTTGGCGACCGCGTGATCCTCGGCCTGGGCGGGAGCGGCGGCGGTTTCTGGTGCGGCGCCTGCGAGTACTGCATGCGCGGCGAACCCCGCCATTGCGCCCAGACCAAGGGCATCATGGGCACCTTTTCGGAGGAGTTCTGCGTCTGGGCGAAGTCGTTGGTGAAGCTGCCCGACAGCATCGGCGACGAAGAGGTGCCGCTCGCCTGCGGCGGCCTGACCGCTTACGGCGCCGTCAAGAAGTTGGTCAAACACCAGATTTTGCCGGGGCGTGCGGTCGCCATCGTCGGAGCGGCGGGTGGCCTTGGGCACTATGCGGTCCAGATCGCCAATTCGTTCGGCTACCGGGTGATCGCGGTCGACATCGGCGAAGACCGCCTGGCGTTCGCCCGCTCGCTCGGCGCTGATGTTGCGGTAAGCCCCGAGGACGCGGCCGCGGCGGTGCGCGGCTTCGGCGGCGTCGATGCGAGCCTGGTGTTCTCAGCGAAGTTGGCGGGCTTTGACCTCGGGCTGCAGATGTTGCGGCGCGGCGGCCTCTTCGTCGCGGTTGGCATCCCCGCGAGCAGCGAGGGCAACATCCAGCTCAACCCGTTCGAGTTCTTCCGGCGGGACCCGACGCTGATCTACTCGGCGGTCGGCACGGTGCAGGACATGCGCGAACTGGTCGACATGGCGGCGGCGGGCAAGGTGAAGAGTCACATTGGCCGCGTCGCGAAGCTCGTCGACCTCGGGACGGTGTTCGACGAGCTGGAGGCGGGCAAATACGTTGGGCGCGGGGTAGTCACGTTCGGGCGCTAAGCTCGCTATCTGCCCTGCAACGCCGTGAAATGAGTGATCTCCGCCACCGATGTGGGCGGAAGTACGGATGGCGGCGGGGGCGCTGCCAGCTATTGTCGGCGCGACCCTGCCCCATCTTGTCCAGTCGGGACGGGGATCCTCGCATGTGAGCGGACACCGATGCGCCCCACGCCCCACGGCCGCCCCCGCCACCTCAACCTGCGTGCCCTCGCCGCCTTGAGCGCGCTGCTCCTCCTGGTACTCGCCCTCCGGCCCACGACCGAATCGCGCGCTGCCACATCGGACGGCCTCTGGGTTACAACCTCGGAAGGGCTTTCGCTCCGTGACATCACCGATGGCGACCTGATCCGGCGCGTGCCGGACACCAAGGGCGCGCACCACCTTGCCGTCGATACCGCGCGGGGACGGATTTGGATGTCGATGGGCGACAAGCCGACGCGAGTGCGGGCCTATGACCCAGCCGGCTCGCTGATCCTCGAATTGAACCTTCCGGACCCGAAGCCGGCGCCCGCCGTCGCGGACCTGGCGGTCGAAACGGACGATGGGACGATCGCCGTCGCGTTCTCGAAGAGCATCCGGCGCTACAGCCTCGCTGGGACGCTGCTCGGCGTCTGGAACGCGACGACGACGCTCGCCGCGGTGGACTACGACCCGAACCACGACACGCTCTGGAGCGTGAGCGGCAACACGCTGTATCGCTTCGTGGATGGCGCGCAGCAGCCGAACCTGAAGCTGCCGTCGGGGTTTAAGGCCGCCGGGCTCGCCGTCGACCCGTCGGACGGCTCGGTCTGGGCGTATTCGAAGAAGGGGCGCATCCTCCGGGTGAGCTCGACCGGCACGCTGCTCGGCGACCTCAGTGGGGCAGCAATCCGCACGCTCGCTGCCGACGACAACGGCGCCTGGGTCTCCTATGTGAAGAACCGTGGCCTGACCCACCTGAACCGCGCGCTGGTCGCGGACCAAACGATCGCGGGTGCGCTCGCGACGGTGCTCGCGCCGGACCGCTCCGACGACACGCTCTTCCGGGCCTCGGGGACGCGGGTCTACCACCATGGCGGGGCCGAGTTCAGCTTGTCGACCGGTAAGTCCGCCCGCGACGTCGCCGTTTTCCGGTCCGTCGCGCCGCCGCCGACCGCAGCGGCGGGGCCGGACGACACGATTACGCTGCCAGCGAACGCCAACCTCGACGGCACCGTCACTCCGGGCAGCGCCACGGTTGCGTGGACGAAGCAGAGCGGCCCCGGCACGGTCACGTTCGGCAACGCGAGCGTAGTCGACACGACGGCCTCGTTCAGCGTCGATGGTGTCTACGTACTTCGTCTGACGGCGACGGCGAACGCGCTTTCGACGCATGACGACGTCCAGATCACCGTGAATCCGGTGCCGCCGACGGCAGCGGCGGGGCCCGACGACACCATCACCCTCCCCGCGAGCGCCAACCTCGACGGCACCGTCACTCCGGGCAGCGCCACGGTCGTGTGGACGAAGCAGAGCGGCCCTGGAACGGTCACGTTCGGCAACGCGAGCGCAGTCGACACGACGGCCTCGTTTAGCGTCGACGGTGTCTACGTCCTTCGTCTGACGGCGACGGCGAACGCGCTTTCGACGCATGACGACGTCCAGATCACCGTGAATCCGGCGTCGCAGATCCCGCCCGACCCGAGCATCGTCGCCAGCGAAGTCACGGACACGAGCGTGACCGACCTGAAGACGGCGACGTTGTTCCTCTATACGGGCCCCAACCCGATCCAGACCGGCGTGGACCCCGATGACATCGAGCGGGCCGCGGCCGCTGTTGTCCGCGGGCGCGTGCTGGAGCGTGGCGGCGACCCGCTCCCAGGCGTCAAGGTGACGATCAAGGGTCACACCGAATTTGGCCAGACGCTGACGCGGGACGATGGGATGTTCGACCTCGCGATCAACGCCGAGTGGTACCTCACGGTTGTCTATGAGAAGGACGGCTACATCACGGCCCAACGGACGGTGCAGACGTTCGTCCAACAGTACGCTTTTGCCGACGATGTCGTGCTCGTTCCCTATGATTCGGCTTCCACGGTGGTCGACCTCACGGCGCCCGGCCTGAAGGTGGCGCTCGGAAGCACGGTCACTGACCTCGACGGGACGCGCCGCGCGACGCTCCTGTTCCTCGATGGCACGACCGCCAACGTTGTGCCGCCGGGCGGGAGCGCCTCGCCTATCTCGACGCTCACACTCCGGGTGACGGAGTTCACGGTCGGCGAGGACGGCCCTGCAGCGATGCCTGCCGCGCTGCCCTCAATGTCCGCCTATACCTACGCGGTCGAGGTGAGCGCCGACGAGACCGGCATCGACGACCGCGTGGAGTTCAGCCAACCGGTGATTTACCTGGTGGAGAACTTCCTCGAGTGGCCAGTCGGTTGGCCCGTCCCGAACGGCTCATACGACCGGACGCGGGCCGTCTGGGTCCCGGAGGTGAGCGGCCTGGTGATAAAGGTCGTCTCGGAAACGGCAGGCCTTGCCGACCTTGACTTGAACGGCGACGACATCGCGGAAGGCCAACCGGCCCTGGATGCGCTCGGAGTCACGGTTGCGGAGCGCGCCGAAATCGCGTCGCGTTACGAGCCCGGCCAGGAGCTGTGGCGCGTCCCGCTCAGCCACTTCACGACGCTGGACATGAACGGGGCCGTGGGTCCGGACGACGACATTCCCGAGCAGGACGCTGCCCCCACGCCCGACCTCAATAGCGAGGACTGCACGATCTGCCCCGGGTCCCAAATTGAACTCGAGACCCAGAGCCTTGGCGAGGTGATCGGCCTCACCGGCGTCCCGTTTGGGCTGCACTACGACAGCCGCCGCATGGGGGATCGCCGCCGGACGATCGACATCGACCTCACCGGCGCCGTCGTCCCGCCGGGAACGCTACGGATCGTCGTCGACATTTACGTCGCTGGTCAGCATCACCAACGCGTCTACTCAGCGTTGTCCGCGCTCCTCTCGGACACCTTCACCTGGGACGGCAAGGATGGGTACGGCCGCCGAGTCTATGGCCAACACGATTTTGTCGTCCGGATGGACACGATCTATGAGGCGCTCTACCAGCAGACGACGTTGTTCGGGAGCCCGGGTGCGGCCGCTGGGGCGGCCGCCCCGCCGCGGCGCGAGGGCGGCCACATCCTCAAGCTCTTCCGGGGCAAGCTTGACGCTGGCTGGGGCCCCGGCGGCGCTTCCGTCGCCGGCTGGACGCCCAGCGTCCACCACGTCTACGACCCCCAGGGTCGCGTCCTCTACCTCGGCACGGGCGAACGTCAATCCGACGCGGATGACCTCGGCAAGGTCGCCCGGGATGTGGCCGGCGGCGGGTCAGTGTTGCCGAGGCTCGCCAGCAACACGCCCGTCGGGGATCTGAATCTCGATGGCAACCTTGCGCCTGTTTCGATCACGAGTGACCCAGAGGGCGGCTACTACTTCATCTCTGAGGAGCGCCTGATCCACGTCAACCGGTACGGGCTCGCGAGTTTGGTCGCTGGCGGCGGGGCCAACCTCTCGGGCCCGGGCCTCACCACCGACTTGGGTGGGCCCCGGCACCTCGCGTTGGGGTATGACGGGAAGATCTACATCGGTGGCATCCACCGCGTGCAGACGTATGACCCGGCAACCGGCATGGTTGCCCACATTGCGGGCACCACCGGCTGCGACGGCGGTGTCTCTGATCCGGAAGGCCCCGCGCTGACGCGCGAGCTTTGCGGCTTGACCCTCGTCGCCCCTGCTCCGGACGGGAGCGTGTACATCGCCGAAGAGAACTCCACGTCCACTTTCGATATCTATCACGCCCCTCGAGTGATTTGGCGCCTCGGGACCGACGGCATCATGCGTCACGTTATCCCGGTCTCCAGCTGCCCGATGCCGTCGCCGATCTGGAGTCAAGGATTCTGCGCGTTCGACGTGCCGGCGAGCAGCACGGCGTTCCTGAACCTCAACTGGCTCCGCGTGGCGCCGGACGGTGTGCTGTACATCGGCGCGGCCCGGGCCGTGGCCCGCATTCGGCTCGATGGCATCCTGGAGCTTGTTGGCAATCGCGGCCCATTTGGCAGCGGCACCGAGGACTGGCAGGGCAAGCCCTATCTGGATGTCAACGAGCTCAATTTCCCGATGTTCTCCCCCGAAGGCGAGATGTTCCTCATCAGCAGCTATCGCCGAATTGCGGCAGTCAATCGCGCAGGCATCGTCCGGCATGTCGCCGCCCGCACTTACGGCGACTTCACGACGGCCGACGACGGCGCTCCCGCACTCGAGATCGCTTTGGGCGCGCACACGAGCTACGGCTTCGGGTTCTCGCCCGAGGGCGACGTGATCTTCGTGTCCGGTCATGGGCCGACTCGGATCCGGTCCATCGTCTCCAAACTGCGCGGGTTCGGGGACTTCAGCGAGATCACGATCGCTTCGCGCGACGGCTCTGAGATCTATCGCTTCGACGGCCTCGGCCGCCATCTGGCGACGCTTCACCCGCTCACAGGCGTCTCGCTTTGGACGTTCGGCTACGACCCCGCGGGCCGCTTGGCGACCCTCACCGATGCCTTCGGCAACGTCACAACCATCGCCCGCACTGGCGCGGGCGACCCGATCTCCATCATCGGCCCCTATGGCGATACCAACACGCTGACGACCGATGCCACCGGTTATCTCCAGACAGTGACCAACCCTGCGAACGAAACGGTCGCCCTCGTGCACGATCCAGAGGGGCTCCTCCAGACCATGACCAGCCCGCGAGGCTTCACCACCACGTTCGGCTACGTTGCCCCGGGGCGGCTCGCGAGCGACGTCGATGCGGCCGGTGGGTCGCAGACCCTTTCACGCGCCGGCCTCGGCGAGACCGCCACCCGCGACTATGGCTGGAACGTGGACCGGACGACCGGCCTCGGGCGCACAACCTCGTCCAAGGTCGAGGTCACCAAGGACGGCGGACGCGTCATAACGGTGACAGCCCCGGACGGGACCGATGTCGTCACCACCCACGCCACGAACGGAAGCGTCACGTCAGTGGGCCCCGACGGGGCGACGGCGACGGCCACCGAGCGGCCCGACCCTCGCTTCGGCATCCAGGCGCCCTTGGCCGGCAACATCACGGTGACGAACCCCGGCGGGCTCACACTCACGTCGACGCAGACCCGCACGGCGGTCCTTTTCGACCCCGACCAGATCTTCAACATCGACACCATCACCGACACGGTGACCGTGAACGGCCGCGTCTTCACGACGACCTACGACGGCACGGCGAAGACGGTGACCTCGACCTCCGCCGAGGGCCGGACCTCCACTCTGACGATCGACAGTTTCGGGCGCCCGACGGCGTCGCTCGTCCCCGGCTTGGCGGGCTCCACCGCGACCTACGACGCGCGCGGCCGCCTCGAAACCGTCACGACGGGCGCCGGCGTTGACGCGCGGACGACCATCTTCAGCTACAACAGCCGCGGCTTCTTGGAAACCGTGACCGACGCGCTCGGCCGCACGGTCACGTTCGAATACGACGCGGCCGGCCGAGTGACGAAGCAGCTGCTGCCCGGCGCGCGCGAAGTGCTCTTTACCTACGACGCGAACGGCAACCTCAAGACCCTCACCCCGCCGGGCAAGCCGGCCCACACCTTCGTCTACAACGAAATCGACCAAGTCACCGACTACCTGCCGCCCGACCTTGGGCCCTCGAACGAGGCGACCAGCTACGTCTACAACGGCGACCACCAGCTCGACCTGGAAGTGCGGCCCGATGGCCTGACCATCGACATGGCGTACGACAGCGCTGGCCGCCTCGCCACGATGACCTTCTCGCGCGGCGTGATTACCTTCACCTACAACCCGGTGACTGGTCTCCTCAGCAGCATCTCCGGCCCGCCCGAAGGCTCCGGGTCGGCGACCCAAACCGTGAACTATGGCTACCTCGGCGCGCTCCAAAGCAGCGAGACCTGGGCCGGCCCAATCAACGGCTCCGTGAGTTGGGGGTATGACAACAACTTCCGGGTCGTCTCCCAGTCGGTGAACGGCGCGAACGCCATCACTTACACCTACGACGACGACGACCTCCTCACCGCCGCGGGGGCGCTGACGCTCACTCCCTTGGCCACGAACGGGCTCTTGACGGGCGCCACGCTGGACACGATCACGGACACTTGGGCCTACAACGACTTCGCTGAGACGGCGCAGTACACCTCCGCGGACGCCGGGACGACGTTCTACGACGTCGTCTACACCCGCGACAAGCTCGGCCGGATCACCACGAAGGCGGAAACGATCCTCGGCACGTTGACGACCTACGACTACGCTTATGACGCTGCGGGCCGGCTCGAAACCGTCGAAACGAACAACGTCGTGACCGCGACCTACACCTACGACCTCAACGGCAACCGGCTGGCCGGCCCCGGCAGCGAAACGGGGACCTACGACGACCAGGATCGCCTGCTGACCTACAACGGCAACACCTATACTTACGACCTCGCTGGAGACCTCGTCACGAAGGTCAATGGCGCGGACACGACGACGTACAGCTACGACGAGCTGGGCAATTTGCTCCAGGTCGAGCTGCCAAACGGCGACGACGTCAACTTCCTGATCGACCCGACGGGCCGCCGGATTGGCCGCAAGGTGAACGGCGTCCTCCTGCAGGGCTGGGTGTACGACGGCGGCTTGGCGATCGCCGGAGAGATGGACGGGTCTGGCGGGCTCATCAGCCGCTTCGTCTACGCGACGGGCGTGAACGTGCCCGACTACGTTGTCCAGGGCGGGCGCACCTACCGGATCATCACCGACCACCTCGGCAGCCTGCGCTTCGTGGTCGATGCGGCGGATGGCACGGTCGTGCAGCGGATGGAGCACGATGAGTACGGCCGCGTGACCGACGACTGGGTCGACGGCTCGTTCGTCCGCGTCCCGTTTGGCTTCGCCGGCGGCCTCTATGACCCGCTGACGGGCCTCGTCCGCTTCGGTGCACGCGACTACGACGCTGAGATCGGGCGCTGGACGACGGTCGACCCTGTGATCTCGAGTACCAACGCGTACGAGTACGCCTTCAACGATCCGATCACGTTCGCCGACTACGACGGATTGAAGCCCACGCCGTACAACCTCGAACGTGAACAGCAACTGTTGACTGCAACCCGGGACAAGGCTCGTTGGGCGAGGCCAAAGAGCCAGAACCTCCCGGCCATGCGGACGTCCGATTGGTCGGGCCGGATCGGTGCGACGAAGGGCGCGCCGGTTACGCTACAGGGGAAGCCCAAGAGCCTCACCACCTTCCGGCCAGTCTGGCGGAAGAACGTGCCGATCACGGCTGGGCGCTCCGCCTGCCCGACTGTGGCTACGACCGGCAGGCTCGCAGCGCTCGCTCCGTTCGCGAAGAAGGGCCTCGTGATCATCGGAGCCGGGTTCTTTGTGAAGGATCTCTACGACGGGAAGGGCGTCGGAACGGCCCTGTACAACCTCACGCCGCTGCCGCTGGCCGAGCAGGCTTACGACAACCTCAAGAACCCGCCGAGCCACGCCTTCGTGGACACGCCGCCACCGAACCGCTGGTAGGAGGGCCGCTGAAGCGACGCGTGGTGGTGGACTCTGGGATTGGCCGGGATGGAGCTGTGACCGCCCCGCCTGCCTTCCTGCAGTGAGCTAACCTCGAGCGCACGTTCTGGTACCCTCGGAGGCACACCACTACCGCCACCCGGAGCCCGCTATGTCCGCGCTCAGCCGCCACGACCCCGATGTCGCCGCGATCATCGCCGACGAACGCGTCCGCCAGGTCGAAACCCTGGAGATGATCGCGTCCGAGAACTACGCCTCCGCCGCCGTCCTTGAGGCGACCGGCTCGGTCTTCACCAACAAGTACGCGGAGGGCTACCCCGGCAAGCGCTACTACGCGGGCAACGTCCATAGCGACCGCGTCGAATCCCTCGCCATCGACCGGGCCAAGGAGCTTTTCAAGGTCGACCACGCGAACGTCCAGCCGACGTCGGGCGCCGAGGCGAACATGGCGGCCTACTTCGCCACCATCCAGCCCGGCGACACCGTGATGGGCCTGAGCCTCGACCAGGGCGGCCACCTCACGCACGGGAGCCCCGTCAACTTCAGCGGGCGGCTTTACAACATCGTGCCCTACACGGTGGACCGCGAGTCGGAGACGTTGGACATGGCGGCCGTCCGGCGTCAGGCGCTCGAGTGCAAGCCCAAGATCATTGTCGCGGGCTACACGGCCTATCCGCGCTCGATCGACTTCGCCGCCTTCGCGGACGTCGCGAAGGAGAGCCGCGCGCTGCTGATGGTCGACATGTCGCACATCGCCGGCTTGATCGCGGGCGGCGCGCATATGTCGCCCGCGCCCTACGCGGACCTCATCACCTCGACGACGCACAAGACGCTGCGTGGCCCGCGTGGCGCGATGATCCTCTCGAAAATCGAGCACGCCGAAGCGGTCGATAAGGCGGTCTTCCCCGGGACGCAGGGTGGCCCGCACGTCCACAGCATCGCAGCCAAGGCCGTGGCCTTCGGCGAAGCGCTGCGGCCGGAGTTCAAGGTTTATGCGGCGAAGATTGTCGCGAACGCCGCCGCGCTCGCCGAGGCACTGCAGTCGCTCGGGCTGCGGCTCGTTTCGGGCGGCACCGACAACCACCTTATCCTCGCCGACTGCAACTCGGTCGGGATCAGCGGGCTCAAGGCCCAGAACGCGCTCCAGGGCGCGGGGATCATCACCAACAAGAACACTATCCCGAACGACACACGCTCGCCGTTCGTCGGCAGCGGACTCCGCCTTGGGAGCGCGGCCTTGACCTCGCGGGCGATGGGCGCGGGCGAAATGCAGCGCGTCGCGGCCTGGATTATGCGCGTGCTCAAGGACCCGGACGGCGACGGCGTCCGCGAAGCGGTGCGCCAAGAGGTGGCGGAGTTCGCCCGCGCCTACCCGGTGCCAGGGATAACGGACGCATAGGGCCCGGCCGCTTGCATAGGCGGTATGCTTGGTGACGTGGAACGCGTGGTGGCCCTCCCGCCCGGGATCGCGGAGCTTGTCGAGCGCCGCGGGTGTCGAGCGCGTCATCCTCTTCGGCTCGCGCGCGAAAGGGACGGCGCAGCCCCGCTCGGACGTGGACCTCGCGGTCGAGGCGCCGGGCGCGGATGTCCGCGCGTGGGACCGCGTCCTCACCTTGGCGGAGGAGGCGGATTCGCTGCTCCTGATTGACGTGGTGCGGCTGGACCGTGCGTCCGCCGACTTTCGCGACGAGATCCTTGCCGAGGGGGTGACGCTCTATGCCCGACCCCACGCTTGAGCGAAGCCTGGCCAAGCTGACGCGAGCCGTGGACCGGCTGGCCGAGGCGCTTGAGGAGCCGGAAAGCTCCCGTCTCGCGATAGATGGCACAATTCAGCGTTTCGAGTTCGTCTTCGAACTGTTCTGGAAGACGTTCCGTCGCGTCCTTCTCGCCGAAGGGCTCGACCCAGCGACGCCGCGAGAGGCCATCCGATCTGCCTCCGCCGCCGGGATCATCGAAGACGAGACGGTGTGGCTGGCACTTCTCCAGGCGCGGAACGAGACACCGCACACGTACGACGAGGAGAAGGCGCGAGCCGTCTACAGCATCATCCGGGAGAGGTTCCCGGACCTCCAAGTAACGCTGGCTCACGTACAGGCCCGCGTGCGCCGCGCCGATGCTTGAAACGCCCTTCGCCGCGATCCATGCTTAAGACATGGCGCGTGCAAGCATCGAGTTCAAGGACGGCCTCTATCATTTCACGGACCGCGATGGCGCGGTGAACACGATGACGCCCGAGGAGGTCGACGCCGTCTTCGGCGACCCCGAAGAGCGTCGCCGCAAACGCCAGCAGTCCAGGGCCAACTTCCTGGTCGCCTCGAGCGAAGAGGTCTGGGATCGCTATCCAGATTCATGGATCGCGGTCGAACACTGCCAGGTTGTGGCGGTCGCCCCCACCTGGCAGGCACTCTTCGCTCAGATGGACGCGCTCGGACTCGATCGGGACACAGCAGCCGTCGAGCATACGGATTCCGCACGTCCCGCTGTAGCCCGATGATCGAGGGAGCCGTCAACGCCCGAACCCGCCAGCCCACGGTCGAAGTAGAAGTTTGGGTCCCGGCGCTTGGTTCCCGCCGCGATGTGCGTTTCGGCCTCGATCTCGTTGCCGGTCGAACATCGCTTGCGTTCGCTGATCTCGAGTTGGATCCCCCGTCTTTACCACCCCCAGACGATGCGGCGCTGCTCGATCTACCAGGCGGGCGACTTGTCGTTGGGATGGCACTCGCCGCAATCCTGCGCTTCGAGCACGACGACGGACGGCCGGCCGCCGTGCTGTGCGAGCTCGTCCTCCTGGATGGCCCTCCGCGGCAGGCCCGCCTCGGGCTCGATGTCCTCCGGTCGATGCTGATCGTTTACGACCCTGGCGGGGAGACCGTGTTGCTCGAGCCGGTGGGTTAGGATTCGTCCCAGGCCTCGAATTTTCGCTCGCTCGGGCGTATTGTGCCCGCCACACGGACACATGTGGAGGCGACCATGCACGACCTTGTCATTCGCGGAGGGACGATCGTCGACGGGACGGGCAACCCGAGGTTCACCGGGGACGTCGCGATCTCGGATGGCGTGATCACCGAGGTCGGTCGGGTCGTCGGGGCTGGGGCGCGGGAAATCGCGGCTGATGGCCTCCTGGTGACGCCCGGCTTCGTCGACATCCACACGCACTACGATGGCAGGCGACGTGGGACGGGCTGATCGCGCCGTCATGCTCTACTTTCCGCTTTCGAACTTCGCGGAGATGCACTACGACCTGCCGGCCGGCGGCAAGCGCCTGCTGCAGCGGGCTGAGGGGTATCGCTACACGGTCAAGCGTGGTGCGGTGACGTTCGAAGATGGCGAGCACACGGGTTCACTCCCGGGCCGCCTCGTGCGTGGCGCACAAGTCGCGCCGCGCTAAGCTCGCCGCCAACACGCACAGCGCGCGCGTGCGCGCCCGCACACTGTTCGGAGGACGCCTCAGTGGTTGATGTCCAGAAGCTGCTTGACCCCGAGATCGCCCAGGCGCTGGCCGCCATGCCCGCCCGCGGCACCATTAGCGCCGAAACCCTGCCCATGTTGCGCGACCAGCGGAACCTGCAGATGGCTGCCATCCAGCTTTCGGACGCGGTGGAGCGCAAGGATTACCTGGTGCGCGGCCCGGCTGGTTCGCCCGACGTGGTCGTCCGCGTCCACTGGCCGAAGGGCGCGACCGGCGCGCTGCCCTGCATTTACTCGATCCACGGCGGCGGCTACATCCTCGGGACGTACGAGATGGACGACCTCCGCTTCGACAAGTGGTGCGTGCAGCTGAACTGTGTCGGCGTCTCGGTCGAGTACCGGCTCGCGCCCGAGACGCCGTACCCCGGCCCGCTGGAGGACTGCTATGTGGGCCTCAAGTGGACCTATGAGAACGCCGCGATGCTCGGCGTCGACCCGAAGCGGCTCGGCATTTCTGGCGCCTCGGCCGGCGGCGGGCTCGCCGCTGGCCTGGCCCTGCTCGCCCGCGATCGCGGCGAGGTGCCCCTCGCCTTCCAGAACCTGATCTACCCGATGATCGATGACACGGTTACCTCGGTCTCGAGCCAGTGGGAGGTGCCCATCTGGAACCCGGCCGCCAACCGGTATGGCTGGGCCGCCTACCTTGGCCCGCTCGCCGGGACGGACAAGGTGCCCGGTTACGCCGCCGCGAGCCGCGCGACCGACCTGAAGGGCTTGCCGCCAGCGCTGATCATCGTGGGCGCCCTCGACGGCTTCCTCAGCGAGGATGTCGAATACGCCATGCGCCTGACGGCTGCCGAAGTGCCGACGGAGCTGCACGTGTATCCCGGCGCCCCGCACGGCTTCGACGGCATTGTGCCTGGCACGGGGGTCGCCCGCCGCGCCCGCCGGGACATGGAGGAGTGGCTCGTCCGTGTCCTCTGAGCCAGCCGCGGGCTGGTCCCGCTTCGGCGGACCGCTGCCGCTTGATGATGTCGTCGTGCTCGACCTTGGCGACGAAGCGACCGTCTTCGGCACGCGCCTGCTGGCCGAGCTCGGCGCGCGCGTCATCCGGGTCGAAGACCCGGTACGCGACCCGATCCGCGCGCGCGGCCCGTTCCTCCGCGGCGAACCGGGCCTGGAGCGATCGCTGGCGCACCTGCTCTTGAATGGGGGCAAGGAGAGCGTCGCACTCGAACTCGACGATCCGGCGTCGTGGGAGGCCGTCGAACGCCTCGCACTGGCGAGCGACGTCGTGGTCGGCCCGCTGCGCCCGGATCCGCGGGTGCGCGGCCTCTTCGACAGGCTCGAAGCCGCCGAGGGCGGCCCTGGGCTCGTCGAGGCGGTCTTCCGTCGCGGCGCCCCGGACGAACAGGCAACGGACCTGATCGGGGCCGCGGCAGGGGGCCTGGTCGTCGTCAGCGGTCATGGCGACGAGCCGCCGAACCATCCGAAGGGCGAGCTCGCCTACAAGCAGTGCGGCCTCACGGTGGCGCAGATGGCGCTGGCGCTGGTCATGGAGGCGAGGGCCGGGCGGCGGCCGGGAAGGGCGGTCGTCAGCCTTCAGGAGGCCGTGAACTTCACGACTATCCAGACATC
The DNA here is from genome assembly GCA_046152925.1 of Dehalococcoidia bacterium. Taxonomy (GTDB): domain Bacteria; phylum Chloroflexota; class Dehalococcoidia; order Tepidiformales; family Tepidiformaceae; genus CAMAUF01. Next base: position 15,421 of record JBJXFX010000115.1, read on the forward strand.
AAACGCGAACTGGCTCCATTGGCAAGGCCGCGTCCCGACGCGCCACCAGCCGATGACGCCGTGGTCGATCTACCGATGCGGCGACGGGCGCTGGATTTCTTTCACGATCCACCCTCCGAACTGGCCGAAGTACGTCGATTGGGTCGAGACCGCGCTCGGAAACACGGAGCTCTCAGGCCCCGAATGGGCCGACGGCCTGTATCGGGCGCTGAATGGGGCGACGATGGCGGCGGTCACGGTGGAGCTTTGCCGCCGCCACACCCGCCAGGATGTGATCGACGAGGGGCAGCGACGTGGCCTCCTGACGCTGCCTGTGAACACGCTCGAGGACTTGGCCAACGACGTGCATCTCAACGCGCGCGGGTTCTACCACGATGTCTGGCACGCGCAGCTCGACGACCCTGTCCGTGTGCCGCGCTCCGCCTTCCTTTCGAACGCTTGGCACACGCAGGCGAACCCAGCGCCGGCGCTTGGCCAACACGCCCCGCTGCCGGAGCCGAGGCCCGCGTCTTCGAGCCCGCGCGCGACGCCGAACAGGCAGCCACTGAAGGGCGTGCGTGTCCTCGATTTCTGCTGGGCGATCGCCGGTCCGCTCGGCACGCGGCTCCTCGCCGACCTCGGCGCCGACGTGATCAAGGTCGAGTCCGAATACCGCCTCGACCCGATCCGCTACATCGGCGTGCGGCCGCCGGGCGCGACGGGCTGGGAGATCATGGGCCAGTACCAGGATTGCAACGCCCACAAACGCGCTGTCACCCTGAACCTCAACACGCCGGACGGCCTCGCGATCGTCCGAAGATTGGCGGCGACCGCCGACGTCGTGACGTCGAACTACACGCCGGACCGGCTCGACCGGTGGGGTCTTTCGTATGAAGCGTTGAAGGCGCTGAACCCGCGGATCATCGTGGCGAACCTGGCCGTGATGGGGATTAGCGGGCCGAACATGGGCTGGCGGAGCTACGGCAACGGCATGGTCGCGGCCAGCGGCATCGGCGCCCTCACGGGCTTTGCGGGCCGCGACCCCATCGGGATTGGGACGCTCCACACCGACTTCACGGTGCCGTATTTCGGCGCGATCGCGGTGATGGCGGCGCTCCACCAACGCAACCAGACCGGCGAGGGCCGATGCCTCGAAGTGTCGCAGTACGAGTCCGGCGTCCATCTCCTAGACACCGAGCTGATCGACTACCTCAACGGCGGGCCGGCGGCCGAGCGCAACGGCAACCGGTCGACGCGGATGGCGCCCCATGGCGTCTTCCCCAGCGCTGGCGACGACCGCTGGGTCGCGATCGCCTGCCGCGACGATGCGGATTGGGCGGCCCTGCGCCGTGTCACGGGCATCACGGGGCCGGACGGCGTTGCCGGCCGGCTTGCGGCGGTGGACGCCATCGAAGCCGCGCTGAGCGCCTGGACGCGCCAGCACGGCAACTGGGAGGCGTCGGCGATACTCCAGGCGGCTGGCGTCCCCGCGAGCCCAGTGGAAGACCTCGGCGAGCTGCTGGGCCGCGATACGGCGATGAACGGCGACTATCTGGAACTGGAGATGCCCACCGGCGTGACGGCCGTCCTCCAACACGAGCCCGTGCTCTGGGACGGCGAGCGGCTGCCGCTGCGTCGCGGCCCGATGTGGGGCGAACACGCCGACGAGATCCTTCGTGGCGAACTCGGGATTTCGGACGAGGAGATGGCCGACCTGGCCGCGAAGGGCGTGTTTTATTAGCCGGGATCAGCGGGAGGCGAGGATGGCGCGGGCGACGTCGAGCAATTCGCTCTCCTGGAGCCCACGCGCCTCCAGCGAGAGTTGGCGCCCACCGAGCCAGACCTGGACCGTCAGCGGCGGGATCGCCCGCGAGCCCCATGCCGCACTCGTGCGCTCGGTGATCGCGAAACGGCCATCGAGCATCGTTGGTTCGACGATCGTGGGGCTGTCCGCGGGGTGAAGGTAGACATCCAAGGGCAACCAGTCGTCCGCCACGCGCGTGAGCCCTACCACGAGCGATTGGCCGTCGCTCAGCCTTCGCCAGGTGGCCACCGTCTGGAGCGCCTCTCCAACGACGAGCGTCTGGCTGACCGCCACCTCCTCAAAGCCTCGAACGGGAGCCACGTACAAGCCTGAGGCTTGAATCTGCGTCACCTCCGTTAGTGTGACGACTTCCGTTGGGTCGGGGGAGGATCCCGTGCGCTCGATGTACGGCGCCCCGGCCGGCCAGATCCGGTACGGACCGAAGGAGCCCGGCGACGAAGGCCCCTCATCAGCGGTCGCGTCGAGACAAACAGCGCCCGTGGTGTCCTGTCCCGAGGGCCCAACCGCCGGGCATTCGACACGGAGTGCCATCGCTGGATCCTCGCGCGCTGCCCCTGAGTGGCAAGCCGCTGTTGCGCAGGCAGCCAATCCCGCGAAGCACAAGGCCGCTAGCCAGCGCACGGCGTCACACCGGAATGTCGTCACTGCCCGTCTCATGTTGAAAGGAACGAAACGGCGAGGAAGGAAGTTCCCGCTGGACCGGTTGACCGGCGGGGACGCCCCGCTCACCATCGGGCGATGGCCGAACGCTTCGAAATCGTTTTCCTGGGCACTGGCGCGCCGCTGCAAAGCCCCGACCGCTGCGGCAACAGCCAGGTCATCATCGCCGGCGACACCCACGTGATGATCGACTGCGGCTGGGGTTCCTCGCGCCGCGTCATCCCGTCGGGCGTGCTCCCCAAGGATGTCGGCGTCCTCGTCCTGTCGCATATGCACAGCGACCACATCACCGACATCCCGGACTTCCTTTTCCAACGTTGGACGAACGGCGCGGACCGGCCGCTTCAGGTTTATGGGCCTGAGGGCACCGCCGAAACGATGGCTGGTTTCATGCAGGCGATGCGGCTCGACATCGGTTATCGCAAGGCGCACCACGGCGACAAGCTCATCGCTGCCGGGGCGGAGGTCGTCGTCCACGAAATCCCGGTCACGGGCGAGCCCAACGCCTTCTTCGAGGCCGGCGGCCTCGTGCTCGAGAGCTTCGAGG